>DCGN01000144.1:5272-8416 GCA_002315275.1 Clostridiales bacterium UBA1777
ATGCTCGGGCAGTAGCGCGGGCCGACACCCTCGATAACGCCGGAGTATATGGGGCTTCTGTCGAGATTATCGCGGATTATTCTGTGAGTTTCCTCGTTTGTATACGTCAGATAGCAGACGGCTGTGTTCTCGGGCATGACCTTCGTGGAGAACGAAAACGGCTCGATTTCCTCATCGCCCGTCTGAAGCTCCATCTTCGAGAAATCCACCGTGCGAGAGTTCACGCGCGGGGGAGTGCCTGTCTTAAAGCGGCGCATCTCAAGCCCCAGAGCGCGCAGTCTCTCCGCGAGCGGAACGGCGGCGGCGAGCCCGTCCGGACCCGAGGAGCGGAGCACCTCGCCGACTATCGTGCGCCCGTCGAGATACGTGCCGGAGGCTATAACGGCGGCGGAGCAGGAATATACCGCGCCCGTTGCCGTCGAAACGGATACAACGCGCCCGTTCTCAACGCCTATGTCTATAACCTCGGCCTGCTTTACGCGGAGGTTTTCCTGCATCTCGAGAGTGTGCTTCATCACGGCCTGATATCTGCGTCTGTCAGCCTGAGCGCGTAGGGAGTATACGGCGGGACCCTTGCCGCGGTTGAGCATTCTGTACTGGATGCAGGCGCGGTCGGCCGCCTTGCCCATCTCGCCGCCGAGAGCGTCAAGCTCGCGCACGAGATGTCCCTTCGCCGTGCCGCCGATGGCGGGGTTGCACGGCATATTGCCCACGCTGTCGAGATTTACGGTGAAGCATACGGTGTCAAGCCCGAGGCGTGCCGCAGCGAGCGCCGCCTCAATGCCCGCATGGCCTGCGCCGATGACAGCTATATCGCATTTTCCTGCGTTGTATTTTATAAGTTCCATGTTGTTTTACCTGCCTTTTGCCCTGCCATTATAGCAGATTTTTAAAAGATTACAATATTTCCGAAAAGCTTTTAAAAATTTGGCGGCAAAAATCGACAAATCGTGTCATTTTTTCTTGACGGGGGGAATAACAGATATTATAATAAGTTCATATAACCACAACATATAAGGGGATGGTGCGTTTTGCATAGCTATATAAAGAGGTTGATAGCTTTCGGCCTCTGCATACTCGCGGTCGCCGCAATGCTCATCGGCGCTGCTTATGCCGACGGAAGCATCTCCCGCATAAACGTTTACTTTACGCCCACTTATCCCGTCGCCATGACGGATGTGAATTATCTCAAGCCCGCCACGGGGTCTCCCGGCTGCACCATCGCGAGCTACGCGTGGTATGATACGAACGGCGATCAGGTCACGACCCAGTTTGAGTACAAGACCTACAAGGCCGTCGTCGTGGTTAACATTGACCCCTCTAAGACGGTCTCGTCCGATCTGCTGTGCTACATAAACAGCAACCTCGCAAGCGGCAGCTACGATGCCGCGGCAAACACGGTCACGATATCCCTGATGATAGATGCCGTTGCCTGGGCACCGACGGTTCAGAAGCAGCCCACGGATGAATCCATCACGGCCGGAGGCAGCGCGATCTTCGTCTCCTCCGCTACCCAGTCTGTCGGTCAGTCATGGTGCTTTGTCGATCCGAACGGCATGAGGATGTCGGCAGAGGAGATGAACAAGCAGTTTCCCCATGTTGAAACCGAGCAGGGAGCTAACGGCTACTTCTTCGTCAGAAACATTCCCAAGGAGATGGACGGCTGGCGCGTTGTAAGCACATTTCAGGGCATCCAGAGCACAACGGATTCCTACGCCGCGACCATCCATGTGAAGGCCGATCCCGCGGCGACGCCCGAGCCCACTCCCGAGCCTACTCCGGAGCCGACACCCGAGCCTACGCCCGAACCCACCGAGGCTCCCGCCGAGACTCCCGCTCCCACCGAGAAGCCCGCAGCAGCTTCCGAGCCTGCCCCCGAGACAACGGAAGCTCCCGAGCCCGCTGCCGAGGTGAACGTCGACTGGGAGAAGGATGATGCAAAGCACTGGTATATAAACGAGGCTGGCGAGAAGTGCGATGAGGCAGAGCACTCCTTCGAGTGGACGGAGGATGGAGCCTCAGGCTGGAAGAGCGGTGTGTGCTCCGTCTGCGGCTACAAGGTCACCCGCGTTATCATGGATGACAGCGACCTGCTTGACGGTAAGCTCAACGTCATTCTCTACGGTATTATCGCCCTCGTTGTGATAATCGTGCTGCTTATTGTCATCGACTCCGTGAAGAGATCGCGCGCATCCAAAAAGCGCCGCAAAAAGAAATAATTGTAATTCAACCCCGGCTTCGGAAATTGAAACGAAGCCGGGGTTGATTTTTACCATACCTGCCAGCGCAGGGCGAAGAAGACGAGGTATATCACCGAGCAGGGGAGAAGCACGGCCGTGAGCACGGTGTCGGCCTTCGGCTTATCGGACACGGCGGCAAGCCCCGCTATGAGCGGGAGACTCGTGAATAGATACCGCGGCGCGCTCAAAAGCCACGTTGCGCCTATCGCGATGGCGTAGTACGCGATGAACCATGCCGTATATCCGCAGCGGAGCTTCTTCGCGGCACACAGCATCACGCCGAGCGAGAAAAGACAGCTTATCAGATTAGGCAGCCACAGCCCCCAGAACAGCTTCGGACTCTTCCCGAAGGAGGACAGCGCCTCCCTGAGCTGATATGCCGCGGTGTTGAAGAACATACCGAGGCTCTGCCCCCAATGCTCCTTCTGATAGAACATGAATTTGAACGCGTCCCCGCTCACAAGATAGTTCACGCCGAGATACATCGCAAATCCGAGCGGGATAAGGAGCAGAGCGGGAGCCCTGCGCAGAGCCTTCCTGCCGTAACCCGTCACCCACAGCCGCACGAGCTCAAAGCACACGGGGATGAACAGCGTTATTCCGAGCGATCTTGTGAACGCCGCGTACGCGCCCGCGATACATCCGGCGTACCATTTCCCGCGCCGCACGAGGAGAATGCACGCTGCACACAGCAATATGAATAAGCTCTCGCTCATAGGTGCTGCGAAGAAGAACGCCCCGGGCACGAGCATCATGTACCGCACCGCTCTTCCGGCGGAGGCAGTGCCCGAGTCGAGCCGGATGAGCTCAAAAACAAGCACAGCTCCGCAGGCAAAGCACAGCGCGGATGACAGCAGCCCGGCCGCAAGATAGCTTTTCGTTAACAGGGCGAACAGCCTTACGA
>DCGN01000039.1 GCA_002315275.1 Clostridiales bacterium UBA1777
ATGATGGGGCTCGCCTCGGCAGACGGTATTTCTATAGAAATGCCCGGCGGGAAGCTCTCCGTTTCGCTGACCGTTCGTGATGGCGCGGCGCGGGACATCTTCCTCACCGGGCCGACAGCTGCGGTATTCACGGGAGAAACTAATTATTATATGAGCTTGTAATTTCTGCCGTAGTTCTCCACCGGCAGGGATATCACGAAGGCACAGCCCTCGAGCTTGCCGGATTCGACCTTCACCGTGCCGTTATGGGAATCGACTATGTTCTTGGCTATCGGCAGGCCGAGGCCGAAGCCGCCCGACGAACGCGCCTTATCCGTGCGGTAGAAGCGGTCAAACAGTCGGGGGATGTTCTCCTCGTCTATATGAGAGCGCATATTTGCAACGGTGAGCACAGCCTTGCCGCTCTCTTCCCTGAGCTTTACCTCCACGCTGCCGCGCTCCGGCTCGTACTTGATAGCGTTATCTACAAGTATCGTGATGAGCTGCATGAGCCATTTTACGCTGCCCGTGACGTATATCTCGTCCTCGACCGTAAAATCAAAGCGTATCTTTTTTTCATAAGCGAGGGCATCGAAATTGAGGCAGACGTTCTGAACGAGCTTGCTCAGATCGATGCCCTTTTCCATGCTCGCGGCGATACCGTCCTTTTTTGTGAGAAGGATAAGGTCTTCAACGAGGGCGGCGAGGTTTTTCGTCTCCGCCTCGGTGCTCTCTATCCACTTCATCTGGCTGGCGACCGAATCCTCCGCATGGTTTCTCAGTATGCCGTTATTGGCTCTTATGACCGTGAGCGGCGTTCTCAGCTCATGGGAAGCGTCCGCTATGAACTGCTCCTGCTTCTGCCACATCTCCATTATCGGCTTCACGGCGGAGTACCCCGATCTTCTGCTGAAATAGAGCACGGCAAGCATGAGGAAAAGAACAACGGCCAGCTCATTGAGATATATCATCAGCATATTAAGCATAAAATGCGCGTAATCCGCAAAGGCTATGCAGATGATATCCTTTTCCTGCCCGTACACATGAATGTGATACATGAGGTTTTGACCATTAATGATCCCGCTCAGCTTTCCCGATGAAAGCGCCGCTTCCATCGCGCGGCCGATATCTCTGCCGTCAAAGTTAAACTCCTCCGCAAGGACCTTCGTCTCGCCGGAGGTATTATCGGAGACAACGATGTAAACCGGGATATCTGCAGCGTAGTCGATGTTTTTGTCGCACATTTGTAAGGCGGTGTCGGAGCTGCTCTGCTGCCAAAAGGCGGCTGACAGCTGATAGCTCATCTCGTCAAAGGCTCCTTTGAGAAGGACGCTTCTGCAATATATGCCGATAAATATCGCCACGAGCATAAGAATAACGAAGGCCTCTGTCATGCTCGATATAACTATTTTTCTTTTGACTGCCTTTATCATTTCGGCGGGCTCGCCCTCGGGGCGTATCTCAGTTATCTTTTTCATCCAGCTCCAGCCTATATCCCAATTTCTGATAGTTTCTGATAATAACCTGCGAGCCGATAAATTTCAGCTTTCTTCTGAGAAAGGAAATATACGCCTCGACGTTATTGTCAACAGCGTCGGAATCCGCACCCCAGACGCTCGTTATGAGCCGATCCTTCGAGAACATCATCCCTCTCGCGCTCATAAAGAGCTTGAGAAGCTCGGCCTCCTTGAAGTTCAGCTTGACTGATTCGCTCCCACAGGAAAGCTCGGAGAGCGACTCGTCAAACGATATATCGCCGAAGGTCATCGTATTGAGCGTGACGGCACCGCGCCGCCTCGTGAGTGCCTTGATGCGTGCAAGCAGCTCCTCGGGCTCGAACGGCTTCGTCATATAATCGTCCGCCCCGGAATTGAACCCCTCTACCTTATCGGCCGTCCTGCTGCGAGCCGTGAGCATGATGATAGGGACGGTGCTGCCCTCCGCGCGGAGCTTCCTGCAGACCTCGAACCCGTCCAGCTTCGGGAGCATAACGTCGAGCAGGATCACGTCATACGCGCAGGAACGGGCATAATCGTATGCATCCGCGCCGTTGTAAACAACATCGGCATGATATTTCTTTTCACTCAGAATGCACTGCAGAGCCTGAGCGAGCCTCTTCTCATCCTCCGCAACAAGCACGCGCATAAATATCCCTCCCTCGATCAATACTGAAACCATATTATAGGCAACAGTATACGTTGTCAACAGCAAATTCCCGTTCGGCGTTTATTTTGCGTTCTGCCTGCCTCCGGCGCGCTCCTCGGCTGAAAGCGGGCACGGATATCCCTAAAAAAGTTTTTCCGCCTTTATATTGTAAAAGCCTTTCCAATCTGCTATACTGATAATTCGTCAGATACATGACGAGAATAATATCATCTCTGCGGCTGCCAGCCGTGGGAAAGGAACGGAAATGAAAAAAGAAGACAAGACCTTAGACAAGATAGTTGCTCTCTGCAAGAACCGCGGCTTCGTATTCGCGGGCAGCGAGATCTACGGCGGCCTCGCCAACTCCTGGGACTACGGCCCCCTCGGCGTTGAGTTCAAAAACAACGTCAAAAAGGCATGGCTGAAAAAGTTCGTTCAGGAAAGCCCCTACAATGTGGGCCTCGATGCCGCTATTATAATGAACCCCCAGACATGGATCACCACCGGCCACGTTGCCGGCTTCTCCGATCCTCTGCTTGACTGCAAGAGCTGCAAGGCCCGCCACAGAGCAGACAAGCTCATCGGTGACGTATACGCCGACGTGAATGTTGACGCTATGAGCTTTGACGAGATGGATGCCTTCATCGCAGAGCATGAGGACGTTGTGTGCCCCGTCTGCGGCAAGCACAACTTCACCCCCATCCGCAAGTTCAACCTCATGTTCAAGACAGCTATCGGTGTCACCGAGGACTCCTCCTCTACCTGCTACCTCCGCCCCGAGACGGCGCAGGGCATCTTCGTCAACTTCGCAAACATCCAGCGCACCACGCGCAAAAAGCTCCCGTTCGGCGTGTGCCAGGTCGGTAAGGCCTTCCGCAACGAGATAACTCCGGGCAACTTCACATTCCGCACCCGCGAGTTCGAGCAGATGGAGTGCGAGTTCTTCTGCAAGCCCGGCACAGACCTTGAGTGGTTCGCATACTGGAAGGACTACTGCACCAACTGGCTCCTCTCCCTCGGCATCAAGAAGGAGAACCTCCGCCTGCGCGACCATGAGCCCGCAGAGCTGGCATTCTACTCCAGAGCCACTACCGACATAGAATACGCCTTCCCGTTCACCGATTGGGGCGAGCTGTGGGGCATCGCCGACCGCACCGATTACGACCTCGGCCGTCATCAGGAGGCCTCCGGCAAGGATCTCACCTATTTCGATCAGGATACCAACGAGCACTATGTGCCCTACGTTATAGAGCCGTCCCTCGGCTGCGACCGCGTCGCTCTCGCGTTCCTCTGCGAGGCATATGACGAGGAGGTCGTCGGTCAGGACAAGAAGGGCAATGACGATGTGCGCACCGTGCTGCATCTCCACCCCGCTCTCGCGCCCTTCAAGTGCGCTATCCTGCCCCTCTCCAAGAAGGACATTCTCACCGGCCCCGCCATGGAGCTCTATCAGGAGCTCTCCAAGGAGTTCATGTGCGATTACGACGAGACCGGCTCCATCGGCAAGCGCTACCGCCGCGAGGACGAGATCGGCACTCCCTTCTGCATCACCTTTGACTTCAACACCGTCGGCACCGAGACCGATGAGGCCGACCACTGCGTCACCATCCGCGAGCGTGACTCCATGCAGCAGGTCCGTATCCCCATCAGCGAGGTCAAGGCTTACATCTCCGAGCGCATAAAGTTCTGAGCTTAATTTGATCTATACGTTATCAGGCTGTCGCTGTTTTCAGCGGCAGTCTGACGGCGTTAATGAGGAAATTGACAGATAAATAACAATACACGGATATAATACATTAGGAAGGAAGCTTATCATGAGACACGGATTCATCAAGGTCGCGGCAGCCGCCCCCGTTATAAAGGTTGCCGACGCCGACTATAATGCGGACAGGGTCATCGAGTGCATCAACAGCGCCGAGGAAAGAGGCGTGAAGCTCCTTGTCTTCCCGGAGCTTACGCTCACGGGCTGCACCTGCGGCGATATCATCACGCATCAGGTCGTGCTGGACGGGGCAAAGAGAGCCCTCAAGAAGGTCGTTGAGGCGACGGTCGGCAAGGATATGCTCGTCATCGTCGGTCTGCCGGTAACCTTCGGCGCGAGAGTTTTCAGCGCGGCGGCTCAGATCTGCATGGGTGATATCATCAACCTCTCCACGCGCGAATGTGTTGACGGGACGCCCTTCTCCGCCGTGGAGGAGGATTATTCCGCGCTTCTGAGGCCGTTCGGCGGCTACGATTTTGACGGCTGCGACACTTGCCTCTCCGCCCGCAAGGCAGTTGAGATAGGCAACATCCCCGGGCTTCGCGTCGCAGTAGAGATCGGTGCTGACAAGGATGCGGTAATGGCTCCCTCCGTCACCGAGGCGCTCGACGGCGCAACTGTCATCGCCCGCATGGCCTCCTGCCCGCAGACGGTCTATTCTCTCGAAGAGGCGGAGCTTTCAATGAAGGCCGACTCGAAGAAGCTCATCGCCGGCATCGTCATGGCCTGCCCCGGCGTAGGCGAATCCACCACCGACAACACATACTCCGGCCTCTGCATGGTGGCCGAGAACGGCGAGATACTCGCCTGCGAGGAGGGCGAGGACGCGCTCGCCGTCACCGAGCTTGACATTCAGTTGCTGATAAACGCCCGCCGCGACTCCGGCGAGTTCGACGTGAGAGCGGACGAGCTTTGCACAGTGCAGTTTGCCGACTGCGAGACGGAGCTTACCCGCAAATACAGGATGCACCCGCATCTGCCCGCCGACAGCGAAAAAATGCCCGCCTTCTGCCGCAGGATGCTCGATATTCAGGTAAACGGCCTTGTAAAGCGCATGAAGTACGCCGGGCTTGACCACTGCGTTGTCGGCATCTCCGGCGGCGTTGACTCTACGCTGTGCGTGATGGTATGCGCGATGGCCGTGAAGAAGATGGGTCTGCCCGCAACGAACGTCGTAGCGTGCACGCTCCCCTGCTTCGGCACGAGCTCAAGAACGAAGTCCAACGCGATAGTCGTCGCGGAGCAGTGCGGCTGCGAGGTACGCGTTATCGACATCGGCAAGAGCGTATATCAGCACTTTGACGATATCGGCCACGCTCACGATGATTACACTATAGCCTTTGAAAACGCGCAGGCACGCGAGCGCACGCAGGTGCTTATGGACATCGCCAACAAGGTGAACGGGCTTGATGTCGGCACGGAGGATCTCAGCGAGTTTATAGACGGCTGGTGCACCTACAACGGCGACCACACCTCGATGTATGACGTGAACCTCGGCCTTACGAAGACCCATGTCCGCGAGGGCGTGCGCTATATCGCCGCCACCACCGAGGACAAGGTGCTCAAGGCAGCGCTGTATGACGTGCTTGACTGCCCCGTAACGCCCGAGCTTCTGCCTATTCAGGACGACATGATCTCTCAGAAGAGCGAGGACGCCGTCGGTTCCTACTCTCTGCAGGACTTTTTCACGTACTACGTTCTGCAGTGCGGCTTCAGCCCCGCGAAGACGATTCGCCTCGCGGAGATCGCCTACAAAAACGAGTTCACCCGCGAGGAGCTCATCCGCTGGATGACGAGCTACTGCAAGAGACTGTTCTCTCAGCAGTTCAAGCGCTCCTGCCTGATGGACGGCCCCGCCGTGATGGACTTTACCGTCTCCCCGAGATGTGGACTGCACCTCCCGTCCGACGGCGAATGCGCGCTGTTCCTCAAGGAGCTTGAGGAGCTGTAAATAAGCAAGATACGATAACAAAGGCCGCTGAGCACGATCGCTCGGCGGTCTTTTCAAATGCAGTGGGAAGTAAAGGACGGGGTGCGGACTCGCTGCGCTCGTCCCTACTCTGTCATTGCGAGACAGTGACCGACGTCACTGTCGTGGCAATCCGCATCCCTCGTTCTTTCGTTCCTTTTCTGCGTATCTCCGCAAGAGGAACGGATTGCCACACCGGTGTGCGCACCGGTACGCAATGACAATCGGAGCCGAGCCTTACCCTTTCGGAAGGGGAAGGTGCTGAGCGAAGCGAGGCGGATCAGGTCAGAAAGGTAAGATTTCAGAGAAACCATAACCTCATCAGTCAGCTCCGCTGACAGCTTCCCCTTACTTAAGGGGAAGCCTTACGGACTCGCTGCGCTCGTCCCTACGGGGCCGGGCGTAAAACCGGCGTTTCCCCGTAGGGATGAACGAGGCTGTGCCGAGTGAGTCCGCCGCATCCCAAGGCTTCCCTTGGAAGGTGCGGCCTGCGGGTGTGTGCATAGGGTATGATTCCTAATTATATAAAAACTCCGCCGGGTTTCCCCGACGGAGTGCTCCGCTTGTGCCGTGCCCGCTCAATTATAACCTGCACAATACGGCAGGTGGGTCGCCTAAGCTCTGTTTCGCTGCTTCCAACGTCCGGCATATGCCGGGAGGCCTGCAATCCGCAGATTCAATTCGGCATCCCTTATAAGAGATGTGGGTTTAATGAGCCGCGAAGCCGCAATGCGGCAGCACGCACACAGCAGAAGCTGTCTTTCGTCTTCAGTAAATGATATTCCCGCCATCGGGAACATATTCCTCGAAGCGCCCGTCTTATTTCTCGGGCTCTTCCTCCTCGTCATCAAACAGGAGGACCATGAAGTGCTCATAGATATCATTCAGCTCATCGTCATCATCGACGGACTCGAACAGCTCGTCGCCGTTGTCATCGATAACAGAGCGGAGAATGATCATGCCGTAATCGGGGTCATTTTCGTCCATATTTGCGGGGAGAAATGCAACGTAGGTCTCGCCCTTATAGTCCATCGAATCGAGGACCTCAAGCTCGAAATCCTGACCGTCATCGTCAGTTATCGTGATAAAATCGCTTCCGAAATCTTCGCTCATATATTTGTCCCTCCAGAATTTTCTTGGTTCATGTATATTGTACAACAAAGAAGGTTACAAATCAATAGTGTTATTCTTACGAACCGAGGTCCTCGAGAAGCTGAAGAAGCGCCTTTTCATCGCGCACGGGGATGCCGCGGCCGAGCATTGCCCTGTCCCCCTCTCTGAGGGCGGAGAGCTCTATATCCGTTGCTCTGAGCATTTTCCGCCTGCCCTTATCCGCGAACACCGCAATGCACCCTCCGCTCCCGCCGAGATAGCACTCGGCGTCCTTCCCGTCGCTGAGGAGCTGCGCGTACACCCCCTCGGGCAGCGATGCAGACCGGTTCTCCAGCGTTTTATATGCGCCTCGCGCAAAGCCTGCCGCGGCGGAAAGCATGATGATGAGGACTGTGAGCCTTATTAGCTTTTTCATATATACATCTCCGAGTAATAGATTATATATATTCTTTCCCCTGTCGGCGCGATAATATGCCGCCTGAACCGCAAAAAATTTGCAAAAGGTCTGTACCTATTTATTGTTTTATGTTATAATAACAAACTGTTATATAATGACTTGATTGTTGCCTGCCGCAACATTTCAGATGACCTTCATGGAGGTGTCGCTTAAATATATGAATAAGGCCGATAAAAACGACGTCGGCAGGGTCGCCGCTAAGATAGCGGTCAAGACCGCCAGCCTGACCGTAGATACGGCGTCAGTTGCCGTGAGCACGATATTGAAGACGATATGCACGGTGCTGCTCGTTTTTGTGATAACGGGGCTTCTGTTCGTGACTATCTTTGCCTACTACGTCAAGACCTGCCTCTCCCCCAACGTGGACATCACGCTTGAGGACTACAAGCTCAACGAGTCAAGCACGATATGGGTGCAGAACAACGCGGGACAGTGGGATAAGCTCGACACGCTCTCCGGCAAGGAGAATAGGATCTGGGTCGACTACGACGAGATCCCCTGGTACATGGAGAAGGCGCTCGTTGCCATCGAGGACAAGCGCTTCTATGACCACAAGGGCGTTGACTGGTACCGTACCTCCGGCGCATTTATCAAGATGTTCGCCACGATGCAGAACTCCTTCGGCGGGTCGACTATCACTCAGCAGCTGATCAAAAACGTCACCGGGCAGGACGATATAACCGTTCAGCGTAAGCTCGCGGAGATATTCGGCGCGCTCGAGCTCGAAAAGAAGTACGACAAGAAGGAGATCATCGAGTGGTATCTCAACGCCGTCTACTTCGGCGAGGGCTGCTGGGGCGTACAGACTGCCGCGCAAACCTACTTCGGCAAGAACGTCTCCGACCTCACGCTGGCCGAATGCGCCGCGATTGTCGGCATAACAAACCAGCCCACCGCGTTTGACCCGTTCTACAGCGAAAGCGCAAACAAGGAGCGTCAGGAGACGATTCTGCGCGAGATGTACGATCAGGGCTATATCGACTACGGCACCTATATAGACGCCGTGAACGAGCAGCTCGTCTTCGCGCACAGCGCCGACGAGGGCTACGTTGAAAAGATCCTCTCCTACTACGAGGAGACGGTCATCTCCGACGTGCGTCAGGATCTCATGGCTCAGAAGAACATCAGCTACGAGGCCGCGACCCACCTTATCTACAACAGCGGCTATCAGATATACTGCTGCCTCGACACCGATATTCAGGCGAAGGTCGACTCCGTATATACGGATATAACGCAGATCCCCGCAACGTGGAACTCCTCCCAGCAGCTTCAGAGCGCCATCGTCATCATGGACCCGTATGACGGCACCATAAAGGCCATATGCGGCGGTGTCGGCGAGAAGACGCGCAACTGGGGCTTCGACAGAGCAACGCTCGCAAAGCGCTCCGCAGGCTCGGCTATCAAGCCGCTCGCCTCCTACGGCCCCGCGGTCGACCTCGGCTATCTCACCCCTGCCACGCTCGTCAATGACGGAGAGGATATTTATCTGTCCGGCACGAGCTGGTATCCCAGCAACGACAGCGGCGGCCACATGGGCATCATCACGATCTATGAGGCCCTGCAGTACTCGCTGAACACCGTTGCCGCGCAGATAGTGGACAAGATCGGCGTGAACACCTCTTACGATTATCTGACGAATCACCTCGGCTTTACGAGCCTCGTCGCGGCTGACTGCGACTACGCTCCCATGGCGCTCGGCCAGTTCACGAACGGCATCACCGTGCGCGAGATGTGTCAGGCATACTGCTCGTTCGTCAACAGCGGAACATTCACCTACTCGCGCTCCTACTACTATGTCACCGATTCCGACGGCAACGTCATCCTGAACAACGAGCCGAAGACCATTCAGGCCTTCAAGGAAAACACAGCCTACGTCATGACCTACATGATGCAGAACGCCGTCGAAAGCGGCACAGGCTACGAGGCCGCTCTCTGGGGCAAAATGCCCGTTGCCGGCAAGACGGGCACTACCACCGACAGCAAGGACAGATACTTCGTCGGCTGCACACCCTACTACGTCGCCGCGATCTGGTGCGGGTACGATACGCCCGAGGTCATCAGAATGTCCTACGTCAACAACCCGGCCGCCTCTCTTTATAAGAAGGTCATGGGCCCCGTCCACGAGGGGCTTGAATACAAGAACTTCACATGGCCGTACTTAGGCGGAGACACGGGTCTGTTCGGCGACCTGCAGGCCGAACTGGACAGACAGGAAGAGGAAGAGAAGCTCGCCGAGGAGGAGGCAGCCGCGGCAGAGGCAGCGGCGGCTGAGGCAGCAGCGGCTGAGGCAGCAGCGGCTGAAAACGCGGGTTAAAAACACACCCGAACGGCGATTTTCCGCGGACTTTATCGCATCATCCCCCACTTGAGCGCAAAAAAAGCCCCGAAGCATAAAATAATTAAATGGTTACCATAATTTTTATATTGACATTTTAAGCTCATCATGTTACAATTTGATTACACTATTGGAGGTGCATTTCTTTGGCAAATTCTTTGGAGTACAGGGGTCATCCCCTGCAGAGAAAGGATAACATAATTTATTACGGCAGCTTTGCCGATCCTTTCATTATCATGATGCAGATCACCGACACTAAAATGATAGGCGATCTCAGCGTTGCGACCAAGGTTTCCGTTCAGCTTCAGAACACGGATTCCTCCATCCGCTTCCGCGACAGAATAGTTAAGAAAACGGAAAAGGAGAGCCTTTACTCCGCTATGGACGTAGCAGTTGTCTGGCTTGATCGCGCGCTCACCTCCAGATAAACCAGAAAAGGAACTTTTTATTATGCGCAGGAAAATCTTACGGACCGTGCTGATCACCGCAGCGATGAGCGTTCTGCTCGTTGTCTCCGCCTATGCGGACAGCGGCGTTGTCACGGCAAGCGATGTTAACCTACGCTCCGGTCCGGGCATGAACTACGATGTTATCGACTGTCTCGCCTACGGCACCGAGGTCACGGTCAACGACATGTCAAACGGCGATTGGTACAGCATCACTGCCAACGGAGCGACGGGCTTTATGTCCTCCAGATACGTCAGCGTGACATCCTCTGCCCCCGCGCAGAGCGCTTCCTCCTCTGCCGAGGCCACGATAAACGCCATGTACGTTCGCTTCCGCTCCGGCCCCGGTACCGATTCCGCTATCCTCGGCGAATACAACACCGGCACCCCCGTAACGGTTACTGGTACGTCCGGCGATTGGACAGCCGTTGTGATAGACGGTCAGGCCGGTTATGTGTACTCTCCCTATATAACGCTCGGCACCTCTCAGGCTGCCGCCGCGCCCACTCCCACCGTTGCTCCCACCTCCGCCCCCACGGCTATCGAGGTGACCGCCACGGCTGAGACCACCGGCACGATATGCGGAGACTACGTCCGCTTCCGCTCCGGCCCGAGCACGGGAAATGACATACTCGGCACGTACAACCGCGGCAAGGCCGTCACTATAACCGGTACCTCCGGCGATTGGACACAGTGCATCATTGACGGACAGTCCGGCTACGTTTACAGCCGGTACGTCACAGCCGATGTGCAGGAGGAGGCCGCTCCCTCCCCCGCCCCCGCTGCCGAGTCCACCGTCGGCTACATAAAGGGCAATAACGTCCGCTTCCGCTCCGGTCCGAGCACCGGCTACAGCATCCTCGGCGAGTACAGCTACGGCAAGGCACTCACGATCACCGGCTGCACCGGCGACTGGACGGCCGTTGTTATCGACGGCACTGCAGGCTACGTTTGCTCCTCCTACGTCGCAAAGGGCGAGATAACCGTTCCTCAGAGCAACAATACCGACCTCGGCACGCAGATAGCAAGCTTCGCGCTGCAGTACGTCGGCTATAACTACTGCTGGGGCGGCAAGTCCCCCGACACCGGGTTCGACTGCTCCGGCCTCGTATACTACACCTACGCAAACTTCGGCTACTCTCTCTACAGAGTGGCGGACGATATGGCTAACTACAACGGCGAGCTTGTCACCGGCGAGCTTCAGCCCGGCGACATACTCTGCTTCTACTCCGGCGAGAACTACGTCGGCCACGTCGGTATCTATATCGGAAACGGCCAGTTCGTGCACGCTTCCTCCTCCTCTACCGGCGTCATCATCACCGACCTTGCCGGCAACTACACCGACCGCGGCTACATCGCAAAGCGCATCGTGTGACGCTTAACAGAATATGCTTGACCCTCCTGCTCAAAAGGCAGGAGGGTCTTATTTTAAAAAAAGGCCGTGCCTCCGGGATGGGAGACACGGCTTTGCATTGTCTTGATTATTTATTGAGGAACTCGACGGCCATTCTCGCCATCGCGGGAGCGGACTTTTTGATTATGTCCGTCTTCATGCAGCACTTGGAGCTGTGGAGCGGATAAACGCTGTCTGTATACGGCTCGGCGTTGACCCACATGAACGCGCTCGGCACGTTTGAGGTGATGGAATACTGGCTGAAGTCCTCTGAGCCGGATTCGGGATGGTCAAGCATCTCGGTTGCGCCCTCGCCGAGCTCGGCGGTGATGGCATCGCATGCAAGGTCTACGAGGTCGGCATCATTATCCACGCAGGCGTAGCCGCGAAGCGCTTTGACATCTATCTTGCAGCCGGAAACGGACTCAACGCCCTTTGCGATATCAAACGTATGCTCCTTGATGACCTCGGCGGACTCATTGTCAAGATAGCGGAAAACGCCGCCGCAGGTGGCCTCGCCGGGGATGATGTTTATCGCCGTGCCGCCGGAAATCGTGCCGATGGTGAGAACGGCAGTCTTGAGAGGGTCGATATTTCTGGCGACGACCTGCTGCAGCAGAACTATCAGCTGGCTGATCGCGAGGATGGCATCGTTGCCGGTGTGAGGCTGAGAGCCGTGACCCGTCTTGCCGTGAACGTCGAATCTGTACACGTCAAAGCCGGAGCTCACTATCCCCTTCTTAAGGCCGAGGACGCCGGGATTATCAAGGCTCGGGCGAACGTGCATGCCGATGATTGCATCGACGTGCGGGTTCTCCATGACGCCCTCATCGCACATATACCATGCGCCGCCGCGGGGATCGTTCGCGTTGGCGGCCTCCTCAGCGGGCTGGAAGATGAGCTTGACGGTGCCGCAGAAGCTGTCCTTATTCTCGCAGAGGAGCTTTGCTGCGGAGAGAAGGTTGACCATATGGATATCGTGGCCGCAGGCGTGCATCACGCCGACGTTCTCGGAGGCAAAGTCAAGCCCCGTCTCCTCGGTCACGGGGAGAGCGTCAATATCGGCGCGGATGGCAATGCACTTGCCGGGTCCCTTGCCGCCTCTGATGAGAGCGACTACACCGGTCTTTGCGACGGTTTTGATCTCTTCTATGCCGAAGCTTTTAAGCTTTTCGATAATGACGGCGTTGGTGCGCGTCTCCTTCCAGGAGAGCTCGGGGTGCTTATGCAGGTCCTCGCGAAGCTCCGCCATCTCCGGGTAAATGCTGTCCATTAACTGCTGAAACATATTACATATCTCCTTTAAAGGCTGAATACGGCCGAATATTACTTGTTGAGAAAATCGTATGCGAACTGAGCCGTGAGAGCCGAGCCTCGCTTGAGGGAATCCTCATCGGCGGTGAAGCGCTCGTTGTGGTTCGTATAGACGATGCCCTTGTCCGCGTTCTTCGCGCCGACGAAGCCGAAGAAGCCGGGCACGTCCTCGCAGAGGATAGAGAAGTCCTCGGAGCCCATGAGCGGCGCCATCTCTCTGATGCCCTCCTCGCCGTAGAGCTTGACGGCCGCGTTTCTCGCAATCTCGTTGAGCTCTGCATTGTCGTTTATAACGGCGGGAACTCTCGGGTCAAACTCAAGCTCCGCCTCGCAGCCGTAGGCCATGGCGGTGCCGGAAACGATGCCCTCGAGGATGCTCTTCATGTTCCTGCGCAGGTCACGCGAGAAGGTGCGTATCGTGCCGACGAGCTCAACGTCTGCGCAGATGATGTTGTAGATATTGCCGCCGTGGAACTTGCCTATCGAGAGGACAAACGGGTTGAGAGGGTCATTCACGCGGGAGGAGAAGGTCTGCAGAGCCATGACTATCGCGGAGGCTGCAACGATGGCATCGTGTCCGAGGTGCGGGGACGAGCCGTGCGTCTGATGACCCTTGACCTTTACGGTGAAGTTGTCGCAGGAGGCCATGCGCTTGCCCGCATCCACGCAGAGATATGGAGCCTCGAGCGTGCCCCAGATGTGCAGGCCGAAGACAGCGTCAACTCCCTTGAGGCAGCCGTGCTCCACATAGTAGCGCGAGCCGCCCGCGTATTCCTCGCCGGACTGGAGAATGAGCTTTACCGTGCCGCAAAGCTCGCCCTTAAGCTCGGATAGTATCTTCGCCGCGCCAAGGAGCATAGCAATATGCGTATCGTGGCCGCAGGCGTGCATCACACCGTCATTCTTCGAGGCAAAGTCAAGCCCCGTCTGCTCCTTAACGGGCAGAGCATCGATATCGGCGCGGAGCATAACGGTCTTTCCGGGCTTGCCGGTGTCAAGCGTGGCGATGAGGCCGGGATAATCCTCAAACGTCTCAACGGTGTAGCCGAGGGCTTCAACGTCCTTGACGAGGGACTTGGTGGTCTCCCATTCCTTGAAGCTCAGCTCGGGGCAGGAGTGATAGAATCTTCTGCGCTCGATTATATAGGGCTCGAATTCATCGGCCATTTTTCTTATATCCATAATTATACCTCTTTTCTTTATTGCTGCGGGCTCGGGCAGCGCTCCCCCTGCGGAGGGCGATGCCCCAACCTGCACCCGCAGTAAGACGGCATCTGCGCGAGATGGCGGATGCCGTCCTACGAGTGAATGCTTACTTAGCGAGGAAGTCAGCCGCTACCTGACAGTAGAGCTCGGCACCGCCCATGAGCGCGTCCTCGTCGATCATGAATTTGGGGCTGTGGTGGGAGGCTGTAGTGCCGGCGGCCTCGTTTCCGATACCGACGAACGCGAGCACACCCATCTTATCGGGAGCAGCGGAGATGAGGAAGGAGAGGTCCTCGCCGCCCATAGTGGGGTCATAGTCATAGAGGCCGTCCTCGCCGTATATCTTCTTCACGGCGCCCTCGCACAGAGCAGCCATGGCGGGATGGTTCACCGTGGGCATGACCATGTTGGTGTACTTGGTCGTGACCTGGCAGCGGTAAGCCTCGCCGGTAGCCTTGGCGATACGCTCGATCCTCTCCGGGAACTCGTTAAATACCCGCTCGGAGAAGCAGCGCGTTGTACCTGCGAGATAGCCCTTGTCTGCGATGACGTTCCAGCGGGAGCCGACATCGATGCGGCCGACCGTGAGAACGGCGGGGTCGATCGGGCGGAACTCTCTGGAGACGAGCGTCTGCAGGGAGCTGACTATCGCGACGGAGCAGGTCGCGGCGTCGATGCAGGCGTGAGGCTCGGCACCGTGGCCGCCCTTGCCCTGCACCCAGATCTCAAACTCTGCGGCGGAGGCCATGCGTGGGCCTGCCGCACATACGACCTTGCCGGACGGAACGGGACTCCAGAGATGGATACCGAAAACAGAATCCACGCCCTCGAGAGCACCGTCTGCTATCATGCCTTTTGCGCCCTCGGCGATCTCCTCTGCGGGCTGGAAGGCAAGCTTTACTGTGCCCTCGAGCTCATCCTTGATATCGTTGAGGATGCAGGCAGCCGTGAGGAGCATAGCGGTGTGGCCGTCATGACCGCAGGCGTGCATCACGCCGTCATTCTTGGACTTGAAGGGAAGATCGTTTTCCTCGGTGACGGTGAGCGCGTCCATATCGCCGCGGAGAAGGATGGTCTTGCCGGGCTTTGCACCCTTGATTGTTGCGAGAACGCCGGTCTCAAGGCCGCACATAACATACGGGATACCCAATCTGTCGAGCTCGGAGCGGACGAACTTGCTCGTCTCGTATTCCTTGCCGCTGACCTCGGGGTTCTCATGTAGCTTACGGCGGACGGAGATGATATAATCGCTGTACTTCTGGGCGGTTTTCTTAATATCCATAGCTTGCACTTCCTTTTGTGATTTGAGGTAATATACATCCGCCGTGCGACAGAGAACTGCCGCACGGCAAGATAAGATGTTATGCGGATTTTAAATACGGCTTAGAAGAGGTTCGTGAAGAAGCCTGCAATGATGACGGAGGTGATGGTAACGGTGGTGAAGCCGCCGACGATCATGCTGGGGTACATCTGGGACATAAGGAAGTCGTACTCGTCCTTGTCCTGGCCGAGAGCCTTGCAGGTGTTCTCGGTGATGATGGCATTGGGGGGGAAGCCGTAGAGAGCGGTAAGACCGTTCGCAAGAGCGAGGGCAAAGTCAACCTTCAGGAGCTTTGCCGCAACGAACTCGAACAGAGCCATGCCTGCGACACCGACAACGATGAGGAGGAGCATGGGGCCGATAACGGAGCCGAGCATCTCGGGGGTAGCGGTCTTAAGGCCGTCAAAGATGTACATCATAAGAGCGAACATCATGATGCCGTAGGAATTAGCCTTGTTGAGGGAGTTGACATCGAGGAAGCCGAGGCTGGTGAAGATAACGCCGAGGACGAGAGCCCAGACAGCGCCGGAGATCTTGCCGATGCCGGGGAATGCGACGGTACCGAGCTGAGTTGCGACCCAAGCGATGATACCGAGCTTGAGAAGGACCATGACGGGGCCGTTCCACTTCTCGGGGATAGCGGGGATGAGCTTCTTCTTGGCGCCCTTGTTGGCTTCGCCTGCCTCGAGGGAGTTGGCCTTCTTGATGGCGTCCATGTCAGCCTTGGAGATCTCGCCGCTGCGGTACTTCTTAAGGAGCTTCTTGCCTTCGAGCTGGAGGCAGACAGCGGTGAGGGGGTAGCCTGCGAAGCCCTGTACGCAGTACATTGCGATTGCAAAGAGAGCTGCGGCCTCAAGGCCCTTCTCTGTTGCGGCAGTCTGCATGGTGACAGCAGCAACGATACCGCCGGTGAGAGGAGGCAGACCTGCAACGACAAACTCTCTGCCGATGATGGGGATGCAGATGAACCAGCATGCAAGGCACATACCTGCAAGGCCGGCGAGGCAGATGACGATGGTCTTCCACTGCTCACCGAGCTGCTTGAGGGAGATGATGGTGCCCATATGGGTTATAAGCAGATAAATGCCGATGGTGGAGCCGAAGGGGATCAGGTTGGAATCGGAAATGACGGTTGCGGGGAGAATCGTCCAGTAACCGATGAGCATGACGACTGCCGTTACGAAAACGGAAGGCACCCATGCCTTGGTAACGTTGGACACGGCTTCACCTATAAGATAGGCAACAGCACAGATAACGAATGCCAGAGCGAAATTGTACATGTGTTTTCCTCCTATTGGATTTCTCTATAATATCCGTGGCCGCGCCGCGGTTATTATTCACTGTAGGAATGCAATCATTTACACCACTAAATAATTAAAAAGATGTTAATATTTTAATGGAAATATCGCCGATGTGCAACTGTGACTAATGACGAAATACGCGCCTGCTGCGGCGCGTATTTCGTGGCATATGCACATTGAGATGCTTGTATTTACGGTGCTTCGGTCAAACAGAGGGTCATATCGCGCGCTGCGGCCGATCACGCCCGCCTCCCGCGGGGGAATCACTTGAGCTTTGCGGAAAGCTCTGCGATAACGCTCTCTATTGCGAGGATCTCCTCAACGTATTTATCGGCGCGCTCGACGTATTTGCCGCATTCGTTAAGCAGCTCATCGTATAGCTTCTGCTGAGAAAGCACGTCCATAAATGACTTCTCAAGCAGAAGGTCTATCTCCGTCTCTACCGAAGCCTCAAGCTTTTTGAGAATGCCTATAAGCTCGCGCAGCTCCGGCTCGGAGGAGGCCGTGCTCTCGGCGGCTTTCAAAAGCTCGTCATACAGCTTATCCGCCTTTACAAGCGCCACGGAGGCGCTGCCGTACTCTCGCGCATCGGTGTATGCTCTGCTCTCGGCTACATCCTCCGCTATGGTGTCCAGCGTATCACCGATCGACTCGACAAAGAGAATGAACTCGTCCGCTCCGATGTACTGCTCAAGCCGCAGGACGGCCTGACCGTAGGAGATATATACGCTGTCTATCCCCTCTCCGCCCGCGGCGGTCACCTTGGCGTAGTGCTCGGAATATTCGCGGATGATGCCCGCGTTTATCATCAGCCTCTCATCCGGCACTCTGTTGCCGCAGGGATACGGGTTGGCGCGCACGAAGTTTGCAAACTCGGCGACAGCCTCCGCCATTTCGGTGTTGGTGCTGTTGACGACAACATTGTCGCGGATGATCTCCTCGGAGGTGTCCTTTATAAGCTCCTCGACGGCGCAGCCGCACAGCGACACGGCCATGCAGAGCGTGAGCACAAGAGCGACGGCTTTCTTCATATAAATCATTCCCCTTGTCGTAAGTACTGCCTCAGTTTATATCGTATACTCTCGGAACACGCTTCGAGACGGAGCACAGCAGCTCATACGGTATCGTGCCCGCCGCCTCGGCGATCTTATATATGCTGTTCCTCTCGCCGAATATCTCGACCTCGCTGCCGACCTCGACGGCCGGAAAATCCGTCAGGTCGAGCATGCACATATCCATGCAGATGCTGCCGCGCTGAGGGGCGAAGCCGCCCTCAACCGCGTAGGAGCACTTGTCGGAGCTTGCGCGGAGCAGCCCGTCCGCATAGCCGATGCCGAGGATGCCCATGCGGGTGCGGCGGTCGGTCACGAAGCGGCGGCCGTAGCTGACGGAGGTGCCCGGCTCGTAATACTTGATCGTGCTGACGGTCGTGACGAGCCTCATGCAGGGGCGAAGGCCG
>DCGN01000081.1 GCA_002315275.1 Clostridiales bacterium UBA1777
TTCATTGTCGGGAACAAGAGCACGTCCCTGATGGCCGGGCTGTTCGTGAGGAGCATTACGAGGCGGTCAATACCGTAGCCGATGCCGCCCGTGGGGGGCATACCGATCTCAAGAGCATTGAGGAAGTCCTCGTCGGTGTGGTTGGCCTCTTCATCGCCTGCGGCGGCTGCGGCATCCTGTGCCTTGAAGCGCTCGCGCTGGTCGATGGGATCGTTGAGCTCGGAGTATGCGTTGCACATCTCCCACGTATTGATGAACAGCTCAAAGCGCTCGACGTGGGTGGGCTTGTCGGGCTTTCTCTTCGTAAGAGGAGACACCTCAACAGGATGATCCATAATGAACGTGGGCTGGATGAGCTTCTCTTCGCAGAACTCCTCGAAGAAGAGGTTGAGAATATCGCCCTTGACGTGGCGGGCCTCGTACTCAATGTGATGCTCGTCGGCAATCTTCTTTGCGGTCTCAGTATCGGGGATGGCATCAAAGTCAACGCCGGAGTACTTCTTGACTGCCTCTGTCATGGTGAGGCGCTCGAAGGGCTTGCCGAGATCGATGGTCTTATCGCCGTAGGTTATCTCGGTAGTGCCGCACACCTCCTGCGCGAGGTAGCGGAACATGTTCTCGGTGAGATCCATCATGCCATGGTAATCGGTATATGCCTGATAGAGCTCCATAAGGGTGAACTCGGGGTTATGGCGGGTGTCAACGCCCTCGTTTCTGAAGACGCGTCCGATCTCATAAACTCTCTCAAGACCGCCGACTATGAGGCGCTTGAGGTAGAGCTCAAGAGAGATACGGAGACGGACATCCTCGTCGAGCGCGTTATAATGCGTTTCGAACGGTCTTGCCGCTGCGCCGCCCGCATTGGAAACGAGCATCGGCGTTTCGACCTCCATGAAGCCGCGTGCATCAAGATAGCGGCGGATGCTGCTGATGATCTTGGAGCGCTTGATAAACGTGTCCTTCACATCGGGGTTCATGATAAGATCGGTGTATCTCTGGCGATAACGCATATCTACGTTGGTGAGGCCGTGATACTTCTCGGGGAGGATCTGAAGGCTCTTGGAAAGGAGGGTTATCTCCGTTGCGTGAACGGATATCTCCCCCGTCTTCGTGGTGAAAACGGTGCCCCTTACGCCGATAATATCGCCGATATCGAATTTCTTGAAGTCCTTATAGGCATCCTCGCCGACAAAGTCTCTCGCGACGTATGCCTGGATGCTGCCCTTGAGGTCCTGGATCTGGCAGAAGGACGCCTTGCCCATAACGCGCTTTGCCATCATGCGGCCCGCTATGCTGACCTCTTTGTTCTCAAGCTCTGCATAGCCGTCTCTGATGTCCTTGCTGTGATGGGTGACATCATACTTGGTTATCTGAAAAGGATCCTTGCCGTTTGCCTGCAGCTCTGCAAGCTTATCGCGGCGGATCTGCAGCAGCTCGGATATCTCCTGCGTGCTCTGCGGCTTTGCTATGTTCTCTTCGCTCATACTGTAATCCTCTGTTTATGCTTACTTGTTCTCTACTGAAACTATCTTCAGCGTAAATTCGCCTGCGGGAGCGACGACCTTCACGGTCTCGCCTTCCTTGTGTCCCTGAAGGGCGCGGCCCACGGGGGAATCGTCGGAAATGCGGCCTGCTCTGGGGTTTGCTTCCTGAGAGCCGACTATCTCGTACTTCTCCTCGAAGTCGTCCTCAACATCGAGCACGGTGACTATGCTGCCGAGCGTAACGGCATCCTTGGGTACGTCGACCTCGATATTGTCAACTATCTCTGCGTTCTCTATAAGGACCTTCAGCTCGGCTATCTTGGAGTAGAGCTTGCCCTGCTCCGTCTTTGCCTCGTCGTATTCGCTGTTCTCTGACAGGTCGCCGAAGCTTCTGGCCTCTTTAATAAGCTCGGAGACCTCTTTCTCTCTGACCGTTTCCAGATAGAAAAGCTCTTCCTTGATAGCGTCAAGGCGCTCCTGACTCATTTTAAATCTGCTTTCGTTTGCCATAGTGTGGCAGCCTCCTTTAATATGTTAGCATTGGATATCAATGGGCTTTGCTTATATTAGCTCAGATACTTGAGCGCCGCCATGAGCTGCTCATCCTCTGAGGTAACGCCTGAACCGTCACTCACGCCCGTTGTGCCGCCCGTTGTGCCGGTGGCCTCGGCGTTCGTGTTATGGACTATCATATCGGGAATGACGCCGCCGGCCCTTGCGATATCGACGCGGTTCGGTGTCAGATATGAATGGGTGGAAATGCGGATGGCAGCGCCGTCCTCGAGCTCAATTATCTGCTGAGTTCTCGTCTGCCCGTAGGTGGCCTCGCCGAGAAGCGTTGCCTTGCCGTACTCCTGAAGGGATGCCGCCGCGACCTCTGCCGCGCCGTAAGTCTCGGAATTGATAAGCACAACCATCGGGATGGAGATGCACATACTGTCAGACTCAAAGACCTCTTCCTTGCCGTTTCTGTCCACTATCTCAAACATATCGCAGGCGGGAAGAAGGTAATCCAGCAGCTTTGCAAGCTCGGTCATCAATCCGCCGGGGTTTCCGCGAAGATCAATGACGAGTGCGGCGGGATTCATTTTCATAAGCTCCTCGATGGCTGCCGTGGCATCATCGCCGCTGCCTGCCTCGAAGTTGTCTATCTTTACATAGCCCGCCTCTGTTTTTTCCATACGGTAGGTAACAGCGGTGAGATAGGATGATTCGCAGTCGACCGTGATATCATCCTGATTGATGACGGAGAGCGTGAACTTTGTGTTCAGCTTGGAGCGGATGAGCGTTCTGACATCGTCGGTATCCATTTCGGTAACGTCGACCCCGTCGACCTTCTCGATTATCATGCCGACCGCGAGGCCTGCCGATGCGGCGGGAGATCCGGAATTGATCGCCATGACCTGGAAGCCCCTGCCCGCGTCATCCTTCATTATCGACATGCCGATATCGGAATATTCCGCGGAGGAGGAGAGCAGATAAGTCTTATACTCTGCCTCGGACATATAATAGCTCCACTGGTCGCCGAGGCTGTTCACCATCGATGCCGCCGCGGCATCACCGAGAGTTGCTCTGTCCGCGCCGTCGATATAATTTTCCTCGATCAGGTCCTTGATGAGGATATAGTTCTTGGCCTCGGCATAGTCCTCGTCGCCGCCGACGCTCTTGATGATCTTTGACGCAGTCACGCCGACAGCGCTGCCGACAAGGATTATTATCGCGGCGAGCACGTACTTGAGCTTTATTCTAATGTTGAAAAATGCCGAAAGCAAACGCCCCAGCGCGAGAAGTAACTTGTTTCCCATGAAGCCTCCTATAACGCTGTTTTCATGCGAAAACACGCGGATTCACGCAGCTTGACAGACAGTCGTATGCCGGACAGCTTAAAAAGGCTGTCCGGCTCTGCCGCAAGCGGCAAATATTTTGCTTGTCAGATCAGGTTCCTCCGCCGGAGTCGGGTGCGTAGGTGAGGCCGGAGAACCATGACGAGAAGTCGAGGCAGTTCGAGCCTTCGCGGATTTCAAAGTGGAGATGCGGCCCTGTGGATACGCCGGTAGAACCGACATAGCCTATCGTCTGCCCCTGAGAAACCGCCTGACCCTCGGATACTGCGATAGAAGAAAGATGGCCGTACAGCGTGTAGTAGCCGTTGCCGTGGTTGATCATGACGCAGTTGCCGTAGCCGCCGTTAACTCCCGCGAGGGAGACGGTTCCGCCGTCGGATGCCCATACGGTATCTCCGTACGCGCAACCAATATCCATACCGGAGTGGTACTTCCATTCGCCGGATACGGGATGGTATCTGTATCCGACGCAGCTCGTGATATATGTGCAGGATACGGGCCAAGCAAAGCTGCCAGAGCCCTTGACCGTTCCGCCGCTGCTGCTTCCGCCGCCGTTTGCCGCGGCCTGTGCAGCTGCCTGAGCCGCAGCCTCCGCTGCTCTCTGGGCTTCAAGCTCGGCAACGAGCGCATCGATCCTATCATCAGCATCGCTGACCGCTTTTTCGATCTCTGCCAACGCTTCGGACTCCGTGTCGAGATTTTCGGTTATCTGGCGGATAAGCTCGTTTGCTTCTTCAAGCTCGGCCTCAAGCTTTGCTTTTTCTTCCTCGAGCGCGGCCATGTTGGCTTCCTGCTCGGCCTTATACGCCTCATAGTCAGCCTTTATCTGCTCGGTCTCCTCGCGTGCGGCAACGTACTGCTTCTCGAGAGCCTTATCGCTCTCCATTATCTCTGCAATATCATCGATCGCCGTGAGCAGCTCTCCGAGGTTGTTTGCCTTGAGAATAAGGGCGATGTAATTGAGCGTGCCGTTTTCCTCCATCGCGCGGATACGCGTTCTGTAACGCTGGAGCTGAACGTACTCTCTGTCCTTTGCCTCGTCAACCTCAATCGCCTTCTGCTCGATAAGCTCGCTGTACATGGCGATGGCCTCGTCGGTGAGCTTGATCTGCTCGATCGTGTAGGCATTTCTCTCGTCGAGAGCCGCCTTCTTCTCAAGCACCGTTGCCTGCTGCTCGGCAAGCCCGTCAACAACGGCCTGCTGCGCCTCGCGCTTGGCCGTTATCTCTTCTCTCTGAGCCTTGAGCGCATCGATCTCGCTCTGCGTTACGGCAAAGGCACCTGCAGGAAGCATCGACAGCAGAACCGTCAGCGCTATCGCGAGCGATATGGCAATTTTCGTTTTTCTGTGTTTCATAATCTATCTCTCCAAGGGGGTATTCTCTGCGAAGTGATTACCTCAGCAATCGTAATACGAGATGCCTCCGAAGTAGCCCGCGGGATCGACACGGCCGCCGTTAATGAATATCTCAAAGTGGCAATGAGTGCCGGTTGCCCAGCCTGTTGCTCCGAGATAGCCGATCGTCTGTCCCTGCGTAACGGTATCGCCGACGCTGACGGCGAGGCCTGAGCAGTGGGCATAAAGCGTTTGTCTGCCGTCCTTATGATCGATAAGGACGTAGTTGCCGTAGGAATCGCTGTATGTTGCAGTAGCGACAACGCCGGAATCGGACGCCACGATGGGGTATCCGTCTCTTCCGTAGCCGTCAATATCAATGCCGTTGTGCATGGTGGTCTGTCCCGTGATGGGGTGGACTCTCATGCCGTAGCGGCTCGTGACAGTATAGCTGCTCGGAACGGGCCATACGAACGTGCCGGTGCCGATGCCTACCTGTGCGGTAGGCTGGGTCTGCTGTGCGGGGGGCTCCTGCTGAGTCTGCTGCGCGGGAGCTTCCTGCTGGGTCTGCTGCGCGGCAGGCTCGCTCTGCGTCTGCGCGGGGACCTGCTGCTCTGCTGCAACCGTCTGCTGAGCTTCCTGCGCCTGCTGTGCGGCCTTCTCGGCAGCCTCTGCCTGATTCTGAGCGTTCAGCTGAGCGACGAGCGCGCTGAGCTCCCAGCCCGCGGCGGCCTCTGCCTGCTCCGCAATGGTGTACTCCTGAATAGCCTTCTCGATATCCTCTTCGAGGCTTGCGATGAGCTCCTCGGCTTCCTTGATATCCTTTTCGAGCTCAGCCTTCTCGGTCTCAAGCTCGGCCTTCTTTTCGTCAAGCTGCGCCTTGTACTCCTCATACTCGGTCATAACGGTCTCAAGCGCTTCTCTTGCGGCTATGTATCTCTCCTCAAGGAGCTTGTCGCTCTCCATGACCTCGGATACGTCGTCAAGCGCGGCAAGAAGCGAAGCAAAGGAGTCTGCCTTGAGGATGACGGAGAGGATGTTGTATCCGCCGTTTTCTTCCATGGCGCGGATCCTTGCTCTGTACTTGGCGAGCTGGGTCTTTTCGACCGCCTTAGCCTTATCGACCTCGAGAGCCTTTTCGGCTATCATCTTATCATAGATGGAGATCTGCTCATCCGTGAGCTTTATCTGCTCCTCGGCATATTCGCTTCGCTCGTCGAGAGCGGCCTTTTCCTTGATAACGGCTGCCTGCTCATCTCTGAGCTGTTCGATCTTGGACTGGCACTCTTCGGACTTGACGGCAAGGCTGTCTTTCTTTGCCTGCAGTCTATCAATATCCTCCTGGAAAACAGCATCCGCCATGATCGGAACCACGCTGACCACGAGGCCGAGTACCATAAGCACCGCCATCAGGATGGCAATGATCTGTATGGCTTTCTTGTTTTTCATAAGCTTTAATCAAACCTTCAGATAATTTCTGATAGCATTCACGCCGCCGAACGCGCCGACGAGGATGCCGATTCCCATAAAGCACACGAGCACGGGCATCTGGACCGACGTGAACGGAACGACACTGATAAAGCTGCCCGTCAGGGAGCTTACGACCTTACCGGTGATGACATTGTAAAGGCCCCACTCTGCGGCAAACGCGAGGCCGCCGCCGAGGATGCCGAGTACAAGCCCCTCAACTATGAACGGCATACGGATAAAGCCGTTCGTCGCGCCCACCATCTTCATAATGGCTATCTCTTCTCTGCGGCCGAAGGTGGCAAGCTTTATCGTGTTCGACATGATAAACACGGAGACGAACACGAGGATTACAATAAGAACAAAGGAAATAACGGAGACAATGTTTCTGATGGTAACGAAGCTCTCCGCATAATCAAGATGAGCCTTTACCTTTGCGACACCCTCGATACCCTCAAGAGCGCTCTTCGTCTCGCCCATGCGGGCAATGTCCGTGAGGTTGACAATGTATCTGTGGCGTAGGACATCGGATTCGATGCCCTCCATGAGAGTCTCGTCATAGTTGCCCTTGAAGGACTCAAATGCCTCGTCTCTGGAGACGAACTGAACTGCGCTGACATTGTCCGTAGCGGAAATTGCGCTTGCGATGGCATCAAGCTCATCGTCACCGACTGACTCATCAACGAAGCAGACGACCTCGTTCTGATCCTCGAGGTCTGCGATAAGCTCGTCAATATTGACGGAGAGAAGAGAAACGCTGCCCATTATGATAAGGCACGCCATAATGATCGTGACCGATGCGAAGGACATAAAGCCGTGAGTTCCTATGCTGCGGAATCCCTCGCGAACAAGATAACCGAATCTGTTAAGTCTCATCGCCTGCGCCCTCCGTGAAATATCCGCCGGTCTCATCGCTGACGATATGGCCGCCCTCGATGGTGACAACGCGCTTTGCAAAGGCGTTGACCAGCTCTTTTTCGTGGGTGACCACCATGACGGTGGTGCCCATCTCGTTGATCTTCTCGAACAGGAGCATAAGCTCAAGGCTGCGGACGGGGTCGAGGTTGCCGGTAGGCTCGTCCGCGACTATCATGCGCGGGTTGTTCACAAGGGCGCGCGCAATCGCGACACGCTGCTGCTCGCCGCCGGACAGCTCCTTCGGGAGGCGCTTTTCTCTGCCGTCAAGTCCGACAAGCTCGAGCACATAGGGCACGCGGCGCTTGATCTCCTTGTTGCTTGCGCCGACAACGCGCATTGCGAACGCAACATTGTCGTAGACGTTCATATTCTCAATAAGCCTGTAATCCTGGAATATGACGCCGAGAGTTCTGCGCATCTTCGGCAGCTTGCGGCGCTTGATAGAACCCATATCAAAGTCATTTACATCGATGATGCCCTTTGTGGGTCTTATCTCGCCGGTGATGAGCTTCATGATCGTCGTCTTGCCGGAGCCGGAGGGGCCGACAAGGAAGACGAATTCGCCCTCATTGATCGTCAGGCTGACGTTATCAAGGGCAACGGAGCCGCTTGATTCATAGACCAGCGTGACATTTTCCATTTGAACCATAGAATTTTCTCCTTATTTCCGCGATCAGTATCTGGTCATATTGAGGGAATCCAGATACATCTTGACCATCATAGCCACCTTGAAGACTATAGCGTGGTCAAATTCTCTGAGGTCAAGGCCGGTGATCTTCTTGATCTTCTCCAGTCTGTAGACCAGGGTGTTTCTGTGGACATATAATTTTCTCGACGTTTCTGAAACGTTGAGATTGTTTTCAAAGAACCTGTTGATCGTCTCGAGGGTATCCTCGTCAAGCGTCTCTATCGGGTTCTTCTTGAATACCTCGTTGAGGAACATCTCGCAGAGCGTTGTAGGCAGCTGATAGATGATGCGGCCGAGGCCGAGGTTCTCATAGTTGATGATGCTCTTGTCATTCTCGAATACCTTGCCGACATCTATGGCGACCTGCGCCTCCTTGTATCTGTCAGCCAGCTCTCTGAGGTGGTGGGCAACGGTGCTGATACCGATAACGCAGCGGATACCGAGCTCGTCGTGCAGCTGCTTCTCAACACCCGCAGCGGTCTTGTAGGCCTCCTCCTGGAATTCGGCCGTCAGAAGCGTCTTGACGATGACAATATCCGTCTCGTTCATGCTGATGACGAAATCGCGCTGTCTGTCGGGGAAGATGCGCTGGATGAGCTCAGTTGCGGCAACGTCGGCATTCTCCGTCTGTCTGACGAGGATAACGCTTCTGGGCTCGTCGGTAACGAAGTGGAGCTCCTTTGCGCGGACATAGACATCACCGGGAAGGATATTGTCGGAGATGATGTTCTTTACGAAGGCGGCCTTGTTGTGCTTCTCCTCGTAGTTATTTCTGGCCTCGTTGAAGGCGACGGCCGCCAGAGCGGCTATCGTTCTCGAAACGGCATCGGTACCGTCGGCAAAGGCGGTGAAATCGAGGCGCGACTTCTCAGACGTCAGCGCGCAGTAGCTCCTCAGCCCTGTGGATACGGGCTGGGTGGTATCCTCCAGTTCGTATGCGTGGAAATCCTCCATGCGGGAACCGATAAGCGCAAGCTCGCTGCATGCGAGGACAAACCCCTGCTCATCGACTATTCCGATAGTCCTATCGCAGGCGTCTTTCATTTGAATTATCACATTCTGAAAAATCTTGCTGGACATATTCGTGCCTCCTGTAAACGCCTATGGTCAATTTTCCATAAGGGCGTATAGTTTTCATCGAACATAATAAACCAAAATCTTGTGATTTTCAATAGAAAACAGCTTATGTTTTTGTGAATTTTTATATTTTTCTTTGTTTTTTTTATAAAAAGGCTATCGGCATTCGCTCAATAATTGTTATCTATGCCTATAAACACCTTGCACAACTCATTTTCGTCCAGCTCGCGGAAGTCCCCTTCCGGCAGATCGTCATCAAGTGGAAGGCCGCCTATACGCACTCTGCGAAGCTCTGTCACGGGCTTTCCCCTTGATGCGAGCATCCTGCGCACCTGATGGTATTTCCCCTCCATCACGAAAACATGGCACGCGCTGCCGCCCAAGAGCTCAAGCCTTGCGGGGAGGCACCTTGTCCCGTCCGCAAGGGTTATACCGCCGGCGAATGCCCTCGCGTCATTTTCATCGGGTATTCCCTCGACTACTGCATAATACTGCTTCCACACTTCGGATTTCGGCGAAATAACGCGATGGGCGAAATCGCCGTCATTCGTGATGAGAAGAAGACCGCCGGTATCCTTGTCCAATCTGCCGACGGGGAAAAGCTCGAGCTTGCGAAGCTCCGGCGGGAAAAGGTCAAGCACAGTCTTCTGCTTTTTGTCCTCCGTCGCCGTGACGAGGCCTATCGGCTTGTTGAGCATGAAATATCGGTACTTCTTGTATATCACCGGTGCACCGTCAAGCGTGACGGAATCCTTATCGGCATCGACCTTTGTCTCGGGCGCCGCGGCAGCACCGTTTACGAGCACCCTGCCGAACCTGATAAGGCTCTTTGCCTCCTTGCGCGAGGCCGCACCCATATCGCATATCAGCTTATCCAGTCTGAGCGTTGCCACGGGCACACCTCCGTTTTTCCGAATTCTCCGCACATTTTACAGTTTATTATACCATAAACACGCCCGTATGGGAATACGGCATATATTGTGGCCTCCTCGCGGTTTTGACGCATTTTACGGTGTTTTTGTTCCCGAAGGGCGCAAATCGGCGCGGATGATGTCATCCGCGCCGTACCGCATATCATTGTCAGCCGTTCGCTTCGATAAACGCTTTTATCGCGTTTTCGACCGTCTCTCCGCCCTTTGCGAAGCACTCTCCGTGGCCCGCTCCGTCTATCACTATAAGCTTTTTCCCGCCCTTGCAGGCCTCAAAAAGCTCCTCCGCCCTTTCGAGCGGAATAAGCGCATCATCTCTGCCGTGTATAAGAAGAACGGGAATCTCGGATTTTCTCACGGCATCCTCCGCCGTTTTCTCCGCGAGCCTGAAGCGCCCGAACGCCTGTATCCCGAGCTCTGCCAGCATGCCCGCCATATTGCCGAGTGCGCTCAGCCTGTCTCTCGCATCCGAATACGCGCTCTCCGCGATAATGCCCCGCACGCCCTTGCCGAGCTCCTCCCCCGCCGCCATAAGCGAGGCTGCCGCGCCCATGTCCGACCCGAGCAGGAATACGGCGTGCTTTTCGCCGAAAAGCTGCTCTGCAGTCGTGACCCACGAGCAGACGTCCCTGCGCTCTCTGATGCCGAGAGTGGTTATCGCGCCGCGTGACTCGCCGTGAGCGCGCTCATCGCACAGTAGCACATTATATCCGAGACCGCGCAGGAAGCCGAGCTCTCTGCCGAAGTCCTTCTGCCGCGAGCTGTGATGGCCGTGGAAAGCTATCACCGTTCCCTTTGCGTTTTCCGTGTTGAGCAGAACGCCCTTAAGCTCCGTGCCGTCGTACGCGTAGGCCGAGAGCGGCTCCGGCTCGACTCCGCCGAAAAGCGCTCCCTCCTCCGCGCCCCTTGATCTATTTCCGTATCTGCCGCACACCATGATGAACAGCGCAAAGAACATCACCGTCATGATCACAGCCGCAGCAAGCACTATCCATGCAAATATCATCGCGCACACTCCCGTTGTTATATTACCTGTATTGATAATATCATATCTGCCCGCAAAAAACACTAACTGTTTTAGTCAGAGCGTAAAAAACGCCGCACACCGGCGAAGGGGTGCGGCAATGTTATCAGGCTCTGATGGCCTTTGTCTTCCATTTTCCGCTGAAGTATCTCGCGAGGTAGCATATCGAGCGCACGAGCCAGTCAAGCCCGCAGTGGCACAGGAACACGCCGACAACGCCGAGGCCGAGCGTTCCGCCTATGATATACGCCGCCGTGACACGAAAAAGCCACATCGAGATAATGCTCACGATCATCGTGAACAGCGCATCGCCCGTAGAGCGCAGGAAGGACGGCACGGTAAACGCAGGCACATATATCAGCATCGTGCCGACACAGTGGATAATGCTCACTATCGCAGCAAGCCTCTCTGCCTCCGGGTCGACGTCGTAGATGCCGAGGAGCGGCTTGAGAAGCAGCAGGAACAGCATGTTCACCGCGGCTTGGATAAGATAAGTGTCCTTAGCTATCTTGCGCATATAATACCGCGCCTGGTCGAAGTCCGCCGCACCGATGCATTGGCTCACGACCGTGACGATGCCGAGGTTTATGCCCATTCCGACGCAGCAATGCATTGTTGAGAAGGTGTTCCCTATCGCGTTCGCTGTTATCTGCGCCGTGCCGAAGGTGGAGATAAGGCTGTAAAGCACAAGTCTGCCGAGCATGAACATGCCGTTTTCAATGCCGCTCGGGATGCTTATGCGGAATATATTCCTCATTATCTGCGGTCTGATTCGGAATTCTCTGAGTCCCGACAGATGCAGCTGCCATTTGTCACTGAAGAGCATTACGATTAGGATGAGCGCCGACACATAGCGCGAGATGAGTGTCGGTATCGCAACGCCCGCAACATCCATTTTCAAGCCGAAGATAAGCACGGCGTTGCCGATGACGTTGATGATATTCATCAGTATCGATGCCTTGAGCGACACGTCCGATCTGCCCATCGCGCGGAACAGCGCCGCGCCGCCGTTAAAGAGCGCTATCGCGGGCACAGATGCCATGACTATCAGATAGTATTTGTTCGTTGCATACATGACGTCGGCCTCGATCGAGCCGAACAGCAGGTCAAGTATGCCCGTGCGGAAGACGTACAGCGCCGCCGTGAACGCGCCGGACATCACTATCATCAGCGCAATAAGCTGCTGGCCGGAGGCGCGCGCCTTTTCGTCATCGCGCATGCCCATATACTGCCCCGCGACAGCCGCGCCGCCGGTGCCCATGGCTGAGAATATGTATATCATCAGCCCCGAGATGGCATCAACGAGCGAAACGCCGGATATCGCCGCATCGCCCACGGTGCCCACCATCATGGAGTCCGCCATGCCGACGACGAGCGACAGAAGCTGCTCGAGTATAAGCGGCAGCATGAGCGCAGTAAGCTGTTTATTTGTAAAGAAGTAACCATTCGGAGAGAGCTTGTCTCTCATGGACAACATCTTTATCATCTCTTCTCTTTGTACTGCCGACTATATTATTCCTGTTTCGGCGGCAAGTCAACAACAAAGCACCCTTCATCCGGGTTTTCAGACAAAGGGCGCTCGAGCTGATTTTTACTTAACTGCCTCAAGCAGGGCGTTGACTCTGTCGGTCTCCTCCCACTTGACGCCGAGGTCTTCTCTGCCCATGTGGCCGTAAGCGGCGAGCTTTCTGTAGATGGGGCGGCGAAGGTCAAGGTCTCTGATGATAGCGGTGGGGCGGAGGTCAAACACCTTCTGCACGGCCTCGGAAAGGATGCTGTCCTCCACCTTGCCCGTGCCGTAGGTGTCAACGAGAATGGAGACCGGTCTTGCAACGCCTATAGCGTAGGCAAGCTCGACTTGGCAGCGCTTTGCAAGGCCTGCGGCAACGATGTTCTTTGCGACGTAGCGTGCGGCATAGGCTGCGGAACGGTCGACCTTTGTGGGATCCTTGCCGGAGAAGGCTCCGCCGCCGTGGGCCGCATAGCCGCCGTAGGTGTCAACGATAATCTTTCTGCCGGTGAGGCCGGAGTCTCCCTGAGGGCCGCCGATGACGAAGCGGCCGGTGGGGTTGATGAAGTAGCGGGTATTCTCATCGAGAAGCTCTGCGGGGATGACTTCCTTGACTACCTTCTCTATCATATCCTCGCGGATCTGCTCGAGGGTGACCTCGGGAGAGTGCTGCGTGGAGATGACGACCGTGTCAACGCGGACGGGACGGTGCTCCTCATCGTACTCAACGGTGACCTGAGTTTTGCCGTCGGGTCTCATGTAGGAAAGGCCGTTCCTGCGGACGTAGGTAAGGCGCATTGCGAGCTTGTGCGCAAGAGATATGGCAAGAGGCATCAGCTCGGGAGTCTCGTCGCAGGCATAGCCGAACATCATGCCCTGGTCTCCCGCGCCGTTCTGCAGCTCCGCGTCCTCGCCGTTCTTATTCTCAAGAGACTTGTCAACGCCCATTGCGATATCGCCGGACTGCTCGTCAATATTCGTGATGATGCCGCAGGTGTCGCAGTCGAAGCCGTACTTTGCTCTGTCGTAGCCGATCTCGCGGATGACCTCGCGCGCGATGTGAGGGATGTCAACATAGCACTCGGTGCTTATCTCGCCCATGACGTGGACAAGGCCCGTGGAAACGGTGGTCTCGCACGCGACGCGGCCCATGGGATCCTTTTCGATTATAGCGTCAAGCACTGCATCGGAGATCTGGTCGCATATCTTGTCGGGATGTCCCTCGGTAACCGATTCTGAAGTGAAGAAATAGTGGCTCATATTAATTATCCTTTCTTATACCGCCCTCAAAAGTGCATCAAAAAACGCCCTGCCGAAAGACAGGGCGAAAAAAGCTGTATCCGCTTCCTCATCTTTCGTTCCAACGCCGGATTTGGCACCTTGCTTATACGCAGGTTGCCGGGCTTCACAGGGCCGTTCCCTCCACCACTCTTGATAAGGTGTTTTATTGTCGAGGTGTATTATAGCAGTCATCTCCGATTTGTCAACACTTTTTTCGATAATTTCAAGTAAATACCGTTAATATCCTTTTTTCCGCGCCGCCGGATCTCATATCGCCTTATGTTCACTCAGGCGTCAAAGCTTTTTTTCGCCGCCTATTCGACAGAATTCGACATTTGGTCTGTAAAAAATATACATTATTTTGAAAAACATGGTTGCTTTATGTCGAAATGTGTTTTATTATGTAAACAAGTTGTTCGCGCGTTTCGACGCTTTTATGTTGTGCGAAGGTGTCTGATATGGTAAATTTGCTTCGACAACAAGAAATGAACGCCGCGGAAAGTTCGGTATCTCGCCGAAGGCGGCATTTAGGAGGAACAATTATGGAAACCAAGTCCCGCATACTTATCGCAGACCAGAGCAAGGACTTCTGCTCGCTTCTCTCAATGGCTCTTGCGGCCGAAAAAAGCCTCGAGATCGTCGGCACGGCGTCCGACGGGCAGGAGGTGCTCTCGATGGCGGCGCAGCTCAAGCCCGATATACTTTTGACGGATCTCGTGCTCACCAAGCTCGACGGCCTTGAGGTGCTCCGCAGGCTGCCGCATATCTGCGCTAGCTGTCAGGTTATCGTGCTGTCGGGGTTCTATAACAGCAAGGTGGTGTCTGAATGCAGCAATCTCGGCGTGAGCTATTTCCTGCCGAAGCCGTGCGAAATGCCCGTCCTGCTTGACAGGATCCGCCTCCTCCGTTCCCCCGTAACGCATTCCGCCGCGCCCGTGTGTGCCGGCGATGCCGACCTGATCGCTACCGTGACCGATATCATTCACGAAATAGGCGTTCCCGCTCACATTAAGGGCTATCAGTATCTGCGCGAGGCAATAATCCTCACGATCAAGGATATGGATAAGATAAACGCCGTCACGAAGATCCTCTATCCGGAGGTCGCGAGGACGTTTGACACCACGCCCTCCCGCGTTGAGCGCGCCATACGCCACGCTATCGAGGTCGCGTGGGACAGAGGCGACGTGGAGGTGCTGCAGAAGTTCTTCGGCTACACCGTGTCCGGCATCAAGGGCAAGCCCACGAATTCGGAATTCATCGCAATGATCGCAGACCACCTCTCCCTCAAGCAGAGACAGGTCATCAGATAAGCGTTTTTCGGAAAACCTATAAACTCTCCTGTTTATTGCCTGATCATCAAGCCTATAAACAGGAGAGTTTTTGTATATGCAATTGCTTTTAAGTTCTGAAATCAAACAGCTCTTTCGGCGTCACTTCCAACACCTCACACAGTTTGAAAATCACATCGAACGAAACACCCACGTTTCCAAGCTCGATAGCACTTATATGGCTGCGGTCGATATCAACCAGCTCCGCGAGCTGTAATTGCGTCAGCTTTTTCCTTTTCCTGTAGTATACCACATTCAAGCCAAACTTCTCATACAGATTTTTATATTCGCTTTTCACATCAACTCACCTCGTAGATATATTATTGTGAGTTTGACAGCGATTAAACCCTGTATAAATAGCGTTATGCTATTGACACAAGTCATTTTTTGGTATATTATAGGTATATGGGAAGAGATGACATACACTTTGCGCTTTTTATCTCTTTTTGGACTACACTTTTTTGCTTTAGGAGGAATCGTGATGGGGATTAAAGAAAACATTGAACAGTTTATCGAGGAAATCCAGAAAATCACCGGCTATAGTATACCTTCTAAATCCAAGCCTGTTTCTACTGCCTTGGAGGAAGATGAAAAAATAATCATCGAAGGCCGCGTTGCCAATATTCGTTTATGGAAGAAAATTCTTTTGGCTTTAGGTGTGGTTCAAGGAATTATCACCATGATCAAAGCAATTATCTTGGAAGGCTTTCATTTCTGGATTTTCCTTTATTTTATTGCCGTATTTTCTGTGCATGCAATTTTTGCATTTTTGCCATATATGTTTGGCTGGCATAAAATTTCGATTACGGTAACGGATAAACGCGTTTTCGGATGTGCTGTCCGTAGCCGTCGAGTTGACCTTCCCGTTGATTCTATAACAGCAGTCGGTGCAAGCCCGTTGAAAGGAATTGCAGTAACAACTTCTTCTGGATCAATAAAGTTTAAGATGATTTCAAACAGGAACGATGTTTTCAACGCTATCAGCAAGATTCTTGTTCGTCGTCAAAATTCATCGTCGAAGCCCAGCACAGTCGTTCAAAATGTTGCTGCAAGCGGCGCAGACGAGCTCAAAAAATACAAGGATCTGTTAAACGACGGCATAATCACGCAAGAAGAGTTCGACGCAAAGAAAAAGCAAATACTTGGTCTGTAAGAACTGTCAGAGGGGGACGCATTTCGCGTCCCTCGTTTCATATCAACTGCGTATGCCCCTCTATTGCCCTCTCTATGCG
>DCGN01000012.1:0-2427 GCA_002315275.1 Clostridiales bacterium UBA1777
CGCGGCCGGTGCCCTTCTGGCGCCAAGGCTTCTTGGTGGTGTAGGAAACCTCACCCTTGGTGAGTGCGCTCTGCGTGCCCTGACGAAGGTTTGCCAGGTGATTCTTAACGGAATCATGGAGAACGCTCTTGTTCGGCTCGATGCCGAAGATGGCCTCGGAGAGCTCGATCTCACCGATCTTCTCGCCTGCCATATTGAATACATTAGCTTTAGGCATTTATGCTGCTCTCCTTTCTTTACTTGGTACGTGCGGAAGCCTTCTGGGGATTGACACGAGCAGAAGCCTTCTGAGGATTGAGGCTGATACCGGCTGCCTCGCCCTTCTTGACGGGCATGGCCTTTGCAGTGTTCTTGATGTAAACAATGCCGCCCTTGGGGCCGGGAACAGCGCCGCGGATCGCGATAAGATTCAGCTCAGCGTCGACCTTGACGATGTCGAGGTTCTGAACGGTGACCTGATCAACGCCCATGTGGCCTGCCTGATGCTTGCCCGGCATGATGCGGGAAGGATCGGTGGAGGAGCCCATGGAGCCTGCATGACGGTGGACAGGGCCGCCGCCGTGGCTGGTGGGAGTACGGCCCTGGCCGTAGCGCTTGATAACGCCTGCGTAGCCGTGGCCCTTGCTGATACCGGTAACATCGACCTTCTCGCCTTCTGCGAAGACGTCAGCCTTAACGGTGTCACCGACTTCAAACTTGGTGGAATCCTCAAGGCGGAACTCCTTGAGAACCTTGACGTTGCCTACGCCGGCCTTCTTAAGATGGCCCTGCTCAGGCTTGGTGAGATGCTTGTCGGATACTTCTTCGTAACCGAACTGGACTGCTTCGTATCCTTCCTTTTCCTTTGTCATCTTCTGGACGACCGTGCAGGGGCCGGCCTCAATGACGGTCACGGGAATGACCTTACCAGTCTCATCGAAGATCTGCGTCATGCCGACCTTCTTGCCGATGATGGCTTTCTTCATTTTATTTCCTCCTTCGGTTATTGGTTGCCTTGCTTAGCCCATCGCCCTTTGCGATGTCCAGAGGCCGGCAACTTAACCCGTTCACATACGCAAGATGTGAACTATGGGTCTTACAAAAATATTGGGGTATGCTGGTCTAACGCTGTTTGCTGTGCCTATCAGAGCTTGATCTCTATCTCAACACCTGCGGGAACCTCGAGGCTCATGAGAGCTTCAACGGTCTTCTGGGTGGGAGCAACGATGTCGATGAGGCGCTTGTGGGTGCGGCGCTCAAACTGCTCGCGGCTGTCCTTGTACTTATGGACTGCACGGAGGATCGTAACGATCTCGGTCTTGGTGGGCAGGGGGATGGGGCCGGAAACCTTTGCGTCAGTGCGCTTGGCTGCCTCTACGATCGTTTCAGCTGCCTTGTCGATGAGCTGATGGTCATAGGCCTTGAGGCGAATGCGGATCATGTTTTTGCTGTTTGCCATTGTTTTTTCTCCTTTTTCGTACGTTTTCCGGCGACATTGGCTTCGCCTTGATCATGCGTACGGATGAGACCCTTTTCTGTTATACACACAACCGTGCGTATCAGGCCATGTTGGAAAAACAAACCGGCTGTCCAGCCGGTCAGAATTCCTCCAGCACGCGATATACGCGTGCATAACAAGAATCTCAGCCGCCCGATTACGTATCGGAACAAGCCCGATACCGGACATACTCCACGAAAGTTACCTCGTTTTCACGAGCAATCTCCCGCTTCATCGCATAATACGCCCGTGCTTCTCGCATGCGCGCTCTGATATAATAACAGCATAATAACGCATTGTCAAGCTTTTTTTCGTTATTTTGTAAGAATTTTTTCATTATTATTTGTGCAGAGCTATAAAAAGCCGACCGCAAGTCAAAATCATTGCGTTTTACTTTTTTTGTGCTATAATTTGCCTCAAGATTACTGTAATAAGGTTGTGATGAGCTTGTATTCCGCTGTTTTCGGTCAGGTGCTGAAGCTGTTTGTGTTTATCATTCTCGGCTTTATCCTCACCCGCAAAAAGATCCTCCCCGAGGAAGCGCCTCTCGCTTTTTCTAAATTTCTGATATGGCTGTGCATCCCCGCTCTGTCGTTCAAGACCTTTTCGGCTAACTTCACCGTTCAGGTGGTGCGCTCATCGGGTATTCTGTTTCTTGTCAGCGGCGGCATGATAGCACTGAGCTATCTCGTCGGTATGCTGATGGCCAGGCTCTTTTCAAAGGACGGTTACACGAGAAACGTTATCACCTATTCCGTGACCGTTCCGAACACCGGCTACTTCGGCAACGTGTTGATCATCGCGCTCCTCGGTGACGTATGGCAGATGAGATTTCAGTTTTTCAATCTTCTGCTCATCATGTTCTCCTACACCGAGGGCTACCGCCTGATGCTCGGCAGGAAGATATCTCTGAAAAGCTTCGTCAACCCCATGTTCATCGCAATGCTTGC
>DCGN01000012.1:2489-9298 GCA_002315275.1 Clostridiales bacterium UBA1777
CTCGTCAACTGTCTCGGTCCCGTGTCCATGGTCTCCGCGGGCTGCGTTATCGCGCGCTACAGCCTGAAAAAAATTCTCTCCGAGAAGCTCGTCTACATCACCGTATTCATCCGCATGATAATCATGCCCGCCATCGCGCTCTGGCTCCGTTCCCTCGGCATTATCCCCGTTGAATACGCAATGCTTCTCGTTCTGCAGCAATGCCTCCCGACAGGCTTGAACAGCGTCGTTTACCCTGTCTCGGTCGGCAGGGACAGCTCTCTCGGCGCAGGCATGGTGTGCGTTTCAAGCGTCCTCGCAATTCTGACCGTGCCGTTCTTTTACAGCTTTGTTCTGTAAAACAGATATTATATATAGTAGATGGACGGGTGTTTAGCGCACCCGTCCATCTTATTCTTTTCTGAAGCTGTTCTTTAGTTCATCCGCCTTATCAAGCAATTCGCACGCCCCGCGGTAAAGCTTTTCGCCGTCCCGTGTCAGAGCGATAAAGCGGTTATCCCGCTCCGCAAGCCTTACGCCGAGCTCCTGCTCAAGAGCCGTCACGGCTCTGCTCACAGTTGAGTGGCTGATGAACAGCTTTTCCGCTGCCGCAGAGTAGCTTTTTTCCTCGGCGAGCGTCTTGAATATTCTTAGCTTTTCCAGCTCCATCAGTAATTAAAGGTATGCGGCAGAAGCGCCGACAGCTTGTAGCTCACATATCTGTCGCCCGCCTTGGCGCAGAGGACCTCCATGTCGGGAGAAAACTCGGCGAGGAACTGTCTGCAGGCACCGCAGGGAGTGCACCAGTTTTCGCTGTCTGCAAAAATAGCAATGCGTATAAAGCTCTTGTGTCCCTCGCTGACCGCCTTGACGCACGCCGTGCGCTCAGCGCATATCGTGCTGCCGAGCGCGGCGTTTTCGATGTTGCAGCCCGTGAAGACCGTTCCGTCATCACACTCGAGCGCCGCACCGACCGGGAAACGGGAATACGGAACATAGGCGTTCAGCGACGCCTTTTTTGCCATAGACATCAGTTCTCTGTCAGTCATTTTCCTCTCTCCTTGTAATATTTATTCAGTCTCGCCCATAATGATCGTCCAGTTCGTAAAGTCATAAAGCGGGTTGCCCATGTTGGGGTTAACGCCCTTCATGACGCTTCGTCTGGTAATGACCTGCTGCTTTTCAAAGCCTATCGGAATTATCGTGGCATTCTGAGCAAGGTAGTTGCAGAACTCAAGATACTTTGCTTCCTTCTCGAGCTTGCCTGCGCCGAGGTATGCGTTCATCATCTGCTCGTAATTTCCGTCGCGAGAGTTCGTGTAGTTGATGTTCGTCAGCTCATTGTCCTCAGTGCGCACGCCGAGTATTTCGGTCATATCGAAGTTGTTTCTGAGCTTAACCTCGGCGTAGTAGAGGTCAAACTTTTCTTTTTTGTTCTTGCTGACCTCGAATTCACCCTCTTCAAGCGCTGTAATGTATTTGTTCCATGTAAGCTCATAGACATTTACCGTAAGGCCGATGGAGTTCATATCCGAAGCGAAGCGGTTAGCGACGCCCGCCTTTGCGCTGCTGTCGCTGCAGAGGATGAAGTTCAGCTCGAGATCCTCCGCGGAGCCGTTCATCTCAAGCCTTCCGTCCTCATCAAAGTCCTTGATGCCTGCGTTTTCGAGCACACGCTTGCAAAGCTCGAGGTTGTATGCAAGCCCCTTCGCAAAGGTCGTCGGATAGAGGCTGCAGGTCGGATACATCGGAACAGCCGCGGCAACCGCGTTTCCGTTGAGCATATCAACGAGGAACTCTCTGTCAAACGCGTAGTTCAGCGCATATCTGAAGTTTGCAAACTGAGTGAGGTTGCCCTCCTCGTTACAGGCCACATAGTGCAGATTGGTAGTGGCATAGTCATGAAAGTCGTTCGTGCTCGCATAGCCGAGATTGGAATAGCTCGACGGGTCATTGAGAACGATATCGACATATCCGTCCTCAAACGCGTCGATTAGGCTCTCCGCGTCGGAGTACTCTACTATATATATTATATCCGCGGGGAAGGTTATCGGCTCGTCCGCCTCTTCATTCTCCTCGCTTTCGCTCTCCCCGGTCGCTTCCTCGTCATCATTATCCGGCCTCAGCTTTGTCGGGCCGACATAGCCGTCATATGCCATGATCGCGGTATAGTCCTCATTGTACATATACGGGCCGCTGCCCATCGGATAATCTTCGCCGTAGGTACCGCTTTGGATAATGGGAATGTTCAGCAGCTTGATAAAGTCCGTGTCGCCTATGCCGAGCGTAACATATACCTTACCGGTATCCCACGAAACGCCCTGAACGCTCGAAAAGCGTCCCTTGTATCTGTCGGAATTGATTGCTCTCTCAAGGGAATATCTCATATCCTTGGAGGTTACGGGTGTGCCGTCATGGAATGTATGCGTTTCGTCAACGTAGAGTATCCATGAGGTTCCGTCCTCGGAGTAGTCCCAGTCGTAGATGAGATTCGGGATGACCTCGAAATTATTGTCAAGCTCGATCATGTTCTCATATACGAGCGCGCAGATAAGCTGGTTTGAATGGCTCGTGGCAATGAGAGGGTTGAAGCTGTAGCGTCTGTTGCAGTTGAGCGAGATGACATCGTCAACGCCGGCGGCAGCCGTGATATCCTTGCCGGCGGTGGACTCATATTCCTCGCTGTTCTTTTTGGCGGCATCAGAGCTTCCGCATGCGCAAAGACTCATGAGCATCGCCGCAAGGCAGATTACCGCGCATATTGTTCTTAAGGAATTTCTCATCTAAGTTTCCTCTTAAAGTACGATTGCCGCTGCCTGTCCCCCGCGGCGGCCCTTGGTATATCTGTGGGACCAGTATTTTTCGTGACTGCACACCGTGCATTCATCGGAGACATCTATGTTTTCTTCGGGCACACCGAGCTGAAACAGTCTTCTCTTGTCGGCTTTTCTGAGATCAACAAGGTATTTGCCGTCCGCCCTCACGGTCCAAAGCCCGTCCACGTCGCCGCCGAGATATTTTTCTATCGCGGCGGGAACATCGCCGTCCGTCTCAAAGCAGCAGGCGCCTATCGCGGGGCCGAATGCGGCCTTGATATTTTCCGGCTTTGCGCCGAGGGCCTGCATCCTGCAGACAGCCTCGCCGAGGATATCCGCGACAGATGAACGCCACCCGCAATGCACTGCGGCCGCGACACCGTGCACGTCATCGCACAGAAGCGCAGGCACACAGTCCGCCGTGAAGCATATTATCGGCAGGCCGCGCACATTCGTGACAAGTCCGTCCGCCTCATAGTTTACGGGGGAAAGGCAAACGTGTCTGTCCTTCTCCGTGACGGTTCTCACGACCTTGCCGTGAACCTGATTCGTGACAGCGCAGTCGTCTATCCCGACGCCGAGCTCCGCGCAAAGGCGGCTGAAATTTTCGCGCACGTTCACGGGAGGGTCTCCCTTATTGCTCAAAAGGTTGAGCGAGGCAAACTCTCCTGTGCTCACTCCGCCGAAGCGTGTGGTAAAAATATTCTTAGCGGGGATAACGGAGGAGCTCATATATACGAGCTCTCCGCTTCTCTTTTCCTCAAACGCCATCTATTACTCGTTTCTGCCGCAGCACTCTTTGTACTTGAGCCTTCTGCTGCCGTCTGCCTTCATCTTGCCGCAGGGGCACGGATCGTTGCGGCCCGGCTTGGGAGCCTTCTTGACGGGCATCTTCTTCACGGGCTCTCCGCCGACGTTTGCCGCGGCGTTCTTCGCAACGGCCTTGCGCTCGATGGACTGCTCGCGGCGCACCTGAACGACGAATATTCTTCTGACGGTCTCTTCTCTGATGCCGCGCACCATGGCCTCGAACATATCGAAGCCCTCCTGCTTGTACGCATCTACGGGCTTTATCGAGCCGTAGCCGCGCAGGCCTATGCCGCGCTTGAGCTCTGCCATGGCATCGATATGATCCATCCAGTACTCGTCAACAACGCGCAGCATGATGACGCGCTCAACCTCGCGCATAACGGGAATGCCGTTCGGCGCAAGGCCGAAGGCAGCCTCGCGGACCTCGTAGCACTTCTCCGCGAGTCCCTGAACAGCCTCGACCACCTTGTCGCACTTGGCGTATCCGCCGAACATATCGAGCGTGATGGTGCCGTGGCGGTAGAACAGCTTCTCAAACGGCTGAAGCGCGTTGTCAAGCTCCTGCTGAGTCTCCGCGCCTGTGCCGCCCATGCCGTCATTCACGGTGGACTGGACGAACTCGCGGATCATGCTCATGATATACTCGCGGATATCCTCGCCGTCAAGCACCTTGCGGCGCTCGTCGTAGATGATATTCCTCTGCTGGTTCATGACATCGTCATATTCAAGAACGGTCTTACGGGTCTGGAAGTTGCGGCTTTCAACGTTCTTCTGTGCAGACTCGATAGTGTTGGACAGGAGCTTGTGTTCAAGGGGCATATCCTCGTCAACGTTGAGTGTTTCGAACATGGAGATAAGTCTCTCCGCGCCGAACAGTCTCATAACATCGTCGGTAAGAGCGAGGAAGAAGCGGCTCTCGCCGGGGTCTCCCTGACGGCCGGAACGTCCGCGCAGCTGATTGTCTATACGGCGGGATTCATGGCGCTCCGTGCCGAGAATAAACAGACCGCCCGCTTCTCTGACCTTCTCCGCCTCGGCGGAAACCACCTTTTCATGCTCATCGAGCTTCTGTGCAAAGAGCGCTCTTGCAGCGAGAATGTTCTCATCGTCGGTATCGGCAAAGCCCGTGGCCTCGGCTATCGTCTCATCGTCAAAGCCGGCTTTTCTGAGGTCTGTCTTCGCCATGAATTCTGCGTTGCCGCCGAGCTTGATATCGGTTCCGCGGCCGGCCATGTTTGTGGCGATGGTGACAGCACCGAGCTTGCCAGCCTGCGCGACTATCTCCGCTTCCTTCTCATGATACTTCGCGTTCAGCACCGTATGAGGCACTCCCCTGCGCTTGAGAAGACCCGAGATATATTCGCTCTTTTCTATGGAGACCGTGCCGACCAGAACGGGCTGACCCTTCTCGTGGCAGGCGACTATCTGCTCGATTATCGCTCTGTTTTTGCCCGTCTCGTTCTTATAAACAACGTCGGGATCGTCAATGCGGATGACGGGCTTGTTCGTGGGTATCTCGATAATATCGAGCTTGTATATCGCCGCGAACTCCTCTGCCTCCGTTGCGGCAGTACCGGTCATGCCGGAGAGCTTGCCGAAAAGGCGGAAGTAGTTCTGGAAGGTTATCGTTGCGAGAGTGCGGTTTTCCTTCTGGACATCGACATGCTCCTTTGCCTCGATGGCCTGATGGAGGCCCTCGGAATAACGGCGGCCGAGCATAAGGCGGCCCGTAAATTCATCGACTATGAGTATCTCTCCGTCCTTGACGATATAGTCAATATCGCGCTTCATGATGCCGTGAGCCTTCAGCGCCTGATTCAGATGGTGAGAAAGCGTTGCATTTTCGATATCGGCAAGATTTTCGAGGCCGAAGGCACGCTCTGCCTTGGCTATACCGCGAGCCGTGAGTGTCGCCGTCTTGGCTTTTTCGTCTACGACATAGTCGGCATCAAGATCCTCGCTCTCCTCTTCCTTCTCGTCAACAGAGGCATAGACCACCTTCTTCAGACGGGAGACGAAATCGTCAGCCTGTCTGTAGAGATCGGTGCTCTCGTCACCCTGGCCGGAAATGATAAGCGGAGTTCTCGCCTCATCGATGAGGATAGAGTCCACCTCGTCAACGATGGCAAAGGAGTGGCCGCGCTGAACCATATTCTCCTTATAGAGCGCCATATTGTCACGGAGATAGTCAAAGCCCATCTCGTTGTTTGTGCCGTAGGTAATGTCGCAGTTATAGGCATCCTGGCGCTGCTTCGTGTCAAGGCCGTGAACTATAAGGCCGACAGACAAGCCCATGAAACGGTGCACCTTGCCCATCCATTCGCTGTCGCGGCGGGCAAGATAATCGTTAACTGTGACAATATGTACTCCCTCACCTGCAAGTGCATTAAGGTATGCCGGCAGAACGGCAACAAGCGTTTTGCCTTCACCGGTCTTCATCTCGGCAATACGCCCCTGATGCAGAACAATGCCGCCGATAAGCTGCACACGGAACGGCTTCATGCCGAGTACGCGCCAGGCCGCCTCGCGTACTGCCGCGAAAGCATCCGGCAGGATATCGTCCAGCGTTTCGCCGTCGGCAAGGCGCTGCTTGAGCCACGGAGTTTTCGCCCTGAGCTCCTCATCCGTGAGTACGGCGTAAGCAGGCTCCAGCTTTTCGATCGCGTCCGCTATAGGGTATATTCTTTTCAGCTCTCTGTCATTGTAGCTGCCGAAGATCTTATCAAAAAATCCCATGTGATCCTATGCCTTTCGAATAAAGTCAAGCATCCGCTTTTTGCGGAGATTATAATACATTTTTAAGTATAGCACAAATTTATGAATAATAAAAGTATTTCTTGTTGTTTATAAAAAAGTGTGATACAATTATGTCCCGTAATAATTGATTTTATTGGGGGATGCTGTCATGAACAAGTTGGGCTTTGACAATGACAAGTATGTAAAACTTCAGTCACAAAATATCAGAGATCGCCTCTCCAAGTTCGGCGGAAAGCTGTACCTTGAGTTCGGCGGCAAATTGTTTGACGATTATCACGCCTCCCGTGTTCTCCCCGGATTTCAGCCTGACAGTAAGGTCAAGATGCTTCTGGAGATGAAGGATGAGGCTGAGATCGTCATCGCTATTTCTGCCGATGATATCGAGCGCAGCAAGCGCCGCGGCGACCTCGGCATCACTTACGACGAGGATACTCTTCGCCTTATCGA
>DCGN01000012.1:9352-21375 GCA_002315275.1 Clostridiales bacterium UBA1777
CAGCCCATCGCGGATCAGTTCAGAAAGCGCCTTGAGGCTCTCGGCATCAAGGTGTATATCCACTATATCATCCCCGATTATCCCAACAATGTCCGTCTGATCGTGTCTGATGAGGGCTTCGGCAGGAACGATTTTATCGAGACCGAGCGCAGCCTCGTTGTTATCACCGCCCCCGGTCCCGGCAGCGGCAAAATGGCCACCTGCCTCAGCCAGCTCTATCATGAGCACCAGCGCGGCGTATCCGCAGGCTATGCAAAGTTCGAGACCTTCCCGATCTGGAATCTCCCCCTCAAGCATCCCGTCAACCTCGCATATGAGGCCGCAACCGCCGACCTTGACGATGTCAACATGATAGACCCCTTCCATCTCGATGCCTACGGGAAGACCACCGTCAACTACAACCGCGATGTTGAGATATTCCCCGTCCTCGAGACGATGTTTACGAAGATATTCGGCAGCAGCCCATACAAGAGCCCCACGGATATGGGCGTCAACATGATAGGCTACTGCATCAGCGATGACGAGGTCTGCTGTGAGGCCTCCCGTCAGGAGATCCTCCGCCGCTATTATGCCTCCGCCTGCTCGGTACGTCAGGGCCTTTCCGAGCCCCATGAGCTCCATAAGATCGAGCTCATCATGAACTCCATGGATATCGGCCCCGAAAACCGCCCCGTAGTCGGCGCTGCGCTCCGCCGCTCCGAAGAGACCGGCGCACCCGCGGTAGCCATTGAGCTCCATGACGGCACTGTCATAACCGGCAAGACCAGCTCCCTGCTCGGCGCATCCTCCGCATGCCTTCTGAACGCGCTCAAGCATCTCGCGGGGATCGACAAGGATCTTCTCCTCATCTCCCCCGCCATCATTCAGCCGATACAGCACCTCAAGGTGGAGCACCTCGGGAATCACAATCCCCGCCTCCACACCGACGAGCTTCTGATAGCGCTCTCCATCTGTGCGGTCACAAATCCGATGGCCGGCTACGCAATAGACCAGCTCGACAAGCTCAGAGGCTGCGAGGCTCACTCCTCCGTTATCCTCTCGCATGTCGATGCGGATCTGTTCAAAAAGATCGGTGTAAACGTAACCTTCGAGCCTAAATATCAGGCAAAAAAGCTCTATCACAAATAACCGCTTATATGCAAAAAGCCTGACGGCGAAAACCGTCAGGCTTTTTCATGTTTTGATAATCAGAATGCGAGGAACGCGAGAGATACGATCCCTGCGGCAAGGAGCTCAACGGGGAGACCCTTGAATGCTTTGGGAACGAATGCGAAGTTTATCTTTAGCTTCAAGGACACGCCTACGAAGACGAGCATAGCAAGAATGAAGCCGAGGCCCGTTCCGAGAGCGGTGAGCATTGCTGCGCCGAGGCCGAGCTCAAGCGTAGTGAGGGCGAGGCCGAGAACTGCGCTGTTGAGAGCGATAACGGGGAAGTATATTCCGAGGGGCTTCTTAAAAACAGCCTTCGCGACCGCGTTGAGGATGTACGTCCATGCAAGGATCACGCCGACAAATACGGGGATCTGCAGGAAGCCGAGGCCGAGCTTTGCAAGCACAAAGCTGTTGAGGCACCAGCAGGAGACCTCGGTGAACAGCATTACTATTGCAACGCATACGCCCATAGGGAGAGCCTTTAACATGTTCTTGGACCAGCCGAAGACAGGTGTAACGCCGAAGAACCGGCTGAATACCGCGTTGTTTGCGAGAGCGGCGGCGAGAATGATACCGATAATTTCTTTAAAGCTCATTATTCATTCTCCTTTCATTTGCCTGCGGCGGCCTTGGGCGCAAAGCCGTTCTTCTGCTCGGGAGCCTTGACGTTCTTTGCGATCGCGGCAACTATTGCCAGCACGAAGAATGCACCGGGAGCCTTTGCAAGGACGGGAATGTTGTACTCGGCGAGGAAGGGTATCTCCATGCCGAAGAATTCGCCTGCGCCGAGCGCCTCGCGGATAACGGCAGTGATGACTACTACAACGATGAAGCAGACAGCGCACTTTACGCTGTAACCGAGAGCAGAGCCGAGCTTGCTGTCAGCGGCGTTATCGCCTGCGGCAAAAACGAGAAGGTCAACAGCAAGGACAGCGATATAAGCGGGAACGGTCTGAGCTACCTTGGGGAGGAATGCGCCCATCAGCATCTGAACCGCGGCAGCAAGGAACGCAGCAACAAGGGCCGTTGCGGGGATCTTTGCGCACGCGGGGATGCACTTGCGAAGGGCGGAGAGGACGAGCGTGGACAGAACCATCAGCACCAGGACCGCGATGCCCATTCCGAGGGCCGTTTTGACTCCTGCGGATGCTGCGAGAGCGGGGCATGCGCCGAGGAAGAGGATCCATGAGGGATCGTTCTTTACTGCTTTAACAACATTGTTTTCCATCAGTTATTCCCTCCGTTCTGAATTGTCTGGAAGGCGGCGAAAATATCGTCCGTTGCCGTCTTGACGGCGTTGGTGCTCGCGGTTGCACCGGAGATGAGAGCCTGCTCACCTGTGTAGGTGTCGGCAGTCAGGCCGGTGAAGCCATCCTTATAGGAAGGAACATCGAGCGTGTAGTTGGAGAAGTATTCCTTCTCGAGGATGAACGTCTCGGTATTCATGGAGACGATGGCACCGTTTTCATCGAGGATGTAGTAGAACATCATCGGGATATTGCTGTAGCCGTAGGATCTGGCGACGAAGCCGTACTGGACGGACTCATCGGCGAGGGTGATCTTATAAGCGCCGGTAACGGTGTTGAAAACGCCGTCAAGTGCGATAGGCTCGATGACTGCGCCTTCCTCTGCAGCAGAGGCGAGCTTCTTCATCTCATCGTCTGCGAAACTCGTGAGGTTTGCTGCTCCGAATGCGGCGGCCTCATCTGCCGCGGCAGAGTGGTCAGCGGTGACATCCGCGCCGGCAGCATCATAGACGACAGCGTTGCCTGCGAGGTTGACTACCGCGAGAACAACGGACTCGCCGTCCTGCATGAGGAGAGCGACACCGGAGCCGTTGGTCGCCTTCATAGCGGAGATGATGCTGCCGGAGGGCGCAAGCTCCTCGTACTGTGCAACTCCGATGGAGTTGGACATGCCGGTGAACAGAGTGGGCAGAAGCTCCATGAGAAGCTGATCGTCACCCTTGACGCCTTCCTTGACAAGGCCGTTTGCTATGAGTGCATTGAAGGCATCGATGACCGCGTTCTTGAATGCGGAGGAGGAGAAGGTCACGCCCGCAACGAGCTGAACATCAGCAAGAGCGGAGTCCTGACCGACATAGGTGGACGGGTAATCTGCGCCGAAGTCCTTGGTGTCGTTGTACGCGGTGACCTGCGTGCCGGTAATCTTTCCGTCAACGGAAACGCCGATAGCGAACTCGATAGTGTCGCCGGTGTAGCCCTGCGTGGTGGAAAGCTTGACGGCGTAGCCTGCGCCGGAGGTCTCTTCGTATATGCCGACGACTGTCTCGGGGATATCAACGAGAGCGGATGCCGCGGAATCGGCCGCCTCATAAACAGGGGCGAAGTCCTTTGCCTCGGGCATGACAGCGAGGAGAGGAGCGTATGCAAGGGATGCGTTGTTTGCCGCGATTTTTTCAGCGGTAAGAGCGTTCACGCCGAAGAGCAGGCCTGCGCCGATAACGCAGATGAGCACTATGGCGATAACGGCCTTGGAGGTTTCTTTCTTGTTATTCATTATCAGCCACCTCCCAGGGGTTTCTTCATCGTGATCATTTCAAGCCACGGTGAGAGTATATTCATGATGAGTATAGAGAAGGAAACTCCTTCGGGATAGCTGCAGAACTGACGGATGGCAAAGGTGATAAGGCCGCAGCAGATACCGAAGATGAGTCTGCCGGTGCCGGTCACGGGAGTGGTGACATAGTCGGTCGCCATGAAGATAGCGCCGATGAACAGGCCGCCGGAGAGTATCTCATAGAGAGCAAAGTTGAAATCAAACGAGGATGCAATGAGGAAGCATACGAAGGTGGTGCCGATAAATGCAGCTGGTATGTACCACTTGATGACCTTGCGGCAAACGAGGTAAGCATATCCTGCAACGAGAGCGGCAATGCAGCCCTCGCCGACGGCACCGCCGCGCAAGCCGATGAGCATATCGGTGAGTGCGGGGAGGCCTTCAGCACTGCCCTGCTTGAGAAATTCAAGAGGAGTTGCGCCCGTGACAGCATCGGGGATAGCTCCGCCCATAACTGCGGAGAATGCAACGAGCATGAACACACGGCCCGTGATCGCGGGGTTTGCGAAGTTGTGGCCGAGGCCGCCGAAGAGGCACTTGACAACGATTATCGCAAAAGCGGAGCCGATAACGCACTGCCATACGGGAACGTTGGTGCTGAGGTTAAGTCCGAGCAGAAGGCCTGTGACGACAGCGCTGAGGTCGCCGACGGACTGAGGGCGCTTGGTGATGAGGTTGAACAGAAGCTCTGCGACAACTGCGGATACAACGCATGTGCCGACAACGAGAGCTGCCTTCACGCCGAAGATTATGACCGCCGCAGCAGTTGCGGGCAGGAGAGCGATTATTACATCGAGCATGACCCTGCGGGTCGAGCTGCCGCTGTGTATATGAGGAGCGGCGGCATTGACGATCTTACTCATTTTTTGCTTCCTCCTTCCTGAGCTTCTGCATGAGCGGCCTGATATTTCTTCAGGAAGCCCTTTGCGGTGTGGTTTGTTGCTGCGAGAGGACGGTGTGCGGGGCAAACGAAGGAGCAGCTGCCGCACTCCATGCATACGTTAATAGCGCCGTTTTCGAGCATCATTGCCTTCATGTCATCATTCTTGAGCTCCATAACGTTGGAAAACATCATGGGGTTGAGGTTGAGCGGGCAATGCTCAACGCACTTGCCGCAGTGGATGCAGGGGGTCTCCTTGAGCTCGAGGCAATCCTTCTCAGCCAGAGCGACGATTGCGTTCGTTGCCTTTGCGATAGGAGCATCGAGAGTGTCAACGGTCTTGCCCATCATGGGGCCGCCGAGGATTATTCTGCCCGGCTCAGCCTTGAAGCCGCCGCACTGCTTTACGGCGTAATCAATGCTGGTGCCGATGGGAATGACGATATTACGCGGATTTGCGATCGCGCTGCCGTCAACCGTGATGGTTCTCTCAACGTAAGGCATACCCGTCGTGAAGAACTCGCCCATCTTTGCAAGCGTGGTGACGTTCATAATGATAACGCCGTGAGCCGCAAGGCGCTCGCCCTTCTTTACGATAATACCGGTCGCATTGAACAGCAGGACCTGCTTTGCGCCCTGCGGATAAACGCTGGCGAGCTTTTTGATCTCAACGGAGCTGTCATCCTTGAAATAGTCTCTGAGGTAAGCTATAGCATCGGGCTTGTTGCTCTCAATGCCGATAACGAACTTTTCGCTCTTGAGCCACTTCTTGAGCTGCTCGATGCCTGCCTTCATCTCGGCAGCGTTCTCGAGCATCGTGCGGTGGTCGCAGGTGATGTAGGGCTCGCACTCTGCTCCGTTGATAAGAACGGTCTTAATGGGAGCCTTGAGGATCGCGCTGAGCTTGCCGTGGAGAGGATATGCCGCGCCGCCGAGACCGACGATGCCGCTGTCCTTGCAGGCTGCCAGGAATTCTTCTACGCTGTTTACTACGGGAGCCTTGAGGGTGGGGTCCTTCTCCATCTTGCCGTCGCTCTTGATGCGGATGGCCTTGACCTTACCGCTCGTGACGACTGCATCCTCATCGATGGAAACTACCGTGCCGGAGACGGTAGCATGGAGAGGTGCCGTGCTCTTATCTCTTGCTTCTGCTATGAGCTGACCGACGTACACATGGTCGCCGACAGCCACAACAGGCTCGTTGGGAATAACTCTGTGCGCATTGAATACGAGAGGCAGAAGGACCTCATCGGGGGGAGTTACGCGCTCCGAAGCCATTCCCGCGGTGTTTTTGTGGTGTGGAACCTTCACCGCAGACATTTTTCTCATACTCTATCCTCCAAAAACGCGGCTTTTGCCGCCAAAACTAACTGAATTGAAACGCTCAGAAAATACCGCAAATTCCTGCGGAGTAAAAAGCCCTCTCACCCGGCTTTTTATTCCGCAGGAAAACTGCTTTTCTCAGACTATCATCGATGCCACTGCATCCGTATATTCCATCGTTCCGTCCGGGAATATCCATATAACATCCACGCCGAGCTTCTCTGCAAGCGCTCTGCTCTCGTCATAGGGGAGGCAGAAAAGCGCTGTTGAAAGCGAGTCCGCAAGGGCGCTGCTCTTGGCAAGCACGGTAACGGAGTCATAATACATGGCGGGGAACAGCGTGTTCGGGTCGATAATGTGATGATATCTTACACCGTCGACCGTAAAGAATCTCTCATAGACCCCCGAGGTCACGCAGGCCATATCGGCGATCTCGATCTTTAAGGCATAGTCCGTTGCCTCGCCGTCGGGATTTCTGATGCCGGTAGACCAGTTCGTTCCGTCGGGCTTCGTGCCGATAGTGCGTATATTTCCGCCGACATTGAGCACATAGCCGTAGGCCTCGTCCGCTTCAAGCATGAGCGCGGCCATCTCGGTCGCATAGCCCTTGCCGAGCGCGCCGACATCTATAGATGCCTGCGGATCCGTAAGCCTAACGGTGGAGTTTTCTTTGTCTATCTCGAGCAGGTCAAAGCCGGTGTGCTTTGCGGCCTCCTCAAGCTCGGCCTTATCCGGCACGGTCGCGTTCGCGGGGTCATCGGAAGCGGCCTCTCTGTGCTCATGCCATATCTCAAGCACCGCACCGAGAGTGATGTCCATCATGCCGTCCGTCATCTCGCAGAGGTCTCTTGCGTACAGCAGGAATTCTATAAGAATGGGGTCTGCCTTGACAGGCTCCCCGCCTGCGTTCTTGTTTACCGTGCAGAGATTGTTGACTTCGGAATACTCGTGGTAAATATCGAAGAGTCTGTGATAGTTTCCCAATAGCGCAGAAACCTCGGCAGAGCGTTCATCGAACCGCTCTGTCGAGTCTCCTGCGTAGCTGAACACGTAGGTCACGGTATCGAAGTAAGTAAAATATGATTTTCCCTTTGGCTCCGAAGAATCGGATTCCTTTGAAGCGCATCCGGACAGCACCATTGCCAGCAAAAGGATAATGCTGATACAGCGCATCTTATTTTCAGCTCTCAAGCCGTTGACCTCTGTGTTCGATTATAGCGATTGTTTCTGTAAATTGATCAGCGAGCGTACTGTGCAGCAAGTGCGAGAACATTCTGCATGCCTGCGATGGACATGGTGCAGGAAGCGAGAAGGGTCTCATCGGTGGTGATTGCGTTGCCCTCTTCGTTGACGGTGGTCTCCATTGCGAGAACCTCAGCAGGGGTCTTGCCTGCGACGTAGTCGGTGAATGCCTTAGCCTGAACGTACCACTCAGCAATTGCGTTGCCGTAAGCTACCATGTTGTAGCCGTCCTTGAGCTCTCTCTTGGTGCCGTTGAAAACGGTATCCATGATCTCGCCCTCAGCGCTGACGGTGATCTTGGGCTGGGTTGCGTCGGTAACAGCAGCAAGGATCTTGCCGTTCTCGTCGAGAACGACTGCGCCGAACTCGCTGTACATCTTAACGGTTGCATTGCCGTCCTCTGCGTCTGCAGCGGCAACGGACTCGGAAGCATCGGAGATAGCTGCAAGGCCGAGAGTGAAGTTCTCGCCGGCGGTGAAGGTGGCAGCGCCGTCATCGCTGCAAGCCTTTACGACTGCATCGATGAAGTCTTCGATGCTGATGGAGCAGGTAGCGTAGAGTGCTTCATCGGTGGTGACATTGTGGCCCTCTTCGTTGAGGACGAGCTCCATGCCGGAGATGTCAGCTGCGGTCTTGCCTACGCAGTAAGCTTCGAAAGCCTGAGCCTGCTGGTACCACTCATAGGTGCAGCCGCTGTACTTGACCATGTTGTAGTCTTCCTTGAGCTCTGCCTTGGTGAGGAAGGTCTTTGCGGTGTCGACAGTGCCGTCGGTTACATCCATCTTGTCCTGAACGCAGTCGATGCGGCAGGAAACGATCTTGCCGTCCTTATCGAGAACGACGGAAGCGACGGTTGCATCAACCTGTGCGAGATGATCCTCGGAAGAAGAGGAATCCATGTTAAGGGAAACGCCCATGCCGAGCTTGTACTCAGCGGTCTTGCTTCCGCAAGCTGCGAGGCTGAGAACCATGCAGAGTGCGAGAACTGCTACGATAACTTTTTTCATACTTTTTCTCCTCATAAAAATTCCTACGGTGTCCTGCCGCAGGTTTCTCCCGGAATACCGGGTTTTTTACAGTGTTCAAAGCGGTCTCCCGCTTCGGCCTCTTCGCCGCTCTGCGCCTATGACTCGCAGCGCAGCTTTCAGCTCTCATACTATAGCATATATTTTTAATTTGGTCAATAAATTAACAATAATTACGGCATGTGAAAATGAACAAATTTTCACATAGCAATATAGTTAAAAAGAGGCCAAATCTCAGCATTTTGTCAAACTTCCCTTTTTTGTCTTGTTTTTTGATCCTAAATACTTATTTTGCGTGCTTTTACTGTTTATTTCATTGGAAATTGACACTCTTATTTTTAGATGCTATTATAAATAATATGACATATACTGACTTATCTGATGTTACAATCTTCTTCAAAATAAGGACTTTATGATATGAACCGTTATTTAACAGGCTCTGCTCCGCGTGCCGGAGGCACGGTCATGAAAAAGAGGTGCCGCATCGCGGCCGTGCTCTATATAATAGCGGGTACTGTGGCAGCTGCGCTCGGTGTGTGCGTTTTCACGACTCCTCTGTACAGCATGATATTTCCGCCCGTGCCTACTCCTACGGTCGCTCCCCCGCCGGTCGATCTGCGTGAATATGACGTTGTTTTTCACGAGACGGGCTCCGCCGCCGTTGATGCCGAGATCAGAAGCGAGCTATCCGCTGTCATAGATGATTTCGATTCCAAGTTCACTGCCTCTGATGCCGAAAAGCTCTCCGTATCCGTTTCGGGCGAGAAGATGCACAAAGTATACAGCTATAGCATTTCCGTGGATTATCCCGGCTATTCCTCAAGCGAATTTCACACGCGCGCTCTGACGGACGGCCGCGAGATACGGATAGATGAGCTGCTCGGCGAGAACATCCGCAAATTTCTTTGGAACTATTTTGATTTCAGTATGCCCGAGCTTGAGGATCAGACCGGCGAGCTGGCAGACGGCTTTGACAGCTATATCGCGGACGACAAAAGCAACTACAATTCATATAAGCTGAACGCGGACGGCAGCGTGTCCGTGCTTTTCAAAGCAGGAACGATCAACAGCACGCAGCCTGTCGTGCTTACGGTCGGAGAAGATGTCATCAGCGGAGAATTCTGGAGCACGCGCCACATCCGCCGTGACAGGCCGATGGTCGCCATCACCTTTGATGACGGGCCAAGCGTTGATTATTCGCCCGTAATTTACGAGTGTCTTCAGAAGTATCACTCTGTTGCGACGTTTTTCGACGTCGGAATGCGCGTTGACTCCTGGCCCGAGATAGTCAAGCAGGGCTATGACCTCGGCAACGAGATGGCAAGCCACACCTACTGGCACACATTTCTTGACAACGAGGAGGACATTGAAGGGCTCCAATACGATCAGGCGCTCACCGAGGCCGCCTTCATAAACGCCATCGGCGAGAAGCCGAAGCTCATCCGTCCCCCCGAGGGCCGCCTCGCGGGAACGGCGATGTATCTCTACAACTACACCTTCATCGGCTGGTCTGTCGATACGCTTGACTGGCTAACGAAGGATCCTCAGAACACCTTCAGAGTTGTCAAAGAGGCCGGTGATCTTGACGGCCAGGTCATCCTCCTCCACTCGATATATAAGGAGAGCGCCGAGGCTGCCTGCATGATAATCCCATGGCTCGTTGAGCAGGGCTATCAGCTCGTCACGGTGAGCGAGCTTCTCGAATACGGCTACGGCCTTGAAGAGCCGGAAACGCATTGGTGCTACGGTTTCAGCTTCTTCAGCGCCGGAAGGCCCGAGCAATCCGCCGCATAGGCGCAAAAACGCGGACAGGGATCATCTCTGTCCGCGTTTTTCGGTTATATCAGATTTTTTCCGGCAAGATCCTGCGGCAATACCGCCATCAAGTCCTCCTTGCTCGGTTCCTCGATCTCCGCCACTCTGTTGGACTGGCAGATTATCATATCCTCAAAGCGGTTCCTGACGTCTCTTGCGTTGCCGAAGTTGTCATCGCGCGAAGCATACAGGTCATCGAACAGCTCCTTTGCGGCCGACTCGGCCTCGGGCGTAAGCTCATAGCCGTTCTTTTTGCACTGCATACGGAATATCTCCATGAGCTCGTCTCCGTTGTAATCGGGGAAGTGGAAATACTTGTTGAAGCGCGATTCGAGGCCGGGATTTGAGGAAAGGAAGCCCTCCATCGGCTCGTCATAGCCCGCGACAACGACGATCAGGTCATCGCGGTGATCCTCCATCGCCTTGAGAAGCGTTTCTATCGCCTCCCGGCCGAAATCGTTCTCTCCGCCGGACGAGAGCGAGTACGCCTCATCGATAAACAGCACTCCGCCTATCGCCGAATCTATGACCTTCTGCGTCTTAAGCGCTGTCTGCCCGACATATCCCGCGACGAGACCCGATCTGTCCACCTCAATGAGCTGTCCCTTGCTGAGCACGCCGATCGCCGCGTATAGGCCGCTTATCAGTCTTGCGACTGTCGTTTTGCCTGTGCCGGGGTTGCCCATGAACACCATATGCAGGCTCATCGGCGGTACGGGCAGTCCGTTCGTCTCTCTGAGCTTTCTCACCTTCATCATGTTGACGAGGTTTTTAACGTCCTTTTTCACGGCTTCAAGGCCGACAAGCGAGTTGAGCTGTTCCATGAGCTCGTCAAAATCCGGCTTCTCAACGGGCTGCGCGTCATTCTTCTTCTCGCGCTTCTCTCCGCCGGAGGTCTGCGGCGCGGCTTTATACTCGGTGAACGAGGGCGTGCTGCTCGTCACATAGTCGAGCGGGTCAAGCCCCTCTTTTGTCTTTTTTACACCTGAGGTGTCGCATACGGCGTTGAGCTTGTCTATTATCTCGGTGATATACTCCGCCTCGGCATACGTCACATCGTCATCGGCCGCGGCTATATACAGAAGGATGTTCGTTATCATCCTTACGAAGGTGCGCGAGGCCTCCGTACCCCTCTTTGCATCCCGCTCGGCGAGATCCCAATAGAACACCGGCGGAAGAAAGACCTCCTCCTTGCATATCGAGCTTGTGAGATTCCAAAGCAGCCACGAGGGCTGAGACCTGTTGCGGGAGTATATCTGATTTGCCATGTCCACATGCCTCTCGCCTATGGCTCCCGAGCGGCTCCAAAGGCTCAGCGCGCAGCGTGTTACGAAGCTGTCGAGCTCAGCGGCAAGCCCCGTACCTCCGAGGCGGTAAAAGGCGTCCGTGTTGGCAACATATATTTTATGAAAATCTTCAGGCGTTCTGTTCCATGTAGTCGGCATAGCTATACCCCCATGCTTGATTTTGTTAAATTATATCGCATCGGCTCCGCAGAAACAATACCCTCGGACGCCAAAACAGCGGCGCGAAAGATATTTCTCTCGCGCCGCTGTTTTTTAGTAATGATCTTACTCTATGGTCAGAACATCGACAAAGCCGGTGATCTCGAAGACCTCCATGACCATGTCGTTGACATTGGTGACCTTCATGGAGCCCTGCTTGTTCATTTCCTTCTGAGTGGAGAGGAGAACGCGCAGACCTGCGGAAGAGATGTAATCCAGTTCGCTGAAATCGATAATGAGCTCGCTTACGCCGGCGATGGATTCTCTGACGGTTGCTTCAAGCTGGGGAGCAGTGGTGGTGTCGAGACGGCCGATGACCTTAAGCGTAAGGACGGCACCGTTTGCGGTTTTTTCAATAGTCATTTCCTTTTTCCTCCTAAAAGATCTTGAATGTATTATATCAGAATTTCTTTGTGAGCGTCAATATGTTTTGACCGTTAATATACTTGTAGTCGACAGAATCCATGGTTTTCTTTACCATGAGGATGCCGAGCCCGCCGA
>DCGN01000107.1:0-8993 GCA_002315275.1 Clostridiales bacterium UBA1777
AAAACCGGGCAATTCTATTGACATCGGAGCGAATGTTTAGTATAGTATGGATATGGGAAATAAGACAGAAGTTGCCCATTCGGACGGGTTTTTGCGCGCAGACTGAATTGCGCTTTTTGTTTGTGTGCGGGTTAATGACCGCATAGTATTCGGGAAGGACAGATGCGTTATGAAGGCCGAAAAGAGACAGAAGCTTTTGAATGCCGTCAAGGCAGCGGTCAGCCGCTACGGAGTTGACGGTGCGAGCACGAGGATTATATCCGGTATAGCCGGCGTGAATGACGGACATATATACCATCTCTTTGAGGACAGAGACGATCTGATCCTCAAATCTTATATGCTGTACATGACAGAGTTTGTAGACGCCATCGCCGCGGATATTGACTCCGTCAGAGGACAGCTCCATCTGAAGGAAGGCGCGAGGGTAGTATTCCACAACGCGTGGAGGAGGCTTATTGACGATCCCGACTTCTGCCGCTTCGCGCTGTACTATTACCACTCACCCAACTTCAAGCTCGCTCTTGAGTTTCACAAGGGTCAGGTGAATCAGCTGCTGGATAAGATAGATTGGCTGTACGAGTCGAGAACCAAGGCGGAGAGAGCGCTGTACTCCGTGTTCAATCTGCTGTTTGACTTCTGCGGGCAGGTAGTGAGCGACAGGCTCGAAAATTCCGAGGACACAGAGGAAAGCGCGTTTCAGCTTTTCTACACGCTGCTGTTCAGCCAGTCCAACAGAGCGGAATAATTATAATCCTGCGGCACGCATTTGCGTGCCGCGCTTTTTGTATATAGGAAACCGCACCAAGGCTCCGCTTGGAAGGGAAGCCTTGCGGCAGTATAGACGGAGGCGCGGACTCGCTTCGCTCATCCCCACGGGCAGCGGCGAAGGATGCGGCGGGACATGAAGAAAGCGCAGGCGGGAGGCCGTCTGCGCTTTAATGATGGGCGGATATTATACGGAGAGGATCACGAGGCCGATAAAGAAGCATATCTGCGCCGCGCCGTTCGTGAGCTGCTCTATCCAGTTGGAGCGAAGGTCGCTGCTGTCGAGCTTTTTGGCGAAAACGATCATCATCGCCATGCCGATAACGCCGAGCGCGAAGAATATCACGGCGGGGAACGAGCATATGCCGCCGAGAATGGCGGGGAAGCTCAGCCTCGAGGCGTTCACAATGAGCGCGAGCACCATCATGCCGAAGCCTATCGGCATCAGAATACGCATCTGGATGAAAAGCGCCCAGATGTTTTTCTTTTTCAGCACGACGATGATCTTCCACAGCACCTTCGCCGCGCCCGCGACGAGGCACAGCAGCGCGCCGATGATGAACAGCACGCTTCCGAAGAGCCTGCCTATCAGAAGAAAATCGATGCCGAAGAATATAACGGGTATCGCATCCACCAAGGCGAGCTTCATCGAGAAGCCCTCGGGGACGGTATCCTTTGTCATTTTGGGCTTGGCCTTGCTCATATTCACCTCCGGGATTGCTTATTCAACGGAGCGCAGAAGCGTTTCCGCGGCCTTGGTTATATCGCAGAAGCGGCCCTCGGCTATGGCGGCCCTGTTCGTCAGCACTCCGCCGACACCGAGGCTCATCGCGCCCGCATCGAGAAACGCCCTCGCGTTTGAGGGGGTGATGCCGCCCGCGGCGAGAATATCAATATGGCTGAGGGGAGCGCGTATAGCCTTGAGATAGCCCGTGCCCAACTCGGAGGCGGGGAAGAGCTTGACTATGTCGGCACCCGCATCGTGAGCGGCGGCGATCTCCGTCGGCGTCATCGCGCCGGGAACGGACACCATGCCGAGCTCACCGGCGCGGCGGATGACGGCAGGGTTCGTGTTAGGGGCGACGACGTACTGCCCGCCGTGCGCCTTCGTGAGCTCAACGAGCTCGGGCGTGAGCACGGTGCCCGCGCCGACGCAGAGCCTGTCACCGAAGGTGTCGGCAAGGAGGGCGACGGTTTCCGCCGTGGCGAGCCATGTGTCGGGGCGGGACTGATCGTACGGCAGCTCCATGAAGCGGATGCCGCCCTCGAAAAGCGCCCTTGCGAGCTTAATGCATTTATCCCGCTCTATTCCGCGGGCGATAGCTATTATTTTAGCAGAGCGAAGCTGCTCTAAGATCTTTTCACGCATAGCTTATCTGATACGGTTCGAATTTCTGCCGGCGGCGAGGAGCATGGAATCCTTCAGCTCCATGAGCTTCTGAGAGAGATCGACATAGTAGTTATGGGGATTGTCAAAGCGCTTCACCTCATCCCACAGCGTGCCGACGAGCTTGGAGCAGCGGGCCTTGATATCCCGGAGGTCGGGCAGATCATAGACGAGCTCGCCGTTTTTGAACACCTGCACGAGAAGCTCCTCGGCGCGGAAGTTCTCAAAGGTCTTGACCTTCCAGCGAACGTCGGGATCGCACAGCTCGAGAGGCTGAGTATCGTCCACCTCCTCGTCGCGCAGGGTGATATAGTCGGCCTCGGCCATGCCGGTGGTGCGGTCATACAGTCTGTAGACCTTCTTGAAGCCGGGATTCGTGATCTTGCCGACATTCTCGCTTATCTTTATCTTCGGGATTATCGAACCGTCCGCATCCTCGACGGCGCAGAGCTTATACACACCGCCGAAAACGGGGGAGCTCTTCGAGGTGATGAGTCTCTCGCCGACACCGAAGGAGTCTATCATCGCGCCCTGATTGAGAATGTTCGTGATGAGGCGCTCGTCCATAGAGTTGGAAACGGTGATCGTGCAGGAGCTCCAGCCGGCCGCGTCAAGCATTTCGCGGGCCTTGCGGGTGAGGTATGCCATGTCGCCGGAGTCGAGCCTGATGCCGCACTTGGTGATGCCGAGCGGCTTTAAGACCTTGTTGAAGGCCTTGATGGCGTTGGGAACGCCGGACTTGAGCGTGTTATATGTGTCAACAAGCAGGACGGCGTTCTGCGGGTAGGTGCGGCAGTAGGCCTCGAAGGCCTCGTACTCGGTGTCGAACATCTGCACCCACGCGTGAGCCATCGTGCCCGCAGCGGGGACACCGTATATCTGGTCGGAGACGGTGCAGGCCGTGCCGGCACAGCCGCCGATGAACGCGGCTCTCGCTCCCGTGACGGCGCCGGCGATGCCCTGCGCTCTGCGCGAGCCGAACTCGAGGACGGCTCTTCCGCCCGCGGAGCGGCAGATGCGGTTTGCCTTTGTGGCGATCATGCTCTGGTGGTTGGTCTCGAGGAGGAGATAGGTCTCCAGAAGCTGAGCCTGAATGGCGGGAGCGCGGACGGTTATGACAGGCTCCCGCGGGAAGATGGGCGTGCCCTCGGGGACGGCCCAGATATCGCCCGTGAATTTAAAATCGGCGAGATACGCGAGGAACTCCTCGGAGAAGAGCTTCCTGCCGCGAAGGTATTCTATATCCTCGGCGGAGAAGCGGAGCTTCTGAACATAGTCCACGATCTGCTCAAGGCCTGCCGCGATGGCGAAGCCGCCCTCATCCGGGACCTCTCTGTAAAACACGTCAAAATATGTTATCCTGTCTGCCATACCCTCTGCGAAATATCCGTTGCCCATGGTGAGCTCATAGAAATCGCAGAGCATTGTGAGATTGATGCCGTTTGCGCTTTTCATTGCATTGCCTCCGAAAAGATTTTCTCAGATAAGGCCATTATAGCCTCGTGCAGAGGATTAAGCAAGCGAATTGTTATATGATAAAATATAGACAATTTTAACCGTGTTTTTACGGTTGACTTTAGTACACTTTGGGATTATTCTGTTATTTGAAGAGCTTTAGCTTTTTATCATTTTAGGAGGATAGCTATGAGAGCGGAATTGTTTTCTCCGGGCAGGACAGAGCTTGCCGGCAACCATACAGACCATCAGCACGGCAGAGTTCTTGCCTCAGCCATAGACCTCGGCCTGTACTGCGTTTGCGAGGACACGGGCACGAAAACCGCGCGTGTCTGCTCCGAGGGCTATGCGCCTATAGAGATCAAGCTCACAAATATGAGCATCAACACACGCGAATTCGGAACGCCGCAGGCGCTCATGCGCGGTGTTATCTCGGGATTTATCGACCTCGGGCTGAACGTAGGCGGGTTCGAGGCGAAGATAACGTCCACACTTCCCGCGGGCTCGGGTATGAGCTCGTCCGCCGCGTTCACGGTCATGATAGGCCGCATCCTCAACGCGCTTTTCAACGGCGGCAAGGTTGACCCCGTTGTCATCGCGCGCGTTGCCATGCAGGCCGAGAACAAATTCTTCGGCAAGCCCTGCGGACTGATGGATCAGCTCGCCTGCTCCCTCGGCCACGCGGTTTACGCCGACTTTAAGACCGGCGAGATAGAGCCCATCGCGGCGGACTTCGGCCGCATGGGACTTACGCTCTGCCTCACGGAGACGGGCGGCAGCCACGCGGGCCTCGATACGTCGTACGCGAGGATCCCGTCCGACATGATATACATAGCGAATCTGTTTGACAAGGGCGTGCTCGGTGACGTTGACCCCGCGCAGTTCCGCAGCCGCGGCTGGGACACCTCGAACAGACCCGTCCGCCGCGCAAAGCACTTCTTCGACGAAAACGACCGCGTGCCGCTGATGCGAGATGCGCTGAAAAAGGGCGACGCGGAGACGTATATGCGCCTCATGAACGAGTCGGGCCGCTCCTCCGAGATGTATCTGAACAACATCGTAACGAGCGCAACGGGCGACACGAAGCTCGCGGAGGGTCTGGAAAAGAGCAAGACGCTGCTCGAGGGCATAGGCGCGTGGCGCGTACACGGCGGCGGCTTCGCGGGCTGTGTGCAGGCGCTGATGCCGTATGACTATTTCGATAAATACAAAACGGCCATGGAGCAGGAGTTCGGCACGGGTTCGTGCAGAGAGATAAAGCTCGCGTAACGCCACTCAGCCCCGCCTGAACAAAGGCGGGGCTGAGTGCTGATTTCACAGGTCCTCGGCGAGGATGTATTTTCTCATCGGCTTGTAGATGAGCGCCGTTATCACGAGGCAGAGCGCCATGTCTATCGCCATGAAGCTGCCGTTGTAGGCGGCGGAGTAGATATAGGGGTTGGCAATGACCGTGTTGAAAACGGCTGTCGGCTCGTAGATGCGGTATATCGTGACGCCGCTGATAAAGTGGATGATGAAGCGGCAGACGCTGCCGATGACCGTGCCGATGAATACGCCGCCGCGCATTCCCCTGAAGAAGCCTGCGACACCGAGCACGCCGAAGGCAAGCAGATAGTCGAGAAGCATCGAGGTGGGGCCCCAGGCATAGGCACCGTCAAGCAGAAGCTGAAGGAGACCGTAGGCAAAGGAGCAGATGAAGCCCTGCTTCCGGCCCCAGCGGGCGCAGTAGATGAATATCGGGAGCATGCCGATGCACACGCTTCCGCCCTGAGGCAGCTCGAGCAGCTTTAAAAAGCTCAGCGCCGTCGCCGCCGCGACCATTATCGCACCCTCGCACAGGGCGCGCACTTTTCTGTGTTCCATGATTTGACCGTCCCTCTGATGAAGATCAATTCCAACGGTACGAAAAAAGATGACCGCATCGGCTTAACAATGCGGTCATCTGTGATGTGCTTTAGCTCGCATTCCTACGCCGGTATTATCCGGATCAGGTTTGAGGGTTCGAACGCCCGTTCATCTCAGCCGGCTCACGCCAGCACCCCTTGGAATTGTCGAGCATGATTATATGCGCGCTCCGCGGGTTTGTCAACCCCGAATTTTGCTCAAATGACAGCAAAAAATTGACAGATAAGGGAAGGACTATGGCAATTTGCAATATAAGGCGGCGCGCTGTACGGGGCGGCAATGGTGAATGCTACAAACATATCGGGCACTTCGTTAATAATCTTGCAATACCCTGCGGGCTAAATTATAATGAGACCGCATTTGCCGATATGTGAGTTCATTTTGCGAACAAGTTCCGCTTGGGAGGCCGCTATGAAGCGTTGTTTTGTATATTCCGCAGGCTCGTTTTACGGCGTGAGAGAGTGCCCGGCAGAGGGCGATCTCCGCATCGCCGCAGACGCAGGGCTTCTGCTTTGCCGCAGGCTCGGCTTCGAGCCCGACGTCGTCATAGGCGACTTTGACTCCATGGAGGAGCCCGACGTAAGGGAGGAGTGCATCCGCGTTCCCGTTGAGAAGGATGACACCGACACGCTGCTCGCCGTACGCGTGGGCCTTTCGCACGGGTGCAGAGAGTTCCATCTCTACGGCTGCACCGGCGGATACCGCCCCGACCATACCCTCGCCAACATGCAGACGCTCGCGTTCCTCTGCCGCCGCGAGGCAAGGGGCTTCATGTATGACAGAAATTTCGTGTTCACCGTTATTGAGAACGGCTCCGTCGAGATAGAGCGCACGCTCGAAAACGGCACGGTGTCCGTGTTCGCGATGACGGACAAGGTGTACGACGTTACTCTCGAGGGACTGCAGTACCCGCTTGACAGAGCGGAGCTGACACCCGATTTCCCGCTCGGCGTGAGCAATCACTTCATGGGCGACAGAGCCCGCATTTCCTGCGGCAGGGGCCTGCTCCTCGTCTGCTGGGAGGTCGCGGAAAAGGGATGATCGGGGCTCCTCCCGAAAGGGAGAGCCGGAGCGAAGCGCCGGAGAGACCGAACGGGTTTGGCTTGCTGACGCTGCCGACCTCTCCGTCACCTTACGAAGGGGAGGCAACGGGAGCACATATATATTGCGGAAAAGCGTGCCGGAGGACATGAGCGCGCCCAACATCGTGTGGAATTCAAATTCAGCAGAAAATCCCGTTATTTTTCCCGAAAAATCAATAAAAAAGTGTTGACCTTGAATGCGGCTTGTGCTATACTATGCATTACCTGTCGTATGAGAGGTCTATTTTTGCGCGCTTTTTTCGCAAAATGACCTGATCTTTCACAGGGAGGCAATGCCCGCAAAGCGGGTAAATAAAATAGGAGGTGCCGAAAGAATGGCTGCAGGCGCAAGAGTTAAAATCACACTCAGATGCGATGAATGCAAGCAGAGGAACTACAACACGGTCAAGAATAAAAAGAACACTTCTGACCGCTTGGAGCGCAATAAATATTGCCCCTTCTGCAGAAAGCACACAAAGCACGTTGAGACTAAGTAAGTTCTGAAAGGATGCGTGAAAATGGCTGAAGAAAAGAAAGTAGCTTCCACCCCCGCAAAAGCCGTCACCGCCGTAAAGAAGGACGATGCTAAGCCCAGCTTCTTTAAGAGAGTGGCTAAGTGGTTCCGTGAGATGAAGAGCGAGCTCAAGAAGGTCATATGGCCCACCAAGAAGCAGCTTTTCACGAATACGGGCGTGTCTTTGGCTGTTATGATTTCTTCCGCAATAGTAATTTGGGGCTTCGATAAGCTGGCTTCCATGCTGGTAAATGCTCTTATCAAGCTCACGGCTATGGGTTGATATCATGGCTGAAGAGGCAAAATGGTATGTTGTTCATACCTATTCGGGGTATGAAAACGCAGTTGCAACAGCTGTCATGAAGGCAGCGGAAAACCGCAAAATGACTGATCTTATAAAAGAGGTCAGCATCCCCATGGAGAAAGTCACCGAGCTTACCGACTCCGGCGAAAAGGAAGTCGAGCGGAAGGTATTCCCGGGTTACGTGCTCGTCAAGATGGTGCTCACGGACGAGAGCTGGTACCTTGTACACAGCGTCCGCGGCGCAACGGGCTTCGTCGGATTTGACGGCGAGGCTGTCCCCCTGACAGAGCAGGAGATCATTGATCTCGGCGTTGAGCGCAGAGAGTTCCATGTCGGCTACGGTATCGGAGATTCCGTGCGCGTGCTGGACGGCCCTCTCGCAGGCTTCATCGGCGTTGTCGAGGAGCTCGAGGTCAACGAAGCAGAACCCGACAAGAGCAGCGTGACTGTTGTTGTCTCCATGTTCGGCCGCGAAACTCCCGTTACGCTGGAGCTCGATCAGGTCGAAGAAATTAAAGATTAATAAGAAAGAGGTGCTCCAAGTTGGCACAGAAAGTTGTTGGATTAGTAAGATTCCAGGTTCCCGCCGGTAAGGCAACTCCGGCTCCCCCGGTTGGCCCCGCACTCGGCCAGTACGGCGTTAACATCGGTCAGTTCACCAAGGATTTCAACGAGCGCACCAAGGGCGACATGGGCCTCATGATCCCCGTTGTCATCACTGTTTATTCCGACCGCAGCTTCACATTCGTTTGCAAGACTCCTCCTGCCGCCCTGCTCATCAAGAAGGCATGCGGCATCGAGACAGCTTCCGGCGTTCCCCAGAAGGACAAGGTCGCTACCATCAGCAAGGAAGACGTTCGCAAGATCGCAGAGCAGAAGATGCCCGACCTTAACTGCACCGACATCGAGTCCGCAATGAGCATGGTAGCAGGCACCTGCCGCTCCATGGGCGTTGTCGTCGGAGACTAAGAGCGAGAGGTTCGCTCCTCGGCAGAAGCTTCTGCCAAACGTGGGAGGATTCATATATCCGTCTCAAACCACATTATTAGGAGGAAACAAAATTGTTTAGAGGTAAAAATTATAAAGAGAGCGCAAAGCTCTTCGATAAACAGGCACTCTACGAGCCTCAGGAAGCTCTTGAGCTCGTTTGCAAGACCAGCAAGGCTAAGTTCGACGAGACCGTCGAGCTCCACGTCAAGCTCGGTGTCGATGGCCGTCATGCTGACCAGCAGGTCCGCGGCGCTATCGTTCTCCCCAACGGCACGGGCAAGACCGTCCGCGTCCTTTGCTTCTGCCCCCCCGAGATGGTAGAAGAGGCTACTGCGGCAGGCGCTGATTACGCCGGCGGCGCAGAGCTCGTTGAGAAGATCCAGAAAGAGAACTGGTTCGAGTTCGATACCGTTATCGCTCACCCCAAGATGATGGGCGTTATCGGCCGTCTCGGTAAAGTCCTCGGTCCTAAGGGCTTGATGCCTTCTCCCAAGGCCGGCACCGTCAACGCAAACGTTGCAGTCGCTATCAAGGAAGCCAAGGCCGGTAAGGTCGAGTACCGTCTCGACAAGACCAACATCATCCACTGCC
>DCGN01000107.1:9007-9793 GCA_002315275.1 Clostridiales bacterium UBA1777
TCGGCAAGGTCAGCTTCGGCGCAGAGAAGCTCTATGCAAACTACGTTGCTCTCATCGGCGCTATCAACAAGGCAAAGCCCGCAACCGCAAAGGGCCAGTACATCAGATCCTGCGTCACCGCCTCCACCATGGGCCCCGGCGTTAAGATCAACGCTCAGAAGCAGCTCTGATTTATAAGTGATATTTTAAAACACCCTCTCCGAAAAAGGAGAGGGTGTTTTAGCATATGCAAGTGCTTTACACGTCCAGCGCGGCGAAGTAGCCGCTGCGGACGGCGTTAGCGATGGTGCCGGATTTGACGCTGTCGCCTGCGCAGACGAGGTTCTTGACCTTGCCCTCAAGCTCCTTGGCGAGACCGTTGACAGGTCTTACGCCGAGGGAGAGGACTACGCTGTCGGCATCGAGGCCTTCCTTCCAGCCGCCGTTCGTGCTCTCGCAGAGGATGCGGCCCTCGGATATCTCGAGGAGCTTCATGCCGGTGCGGAACTTGACACCCGCGGGGACGAGACGGCTCAGCTCGTCATCAACAAGCTGGAACCAGCCGCCGGGGGACACCTCGTTCGCCATCTCGATAACGGTGACCTCGTTGCCCCACTCGGCGAGGAATTCCGCCGTTTCGAGGCCCGTGAGACCGCTGCCGATGACGGCAACGCGCTGATTTTCTATCTTCTTCGTGCCGTGGATTATCTCGGGCGCGGTGCAGACGTTTGCGCCGTCAATGCCCTTGATGCTCTTCGCGACGGGCGGCGTGCCTATCGTCCCGAAGAGCATCAAGGGCATTGACGG
>DCGN01000009.1:0-3791 GCA_002315275.1 Clostridiales bacterium UBA1777
CACACCCATGTGCAGACCTCCGACGCGTCCGTGCTTCCGAACGGCACCGGCTACATCACCGACCTCGGCATGACCGGCGCGGCAAATTCCGTGCTCGGCATCGACCCGGAGCAGAGCATCGGCAAGTTCATGGGCGATCCTCCCACACGCTACAATGCCGCCTCCGGACCCGCGAAGCTCGAGGGCTGCATCTTTGAGGTCGATCCTGACACGGGAAAATGTCTGAAAGCCGAGGCGATAAGAATATGACAAGAGCTTTGAAGATCCTCCACGCGGCCGATCTGCACATGGACTCTCCGTTTGAGGGTCTGTCGTCAGCCAAGGCCGCTCTGCGCCGCACGGAGCAGCGTGCGCTTCTCGGCAGGCTCTCCGCCCTTGCGAAAAGCGAAGGCGTTGATCTTGTTCTTCTGAGCGGTGATCTGCTTGACGGCGGCTTTGCCTACAGAGAAACGCTCGATGCTCTCTCCGCATTTCTCGGCGAGGTATCCGTGCCCGTGTTTATCGCGCCGGGCAACCATGATTTTTATTCCGCCCGCTCTGCCTATGCGCAGCTGAAGCTTCCCCCGAGCACGCATATTTTCACCGAAAACCGCATAAGCGCAGTCTCTCTTCCCGCGCTCGACTGCACCGTTTACGGCGCCGCCTTTACGGATATCTCCTCACCCTCTCTGCTGGAGGGTTTCACCGCGCCGCGCGAGGACGGCAAATACAATCTGCTTTGCATCCACGGCGAGGTCGGCGCAAGAGATGAGCGCTACAACGCCGTAAGCGAGGATATGCTCGCCGCTTCGGGCATAGACTATGCCGCGTTCGGCCATGTCCACATCGCGAGCGGGTTGAAGAAGGCCGGAAGCACATGGTATTCATGGCCGGGCTGCCCCGAGGGCCGCGGCTTCGATGAGCTCGGCGACAAGTTTGTAAATATAATCTCGCTTGAGGGCGATGGTTGCTCCCTCAAGCCCGTTTCCGTCAGCGCGAGAAGGTACGAGCTTCTCCGTGTTGACGTGAGCGAGGGCGGCGCACTCGCCGCAGCAGAGGCCGCCCTGCCTCAGAACACGCAGGACGACATATACCGCATAGTTCTCACCGGTGAGACCGATACACCGCCCGACACGGCAATGCTCACGGCCGCCCTCTCTCCGCGCTTTTTCTCTCTTCAGGTGCGCGATGAGACAAGGCTCCGCCGCGATCTGTGGGAGGCCGCGGGAGGCGATACGCTCCGCGGGATATTCCTTTCCAAGCTCCGCGAGCGCTACAGTGCCGCCGGCACCGATGAGGCGCGCGCACGCATTGAGCAGGCCGTCAAGTGGGGTCTCGCCGCGCTCGACAAAGCAGAGGAGGTAGTTGTGCATGAAAATAAATAAGCTGACAGCCTCCTTCGGCAAGCTCGAAAACGCCTCTCTTGAGCTGAAGGACGGGCTTAACGTCATCTCCGCTCCGAATGAGAGCGGCAAATCCACATGGTGCGCCTTTATCCGCGCGATGTTCTACGGCATCGATACCTCCGAGCGCGCCAAGGGCGGATATCTCCCCGACAAGCAGAAGTATGCTCCGTGGTCCGGTGCTCCCATGCAGGGCAGTATGGACATTACCGTCGGCGGGAAGGACGTTACTCTCTCCCGCGCCACCTCCGGCAAGCTCGGTCTCATGAGAGACTTCTCGGCCGTATATACCGGCACCTCCGTCCCGGTCGACGGCCTTAACGGTACGAACGCGGGCGAGGCGCTCCTCGGCATATCCAAGGACGTTTTCAACCGCAGCGTGTTCGTAGAGCAGGGCGCTGTTGCCGTTTCCGGCAGCCCGGAGCTTGAAAAGCGCATCGCCTCCATCGTGTCCACCGGTGAAGAGACCGGGTCTTACTCCGAGGCAAACGACCGCCTCCGTGCATGGCAGAGGAAGCGCCGCTTCAACCGCATCGGTATGATACCCGAGCTCGATGCGAGCCTCACCGCCGCCGAGTCACGCATGGCCGATCTATCCTCCGTCGGCAGGGATGCCGCGGAATTCAGCGAGAAGCTTGACGATGCAAACGGGCGCTGTGCCGAGCTTGAGGAAGCTCTCAAAGCCGCAAAGCTCGGATATCAGAAGCAGGCTTATGAGACGCTCACCAACGCTTTATCCGAGCTTGAGGGCAAGCTTTCCGAAAAGCGGCAGCTCTGTGCCGAGCTTGAGGATGCGCTTAGGTGTGACACCGATTCCCGTCAGCGCGCCGCAATGCAGGAGCTCAATGATTCCTGCGCAAGGCTTGAGGCTGAATACGCCGCGAAGAGGGCCGAGTGCAGCGAGCTTGAGCAGGACGTGGCGGATATGCGCAAGCGCCAGCGCAAGGATGCGCTCGACAAGCTTAATCTGAGCCGCGCCGAGCTCAATTCCTGCCTCGCCGAAAAGAACGCCGCCGCAGACGCCCTCATCTCCGCGCGCGGTAAGCTCGCCGAGAACGCCTACTCCTCAGATGACAACGATGCCGTTATCGCCAAGCTCAATTCCTCAGCCGAGGCTGCCGAAGTGCTCGATGCGGAGGTTGCCGGAAAGAGCGTAGTGTCCCCTGTTCCGACGGTAGCCGCATTTGTGCTGTTTGCAGCCGCAGTCGTGCTTGCCGTGCTGAAGCTTGATATTATATTCGCCGCCTGCGCCGCTGTATTTCTCGGCATAGCGGTATTTCTGCTCGTTAAGCTCCTCAAAGCGAAGAAGGCCTTGTCCGCCGCTTTGAAAAAGCGCGACGCGATACTTGCCTCCCTGCAGGCAGACTCGCCCGAAGCCCTGCGCGCCGCCGCAAGAGAGCTCGCCGCGCTCTGCGAGGCCGTCAGCGCAGCCGAGCAGCGCGACAGGATGGCACGCGCCGCATACGATCAGAAGCAGACTCATCAGGCGTTCCTTGAGCAGTCCGCGCTGAATGAGCTGGATTTCGCCGCGGGCGATTCCGAGGGATCAAGGCTCGGCCGCGAGCTCGCCGCGAAGAAGGATGCCCTACAGGCTCTCGCCGACAGCATTTCATCGCTCAAAGGGCGAATTGCCGCTTTCGGAGAGGGCGGATTTGCCGTTTCGGAAAACGGGGCACTCTCATCCGAGCTTGCCGCCGCGAGAGCCGAGACAGCGGAGCTTTCCGCAAGGCTTGCAAATCTCAAGGGTCGTATCGCGTCGACAGACTATCCCCGCCCCGTCACGGCAGAGCCGGATGCCTCTTCCCCCGTGCCGGAGATCGCGCAGCTCAGCCGCGAGCTCATTGAGGCACGCGATATCGCCAAGCAGCTCACCGCGCACTGTGCCGCTCTCCGCGGAAAGATGTCCGCAATGGGCGACCCGCTCGTTATCTCAAGCGAAATAGAAAACATGCGCGAGGAAAAGGCGCAGCTTGAGGGCGAATACGAAGCTCTTGAGCTTGCGATAGGCGCTCTGCGCGAGGCCGATGCCGAGATACAAAGCCGCTTCTCCCCCGCTCTCGGAAAGGCCGCCGCGGAATATATGTCCGCAGTCACCGCAGGCAGATATGACGAGATCCTCGTCAACCGTGACTTCTCCGTTGCAACGCACGCTCTCGGCGACACGCTCCGCCGCGACAGCTCGTACTTAAGCGCGGGCACGCTTGATCTCATGTATCTTTGCGTGCGCCTTGCTGTGTGCGAGCTTGCCCTGCCCGACGGGGAGCCCTGCCCGCTCATAATAGACGACGCCCTCGCAAATCTTGACGACACGCGCTATGCCGAGGTCATAAACGCGCTCTCCGAAATCGCGAATACCCGTCAGGTTATACTGTTCACCTGCCGGGAGAAATGACATTTTTATATTGCAAA
>DCGN01000009.1:3811-17567 GCA_002315275.1 Clostridiales bacterium UBA1777
ATTTAAAAATCTCTTTACAATCGCGCAAAAAATGTTATACTGGCAATATAGGCAATGTTGAAATATTCTGTGCTCTTGTAAATGATTTTTTCCGTAAGTAATAGCAAAAAACGAAGATGCTTTCTCGAATTGCAGAAGATAAATATATAAAATAAAAAGTATTTTACTTTTTGTTTCCGCAATTGCTCATAATAAACTTTTTTGGGGAGGAAAACTAAATGAAAAAAACATTCAAGCGTGTCATTACAATGGTTCTGTGCCTGGCTTTGGTGCTCTCTGTTTCTGCGTTTGCCATGGCAGACGATGCGGAATCCAAGGCCGAGATCGTCTTCTTCGGCGACAGCGTAACGCAGGCATGGGGATCTGATGATTTCTATTTCTGCCAGAGAGTTGCTGACGGTCTCGGCATTGACAATTCAGTCTTTGTTACCGGCACAAGTAGTGGTGTTACTGTGGAAAAAGATGGGCGTACCACCAACATACTTGATGCAAAGCGTGTTATCTATGGCAACTCCGGTGTAAGAACCTACGAGGCTCTTATTGCTCTCGGCGCTGCTGAATATGACTCTACCGATACATACTACGCCGCCGTCTCCAGCGAAGCCCAAACAATGGCAAATGAGGCCGTAAAAAACACCGTAAACTACGTTAAAGCCGTAAAGTCCGCAAAAACTATAGTTATCCAGACCGGCTCTGATGATGTCCTTTATTATGCTCAGATGCAGTCTAATCTGCTTGGTGCTCTTGGCAATATAGACAGTATGACAACCGATGATATTGCTGCAGTTCTTGGCGATTATGCCGCCTGCCTCGCTGAGGGATTTGCAAATTTCTCCAATGATTTCCCTACACTTATCGAGCGCGTTATGGAGCTCAAGTCCGAGGTCGGTCAGGTAATGGGTAAGGATTATAATATAGTTGTTGTTGGTGCATATAATCCTGTTTTCGGTCTTAAAATCATCAATGAATCTGCTACCCCCGTCGGAGATCTCATTTCCGGAATCACGATTGCCATGAACGCCAAGTTCAATGAGTGGCAGGAGACTTACGGTTTCTGCTTTGCCGACATCGCTAACGTTGAGACCGGTGCAATGACTGGCGTAAATGATACTTTCATCGACTTTGCATCTATCAGTGTACATGACTCTTGTATTGCAACTCATCCCTCTTACACTGAAGGATACGATTATATTGCAAGACAGGTTCTCGCAGCTCTGCCTCAGGAGAAGCCCGTCATCGACACCAACATCCGCATAGACCTCGGTTCTGTGAAATCTGTTTCTAAGGTAATCCTCGGAACTGCCGTTCTCGGTAAGGACTCTTATAGCTTTGATCCCGAGACAAGAATTCTCACAGTCAAGACCCTTATTCCAAGCAGCACGCTCTTCACGGTAACCTCCGTCGGAAGTGACGGCCGCGTCTATATTGCAACATATCAGGTGTCTTATTCCATAAAAGACGGTTACTCTGCCTACCTCATGTATTCTACGGTTGACTTGGCAAGCACCGTGAGCATTGTCGCAAACAATGCCGCGAAGGTCGGTAAGGCTGCCATATCTGCAATAAAGGGTCTGTTTGCAAGGTAAACTGCCGCTCATCGCTCTGCATTGAGCTTTACAAATAGCCGTGTATTGGATTGTTAAGTCATAGTAGCAACTGATACACGGCTTGATTAATTCAGCAATATGATGACTAACTCTCTGTGAATAAATTAATAATCTTTGGGTGTAATATTGTTATGGATCATTTGACTTCGGCCTTCAGCGCATCTGATAGGCCATGGCTACAGCACTATACTGAAAAAGAGATAAACGCTCCGCTGCCTCATGGTTCGCTTTACGAATACATGCACAGCCGCAATGCTGACAGAATGGATGCCCCTGCGATCACATTTATGGGGTGCACCATTACCCACCGTCAATTTGATGATAAGATTACAGCTTGTGCACGCGCGCTTGTTGCAAGTGGGGTATCAAAGGGTGATATTATCAGCATCTGTATGCTCACCGCCCCCGAGGCTCTTATTCTTCTTTATGCGGCAAACCGTATCGGCGCAATATGCAGCTTCATCGTTTTTAACGCAACTGAAGCCGATATTCGCCGTCAGATCATTGAAGCCGAAAGTCGTATTGTATTCACTGTTGATCTCGCCTCTGAAAAGATACATAATGCCATTCAGGGAACATCTGTTGAAAAAACGGTCGTCGTGCCTCTTTCCTGCTCGATGTCACCTCTTATGCGCATAGCAGTAAATTTAAAAAGGCGTAATTCATATTCTCCCGCAGACTTCATCCCTTGGAAAACATTTCTTATGAACGGCAAAGATTGCCATCTTCCCGAGATTTATATTGACGAAAACGATATTGCATTACTTGAGTATACCAGCGGAACTACAGGCGAATCAAAGGGTGCAATGCTGTCAAATCTGGCAATCAACTCCGCGGCTTTTAACTACACTCAGACAAGTAAGGTTTTGGAGTTCCACGACGGAGAAACGTTTTTGTGTATCGTCGTTCCGTTCTTCTCCTTCGGCCTTATTACCACTATGATAATGCCGTTATGCACAAGGCTTCATCTTATACTCAGTCCTGACCCTTCTCCCGAAAACATGCCTCAAAAGATCATAAAATATAAGCCTAATCACTTTGTCAGCGGATCTCTGCATATAGATGCCATAATCAAAAATCCGAAGATCAATAAAATGGATTTATCATTTTTAAGCACAGCAGGCTATGGTGGAGAAAAGATTGATGCCCATTGGGAGCAAACTGTGAGCGAATTTTTCTTCTCTCACGGTATGACGCACGAGCTTCAAAACGGTTATGGCATGACCGAAGTAAGCGGAAGCTTTTGTACTACCACGCATAAAACAAAGTTTATGATCCCGTTTGCTAAAAATAACGTCATGATAACCGATATTGACACAGACGAACCGCTCGGTTTTGATCAGGAAGGTCAGATCTGTTTAAGCGGCCCCAGCCTCATGGCAGGCTATTTCAAGCGTCCTGAAGCGACCGCCGAAGTCATGTTTGAAAAAGACGGCGTAAAATGGCTGAAAACCGGTGATCTCGGAAAGGTTTCTTCCGATGGCTCGTTTTCCGTTACAGGCAGGTTGAAAAGGATTCTCTATTCCGTCGGCGAAAACGGAGTATACCGTATTTTCCCGATGAAAGTAGAAGCGGTCATTTGCTCATGCAGTGATGTCGCATATTGCGGCGTTGTCGGCCGAAAGGATAAAAACAAGGGTTTTCTGCTTATTGCGTACATAGTTTTGAAGGATCCAAATGCAGACCGAAATGCCGTAGCCGAAAAGCTTAAATCGATCTGTGAAGATAATCTCAGCGCAACTTCCCTGCCGAATGAATATAATTTCATTGATGCTATGCCCACAACAAGGGCCGGCAAGATTGACTTTAATAAGCTTGAAATGATGGCTAATTCGTAATTTTCATTCACTTATTTCTCCGCATCTATCTGTTTCTTGATTTATTGGCAAATTTTACGAACGGCGCAGCTTTTACTGCGCCGTTTTCTCTTTGTGGCAAAGAGCACCCCGGTTCAGTCTGAACCGGGGTGCATCTTAATACGGCTTAGAGTTATCCTTTTACAGCCTTGTCGGCGCGGCGTTCAAGCTCCTTGAAGTCCACCTTGCCTATAGGCGTGAGCGGCATTTTGTCAATGCATGCGTAATACTTAGGCCACATATAGCTGACAACGTTTTCCTCGCAGATAGCCTTTGCTTCGGCGGCTACCTGCTCGGCCGACTTCGTGCAGCCTTCTACGAGCGTGAAGAATGCGTACGGGGTCTTGCCCTGAACCTCGCCTATTGCATCTACGCCAACAACAGTGCATTCGCTTATATCGGCACACTTTGTTATGCCTTCCTCAATAACGCTCGGGAATATTTTATAGCCTGTAGTGTCCGGGAACATACGCTTGAGTCTGCCCATGATGTAGACGAAGCCATCCTCGTCCATATACCCCAGATCGCCCGTATGTACCCATGTAAGACCGTCGGCGTGCTTGCGGAGAATATTTGCGGTCTCTTCGGGCTGATTGTAATATCCCATCATTACAGTGGGACCGGTTATGCATATTTCGCCCTGCTGCCCCATCTCTAACTCATCTCCGGTCTCTGGGTCAAAAGCAGCAATGAGGAAATCCGCATGCGGAATACCGACCGAGCCGGGACGGTTAACATCGAGGAAGCAGGCGGTCGACACAGCGGAAAGCTCCGTCATACCGTAGCCCTTGGTGAGCGGATACTTTGCACCGCGAGCCATAAGCCAATCGCTGACGCGCTTTTCATTTTCAAGTGATATGCTGTCGCCGCCCGCGCAGGCGTTCTTGAAGCAGGACAGATCTGCCTTCTTCATGCGCTTATCATTGATGAGCACGAGGAAATAGGAGGGTGTACCTGCAATATTCTGCGGCCGGTGCTTAAGGATAAGCTTGCCGAAATCCTTGGGGTCAAACGAGGGGATAAGCACTGATATCTGATCGCTGCAAACGGGAAGGTGTATGCCGTAGCCGAAGCCGTAAGCCACGAACGGAGGCATAATATCAAGGAATTTGTCGCTTGAGCCGTGGATATTATGCATCAGGCTCTTATGGTATTGGAAGGAAACAGCATTGATGTTATCATGGCTGAGCATAACGGACTTTGCTCTGCCCGTTGTGCCGCCGGTGTGAACGATTATGCAGCAGGAATCATGATGGCCGTGCAGATATTCGACCTTGCAGTCCTTGCCCTGTTCGATGAAATCGCCCCAATAGATAAAGCCCTCGGGCATATTCTTTTTCATCGGGTTTTTCAGCAGATATCCGAAGTGAAGCAGCTTGGGGAGCGACTCTGCAGGAGACAGCATGACCACATCCTTAACGTTCGTACCCTTGACCGCTTCTATAACCTTATCGTACATAACATCAACGGCAAGCACGAATTTAGCGTCAACTTCCTTGATGAAATCGCGGATACCGTCTGCACTGTATCGCGGGTCTATCATGTTAGGCACTGCGCCGAGAAGGCACAGGCCGTAGAAGGTATAGACTATTTCCGGCGTGGTAGGTGCGACGACTATAACAAAGTCACCCTTTTTTACTCCCCTCGCAGCATAGGCATTAGCCGCCTTGCAGGCATTGTCATATATATCCTGCAGCGTAAAGATACGGTCATAATAGTTTAAAGCCGGATGATCCATTCTGCCTTCATTGCGCCAGAGGAAATAATCCAAAACCGTCTTTTGGGGCATTATCCTTGTAATAAGCTCGGGGTCAGCATACTTCAGCCATGGCTTCGTCTGTGTTGCTTTCATTCATTTTTCCTTCCAGAATCAGTTATATTAACCCAATTCTGCGAGCCCTTTCAGGCTCGCAGAATTGATAATTTTAAGTTTGATTATCAGTTTAATTTGCGCACACGGCATTGCTCATTTCGGAAACGATACCGTTCTTATAATCCATAACTGCGCACACCTTATAGTAGTAATTGCTATACAGCGACAAGCCGTCATAGAAAGTAGTCCTGCATGTTGAGCCGATGTATTGGTAATCTCCATCCTCGGAGGTGCTTCTATATACACGGTACATTGCAGCTCCGTCAAGCTTGTTCCACGAGAGGATGTTCTTTTTCAGAACAGTGGACTTTCTGACAGATACTTCAGGGGCAGAAACGTGCTTATCTTTAAATGCGGAAATGATCTGATCTGCAATATAAGCGTGTCCCTTATCAGTTGCGTGCATCATCTTTACGAATGAAAGCGCGGTATTGACTATATCATTGCTTTCAAGGTCAAGTACGCTTGCGCTCTGAGTTTCAGCAAACGTCACATCGACATATGTATATTCGGAAAGCGCCGGGCATTCAAAGCGCAGATATGCGTTAACCGCTGCAGTACGCAGATCCATAGAAGATACAAGGCTGAGGAATGTGCCGTTGTCGGTCGTGTAAGAGATATCTGCAGGGTTAAACATACCCAGAACATAAATATCAGCGTCTTTGTTGAGCTTGCGTACCTCTTCTATGACCAGAGGCATATTTCTCTTGAATCTTTCAAAATTGACGGCAAGATTTACCTCGAACTCTGCCATATACTGTCCCAGACAGCCTGCAAAATCAAGTGCGGAAAACAGCTTGTCAACAAAAGAATCGAAGTCGTTAATGTCAGACATATCGAGCTCATATATTTTGTCAAGCAAGTCCGGATGGTCAAGATAAATCTTATACAAAGCATATGTGAAAATATCGTTAGATCCGAAATCAATTGTAATTACATCAGCGGTTTTTATTGCTTCACGTATTGATGCCTTCCAATCATCATTGAAATTGATGTTTGTAAAGTCGAGCGAATTACGAAGGAAAAACCCGGCATATCCGTCATAACTCTCGTCTGTCAAGAAATAAGCATATGCATCATTTTCCCCAATCATGGCGAGGAACTCATCTGTACGCCAACCGCAATATGAGTATGAATTGAAAACCGTGTCATCGCCGAGTGCTGAAGCAACATAATCAGCATAGCAACCTGAGATGCGGTGTCCATCCTCAATATAATACGCTCCGCCCTGATAGGCAAGAGCAAGCTCGGTATAGGCATCCAGCCCATATCCTGCGGCGTTACTGTCTCCGAGAACGGTGTATACTTTAGTTTCTTCTGCCAATGCGGGGATCGCCAGTACTCCGAGTATGATAACCAACGCAAGGATCATGGACACGCTTTTTTTAAATGCTCTGCTCATCGTTGTTCTCCTTCTCGCTATTCTGCATCTTGGGCGCAACCCGTTGTTGTAACCGTTTGCAACTTTGCGTCTCTGATTATACATCACAGCAAGCATTTCGTCAATAGTTGTCTTCTATTTGATACCAAAAAGCTCATCCGATATCTTCTCGTTTATTTTATTCTTATTGTTGGCAAAAAGCAAGAGCTTCTGAACCGTTTTTTGCTCAGAAGCTCACATTTCTTTGATTTGGTTATGCCAGATTCAGCTTTTTCTTTAAAAACATCCTCGTAATTATGTAGTACGCCGCGCCGAGGATAAAGAGCGCTGCACAGCAGGCACCGGCAATAAAGTGAAATCCCGGTATTGCCTCCATAAGCGTATCAAACGAGAAGTGCAGGTCAAGCCATGAGAAAACGGATTCTCTTACGATCATCGGCACAGCCGCAAGAGCGAGGATGTTTCTGCCTATGGCCAGCGCAAAGTACCACACAACGGAAAGGAGCTTTTTGTTGTTCGAGGCGCTGCAGCCCATCGCCATTGCCGCATAGAAGTGTTGGCATGCGGCAAAGCAGGCAAGAACCGCCATCAGCACAGCCTCAAGCACGAAGCCGATAACATTGCCCACACCGAATTCGCTGTTCGCCGTTTCAAAGAAGCCGGCGATGCTGAAATCGATGCTGCTCCCTCCGATGGAGAACGCGAGCGCGGAGGCCGCCGCACATATAACGGCAACTGCGGCAAACCATACCGCCGAGGTGATAAGCTTTGACCATATATGGCCGTCTACCGTTACGGGCAGAGTGAAGGAGATATAACCCTCATCTCCCATCAGGCTCTTATAAAAGCGCTGTATCATCATGACGAACGCGACTATGCACGCCGCGAAAAGACTTGCCCCAAACGCGAACTGAACTACGCCGAGGAGAACCCTTATCGTCCAATGCAGGCTGATGTTTGCCGCGAGCAGGCGCATCGCTATGCCCGACATTATCGAAAGACCTGCAACAGCCGCAATTACTGGCAGTATCACGCGCCCCGTACTGCGAAATTCATGTTTTAAAAGCTTCAATAGCATCTGAATACCTCCCTGAAATACGCATCCACGCTCTTGCCGTGCTCGGCGCGGATATCGTCCACGCTCTTGTGCAGGAGCACCTTGCCGTTGGCGATGAATATCGCATCGTCAAGAATGCTCTCTACCTCGCTTATGAGGTGCGTGGAGATGATGACTGTTGCATCGCTCTCATAGTTCCTGATGATCGTATTGAGGATATAATCTCTCGTGGCGGGGTCTACTCCTCCGATAGGCTCATCGAGCAGATAGAGCTTTGCGCGGCGGCTCATGACCATGATGAGCTGGAGCTTCTCCTTGGTGCCCTTTGACATCTGGCTCACTCTTATCGTCTTCGGCAGAGCAAGCTGCTCCGTCATCTCCTCGGCGCGGGCTCTGTCAAAATCGGCATAGAAGTCGCCGTAGAAGTCCATCACCTGAGAAGCCGTCATCCATTCCGGCAGGCACGGTCTGTCCGGCAGATAGCTGACGAGCTTTTTGGATTCCTTGCCGGGCCTGCAGCCGCACACAAGCAGCTCTCCGCTTGTAGGAGCAAGCAGACCGTTTGAAAGCTTGATGAGCGTTGTCTTGCCGCTGCCGTTCGGGCCGAGCAGACCGATCACCTTGCCGGCCTCGGCCGTGATATTTACATTGTCAAGCGCCGTGTTGCCGCCGAATCTTTTCGTAAGGCCGCGGCATTCAAATGTTGTCATTGTTATTTACCTCTCCGTATTTCTGAATTTTCTCTGCTGCCTCCTGCTTGGAGAAGCCGAGCCTGCTCATATTTTCGATGAATCCGCGCACCGTTTCCTCCGCAAGCTTGTTGCGCGTTTCGTCTATCACCGAGACCTCATCCGTCACATAGCGGCCGCTCGAGCGCAGCGCATATACAAGCCCGCACCGCTCAAGCTCCTGAAATGCCTTCTGCATCGTATTCGGGTTGACTCCCGCTTCCATTGCAAGGTCTCTGACGGCAGCAAGCTTCTCTCCCGGGGCAATCTCTCCGGAGACTATCGCCCGCTTCATCTGCTCAACAAGCTGAGTGTATATTGGCAGGCTGTCATCGTACTTCCATTCCATTTGCTCACCTCTGTGTTATTGTATTAAGTGCTTAATACAATAACACAGAGTGCCGTGTTTGTCAACAGAAAAAACTCAGGCAGAATATATCCGCCTGAGTCTGAACATTATTCTGTTTTTTCTCTGAGCTTATTGCAATAATCGCAGTACCAGCATTCATACGGAGCGGAGCACCGCTCTCCCATCTCCGCCATGACCTCTGCCTTGGACTTCTTGAGCTCATCGAGCCTGTAGATGTTTTCGTCGACGGTATGAGCAAATTCGATTGCCTCCTCCGTCACATCCACGGGTTCAAACGGATCGTCCTCATCGTCATAGTGGTAGACAACGAATACGCCGTCAAGCTCGATGCCGCACTTGTCAAGCACCCATGCCTGGTAGCCCGCATCCGCGATGAACTGCGGCTTGACCTCGGGCGAATCCTTGACCTCGTACATTTCCCAGACGTTTCCGTCAACTCTGTGCAGAATATCCACCGCGCAGAAGAAACCGTTATGGTCAAACGATGCCTCGCAGATGTTCTCCTCGCCGGCATCCATGAAGCGCTTCGTCTTGAGCACCATTTTGCGCTTGTCGAGATACTTCGTATTCGGGATATACTCCGTGACCTCAACAAACGGGCCGAACATGGCCATAGCCTTATCGCCGAATTCGTTTCCCTTGTCGAGCCTGCGCTGTGTATCGGCAGGGATCACCTTCATATCGGGCTTGTGTGCATCGAGCCACAGCATTTTAGGGCACTGCATGCCGCGCATGAAATCCGTTTTCGAGATACTCATATCTGCCTCCCCGTTACTTTATCCGTAATAAAGCAGCCTGCTTTGACAGCATTTTACTCCACGGTAACGGATTTTGCAAGATTTTTGGGCTTGTCGATATCGCAGCCCTTCTCCTTAGCTACATAGTACGCCAGGAGCTGAAGCGGGACTATCGCGACAGCCGCCGAGAGCAGCGGATTGATTTTCGGCACGAGGATAAGCTCGTCCGCCTGAGCAACGACCTTTCTGTCGTTCTGGAAGGCGACAGCAATCACGTTTGCGCCTCTCGCCTTGACCTCGATAATATTGCTTATCGTCTTATCCATCAGTCTGCCGCTGCAGCATACGGCAACAACGCTCCTGCCCTCATCTATGAGGGCGATAGTACCGTGCTTCAGCTCACCCGCGGCATATGACTCGGCGTGGACGTAGGATATCTCCTTCATCTTGAGCGCACCCTCGAGAGCGATGGCCCAGTCGGTGTTCCTGCCGATGAAGAAGAGGGAATCGGAATGGGCAAGCTTCTTTGCGAGTGCGGGCATCGAGTGCGCCTTGTCTATGGCATTCTGCATCTTCTTGGGAAGGCTGCAGAGGTCGGAAAGGAGCTGAGACCAGCGCTCAGGTTCAACTCTGCCGAGCTTTTTCGCGGCATAGAGCGCGAACAAATAGAGGACGGTCAGCTGAGTGGTATAGCCCTTCGTCGTGGCAACGGCTATCTCCGGGCCCGCCCACGTGTAGAGCGTATTGTCTGCAAGCTTTGCTATCGTACTGCCGACAACGTTCACTATCGCAAGCGTTCTCGCTCCGAGGCGCTTGCATTCGCGCATTGCGGCGATGGTGTCAGCCGTCTCCCCGGATTGGGAGAGGATAATGAGCAGCGTGTGCTCATCTATTATTGGGTCGGAATAGCGAAGCTCGCTCGCGAGCTCCACCTCAACGGGGATACGGCAGAGCGCCTCTATTGCGAATTTTCCGGCGCAGCCCGCGTAATACGCCGAGCCGCAGGCCGTGATTACTATCTTGTTGATATTGCGCAGCTCCTCCTCCGTCATGGAGAAATCATCGAGTACTATCTCTTCTCCGCGTATTCTCGGCGCAAGAGCGGCCTTTACGGCGGCGGGCTGTTCCATTATCTCCTTGAGCATAAAATGCTCGTAGCCGCCCTTTTCGGCCGCCTCAACGTCCCATGTGATACGGCTGATCGATTTGTCGACTGTCTTGCCCGTGCAGTCGAAGACCGTGACGCTGTCTGGTTTTATGCAGGCGAACTCGCCCTCATCGAGATAGACGGCATTCTTCGTGTAGGAAACGAGCGCCGTTACGTCCGAGGCGAAGAAGTTTTCTCCGATGCCGATGCCGAGGATCAGAGGGCTGTTCTCACGGGCAACGATAAGCGTGTCTGGCTCCTCCGTGCAGAGGATGCCGAGCGCGTACGAGCCCTCAAGGCGTGAGGCCGTTTTCATCACAGCCGTCTTGAGCGAACCCTTGTAGTACATCTCGACGAGGTGGACGACGACCTCTGTATCCGTATCGCTTGCGAAGGTATAGCCCTTTGCAATGAGCTCCTTGCGAAGCTCCGCATAGTTTTCTATAATGCCGTTATGTACAACAGCGAAGCGGCCGTCGTTTGACAGATGCGGGTGAGCGTTAATATCCGTAGGTGCGCCGTGGGTCGCCCAGCGGGTATGGCCTATACCCGTTACGCCCTTTACGGCGTTTCCGTCATCTGTTTTCTCGCAGAGGTTTGCTATTCTGCCGGTGGTTTTTTCAACGGTGATACCGTTATCGCCGATAACTGCGATCCCCGCAGAATCATAGCCTCTGTATTCAAGTCTCTTAAGCCCGCTCAGGAGCATCGGTGCCGCCTCCTGCGTGCCTGTATATCCGACTATTCCGCACATATGTCTCTTTCCTTTCGGTTTTTATCAACGGGCGTAATATACGCTTCATGCGGCAATATGTCAAGATTTTTCGTATTTTGAGGCCTTTTTCATATAAATATCGGTAAATATTTCAAAAGTTTCCCAAACGCGTATTTTTTATGGAAATATCGGTTTATTTGTGCTATCATATTTTAAAATCGATTTTTTTCGACTGCAGAAGGAGGGCTTCCGATGAAGCGCACGAAGGAAGAAGTAATCAAATATATTGCCGACGAGGACGTCAGGTTTATCCGCCTTGCATTCTGCGATGTATTCGGGAAGCTGAAAAACATCGCGATCCAGCCCTCGGAGATAGAGCGCGCTTTTGACTTCGGCATTCCCATCGATGCCTCCGCCATAGCGGGCTTCGGCGGAGATATCCGCTCGGATCTTTTTCTGCATCCCGATCCGTCCACGCTGTCATTCCTGCCGTGGAGATCGGAAAACGGGCGCGTTATAAGAATGTTCTGCTCGGTAACATATCCCGACGGCAGAGTGCTTGAGAGTGATTCCCGAGCGATCCTCGCAAAGGCCGTTGCCGCCGCCGATGCCGCGGGGCTCAGGTTTTTCTTCGGCGCGAAGATGGAATTCTATCTCTTCAGGAACGATGAAAACGGCGAGCCCACAGACATCCCGCATGACAGAGCCGGATACATGGACGTTGCCCCCGAGGACAAGGGCGAGAACGTGCGCCGCGAGATATGCCTCACGCTGTCGCAGATGGGCATTCAGCCCGAGAGCTCACACCATGAGGAGGGCCCCGGGCAGAACGAAATCGACTTCCGCTATGCCGACCCGCTCACCGCGGCCGACGATACGATAACCTTCCGCTCGGTCGTAAAGGCTATCGTTGCGAAGCACGGTCTCACAGCCGACTTCTCTCCGAAGCCGATCCCCGATGAGGCAGGAAGCGGGCTGCACATCAATCTCACCGTTGACCACAGAGACGGCAAGGACGTTCTGCCGTACACGATCGCGGGGCTTATGGACAAGATAAAGGAGATCACCGTTTTCCTCAATCCCTGCGAGAGCTCATACGCCCGCCTCGGCCTGTGCAAGGCGCCCGGGTACATCTCGTGGTCGAGTGAGAACCGCTCCCAGCTCATCCGCATTCCCTCCTCCGCACAGCGGGACAGCCGTGCGGAGCTGCGCTCCCCCGACCCGATGGCAAACCCGTACATCGCTTACGCGCTTATAATCTACGCCGCGCTTTACGGCTATGAGAACAAGCTGCCCCTGCCCGAGAGCTCGGACATTAACCTGTTTACCGCGCCTCCGAAGGTTACCTCACGCTACAAGCGACTCCCCTCCTCGCTTGCCGAAGCGGCAAAGCTTGCAAAAAACAGCGAATTCGTGCGCACCTATATGCCGGAGTCAGTCATATCGGCATACTGCAATCAATAAACGAACAGAGGCAGCAGAATGGAACGATCAAGCGGAGTTCTTCTCCCGATGAGTGCTCTCCCGTCTCCTCACGGGATAGGCACGATGGGCAGGAGCGCATATAATTTTATAGATTTTCTCAATGCCGCAGGGCAGAAATACTGGCAGGTGCTCCCGATGGGGCCTACGAGCTACGGTGACAGCCCATATCAGTCCTTCTCCTCGTTTGCGGGCAACCCGTACTTCATTGACCTCGATATGCTCGTGGATGACGGGCTTCTCACTGCGGATGATGTCAATGCGGCGGACTTCGGAGACGATGCTTCACGCGTGGACTACGGCAGAATTTTCGCCTCACGCTTCAAGCTTCTGCGCATTGCGTTTGAGCGCGGAAACGCATCGCTGTCGGATAAAATAGCGGCATTCCGCCGCGAAAACGGCGCATGGCTCGAGAACTACGCGCTTTATATGGCCGTCAAGGGGCACTTTGACATGCGCGCATGGCAGGCCTGGCCGGATAAGGCCATCCGTCTGCGCGAGGCATCCGCAGTCAGACAGTACGGCGAGAAGTTGAAGGATGACGTGGATCTCTATGTNNCGTATCAGAGCTTTTCCTCCTTTGCCGGCAGCCCCTACCTCATCGACCTTGACTTGCTGATTGCCGACGGCCTGCTGACTCGCGGTGAGGTCGAAGCAATCGACTGGGGAAATGAGCAGAACGCGGTGGATTACGGCAAAATCTACGAGCAGCGCTTTGCCGTCCTCGCGCTTGCCAAAAAGCGCGGCTGGGTAGCACAGCGTGAAGATATCCGCGCATTTGAAGAGAAAAACAGCGCATGGCT
>DCGN01000009.1:17645-19361 GCA_002315275.1 Clostridiales bacterium UBA1777
TCATGGCTTGAATGGGACGATGCTGCTGCGCGCGCACACGATGCTACTGCACTTGAAAAGTACCGTGAAGCGCGCAAAGAGGACGCAGAGCTTTTTATCTACATCCAGTTTCTCTTTTTCCGTCAGTGGTCAGCGCTACGCGACTATGCACACTTATTTGGCATCCGCATCATCGGCGATCTGCCGATTTATGTTTCACTTGACTCTGCCGATGTCTGGGCAGAACGCGAAATGTTTTTGCTGGATGGTGAAGGCTACCCCAAGGAGGTGGCCGGCGTTCCGCCTGATTATTTTTCTGAAGACGGACAGCTCTGGGGCAACCCGCTTTACANNTGAAGGATGACGTGGATCTCTATGTCTTCATTCAGTATCTGTTCTACAGTCAGTGGGACGAGCTTAGAGCATACGCAAAGGAAAACGGCATCTCGTTCATAGGGGACGTGCCCATATACGTGGCAATGGACTCTGCCGACGTGTGGAGCGAGCCACAGTTCTTTCTTCTCGACAGAGACGGCTTTGCGACTGAGGTCTCGGGCGTTCCTCCCGATGCGTTCTCCGACGAGGGGCAGCTCTGGGGCAACCCGCTTTACAATTACGACGCGATGGAGCGCGACGGCTTCGGCTGGTGGATTCGCCGCATTGGCGGGATGCAACGGCTTTACGATGTCGTGCGTATCGACCATTTCCGCGGCTTTGACAGCTTTTGGTCGGTACCGCGCGGGGCAAAATCCGCAAGGGAGGGGCATTGGTGTAAGGGGCCCGGCATGAAGCTTGTCAGCACACTGACAAACTGGTTCCACAATCTCGACTTTGTGGCCGAGGACTTGGGGGAAGCGTCCGACAGCGTGCAGGAGATGGTGCATGATTCTTCTCTTCCAGGCATGAAGGTGCTGCAATTTTCCTTTGACGAAAGCGGTGACAGTGACCATCTGCCGCATAAATACACGCAAAACTGCGTTTGCTATACGGGTACGCACGACAACCCGCCGCTGAAGGCTTGGTTGGAGGATGCCGACCTGGAAGAAATCGAGCATGCGATGCGCTATGCCGCTATTGACACCCATAAGGATTTTTGCCGCGCCATGCTGCGTCTCGGGATGAGCAGCGTCGCCGTGCTCTTTATCGCGCCTATGCAGGATTGGCTGGAGCTCCCCGACCGCATGAACACTCCCGGCAGGCAATACGGCAACTGGAAATGGCGTTTGCTGCCAAACGCGCTGACTGACGAGCTTGCGCTTGAAATCAAGGCTATAACCCGCCGCTACGGAAGATAAAAAAAGCAGATGCACTTGCATCTGCTTTTCTCTTAATAATCAATTGTGCCGTTGAGCAGCTTTAGGTCGTACGGCTCATACACGACCTTTCGGTAAGCGTCAACATCAAGCGCCACATTCGTCCAGTCGGAGTGCAGGTCGCCATTCTGCTTGATGAGAATATCATAGAGAATGTCATAGGTCACGCCATTCCCGTCAGTCTCGACAATGGTGGAATACGGCAGCGTCTTGTGGTAGGTCATGTGCAGGCCCTTGTATGCAAAATGGAAACCGTTGCGCATACGGCAGCCGTCAAGTCCCTTATAAGTGAACTGCGCTTTGAGATCCTGCAAAATCTTGTCGCTTTTTTCCTCGTAGAGATTTTCGGGCGTGGTTTCCGTGTAGTCATAGCGGAACTGAATGGGAATGTTGTATTTACGGAAGCGCTCGACATAGTCGGTGA
>DCGN01000135.1:0-122 GCA_002315275.1 Clostridiales bacterium UBA1777
TGACCGCGGACAGTGATTTTAAGAAAAGCTTTTTACTTTTTGGGAACGAGTACCTCGGTGCCGCCCATGTAAGGCTGAAGCACGGGAGCGACAGTCACGCTGCCGTCTGCCTGCAGATGGTT
>DCGN01000135.1:246-502 GCA_002315275.1 Clostridiales bacterium UBA1777
CCCTTGACGCGCATCTTGAGGCGGCGTGCCTGAGCATCGCCGAGATTGGAGCAGGAGCATACCTCAAAGTACTTCTGCTGTCTGGGAGACCATGCCTCTATGTCGCAGGACTTGACCTTCAGATCGGCAAGGTCGCCGGAGCAGCACTCAAGCTGACGCACGGGAATATCCATGCTGCGGAACAGCTCAACGCTGAAGCGCCACATCTTCTCATACCATGCCATGGAATCCTCAGGCTTGCAGACAACGATCATTT
>DCGN01000135.1:574-2876 GCA_002315275.1 Clostridiales bacterium UBA1777
CCCTTTTCCTTGCGGAAGCAGGGAGAATAGCTCGTGAGAGTCTGAGGGAGAGACTCCTCGGGAATGATCTGGTCGATAAACTTGCCTATCATGGAATGCTCGGAGGTACCGATGAGGTAGAGATCCTCACCCTCAATCTTGTACATCATGGCATCCATATCGGTCTGGCTCATAACGCCCTCGACAACGTTGCCGTGGATCATGAACGGGGGGATGCAGTAGATAAAGCCTTTATTTATCATAAAGTCGCGTGCGTAGGCGAGGACTGCACTGTGCAGGCGGGCAATGTCACCCATGAGGTAGTAGAAGCCGTTGCCGGAAACGCGGCCTGCGGCATCCATATCTACGCCGTTGAACTTTTCCATGATCTCAGTGTGATAAGGAATCTCATAATCGGGAGTTACGGGCTCGCCGAAGCGCTCGACCTCAACATTTGCGCTGTCATCGGGGCCGATGGGAACGGAGGGGTCAATGATGTTGGGGATGTTCATCATGAGGACGCGGATGCGCTCCGCGTACTGCTCCTCAAGCTTCTCAAGCTCTGCGAGACGGTCTGCATTTGCCTTGACCTGAGCCTTGATCTTCTCTGCCTCTTCAAGCTTGGACGGGTCCTTTTTTGCCTGACCCATCAGCATACCGATCTGCTTGGAAAGAGTGTTGCGGCTGGAGCGGAGCTCGCTTGCTTCGGTTATGGCTGCTCTGTTCTTGGCATCGAGCTCAAGAACCTCATCAACCATCGGGAGCTTTGCATCCTGAAACTTCTTCTTGATATTTTCCTTGACTATATCGGGATTTTCTCTGACAAACTTGATATCTAACATTTTTCTTCTCCTTTATTTTGCCGCACCGGTCTTTCCCAGGCGTTTTATTGCGTTTATTAACTCTTCTCTGTCGTCGCTGCCGTAAAATTCAATTTCGAGCTTGCCGGTCTTTTTGCCGTCTGTCAGCGTGACCTTTCTGCCCAAAAGCTTTGTGAGCTGTTCGGAAACATCCTTTGCATAATCAATCCCGTGTTCCTTTTTAACGGGTTCAAGTGTCCCTTTTTGCAGCTTTGCCGCAAGCTGCTCAGCCTTTCTTACGGAAAGATTCTTCTCTATTATCTCCTTCGCGACGGCAAGCTGCTTTGCGCTGTCATCGAGGACAACTATCGCTCTTGCATGACCCGCGGAGAGCTTGTTCTGCTCAACGAGCTCCGTGACCGGAGCGGACAGAGACAGAAGCCTCAGCGCGTTTGTGACAGCCGGCCTTGATTTGCCGACGCTTTTTGCCGTCTGCTCCTGAGTGAGACCGTATTCCTCGATGAGCTTTTTATAGCCGAGAGCCTCTTCTATCGGATTTAAATCCTGCCTCTGCAGATTTTCCACGAGGGCAAGCTCTGCGGTGGTCTTATCGTCCGCATCGATAACCCTTACGGGAACCTCAAGCAGTCCCGCGAGGCGCGATGCTCTCCAGCGTCTTTCGCCTGCGATTATCTGATAATAATCCGTGTCGAGCTTTCGGACGGTTATAGGCTGGATAAGCCCGTACTGCGCTATCGAATCCGCCAGCTGAGACAGAGACTCCTCGTCAAAATAAGATCGGGGCTGATCTTCTCTCGGCTCAACCTTGTTTATCGGTATGATCCTGAGCTCGCTTTCATCCTCTTCTTCGTTTCCGAAAAGAGCGTCAAGCCCGATTCCGAGACCTTTTTTCTCTTTTGCCGCCATTATTTCACACCCTCGTTTCTGTTTATAAACTCCTGCGCGAGAGCCATATATGCCTTGCTGCCCTTGTTTGTCCTATCGTAAGCCACACCCGGAATGCCGTGACTCGGTGCCTCGGAGAGGCGGATGCTTCTCGGAACGACTGTCTCATAGAGCTTGTCTCCGAGATGCTTTCTGAGCTCATTTGCCACCTGAACCGTGAGATTCATTCTCGCGTCGTACATCGTAAGCACGATGCCCTCGATAGTGAGCCGCTTGTTGAGCCTCTTCTTGCAGAGATTGATGCTCGTCATCAAATCGGCTATTCCCTCGAGCGCGTAATACTCGCACTGCATCGGAATAAGCACGGAATCCGCCGCGACGAGCGCGTTGACCGTCAAAAGCTCAAGAGACGGGGGACAGTCTATTATAATATAGTCGTAATCGCCGTACAGAGTAAAAAGCGCGTTTTTCATTATGTACTCTCTCTTTTCGGCGCTGATAAGCTCAACGGAGGCAGCGGCAAGCTCCTTGCCCGTCGGGATGACGTCGCCGTAGTCCGTATGTCTGATACAGTCTATCGAGTCGACTCCGTTTATTATCATGTCGTAGACGTTCGG
>DCGN01000135.1:3016-5128 GCA_002315275.1 Clostridiales bacterium UBA1777
CCGCCTTTTTGATTGGCAACGGCTATGATTTTTGCCATTTCAGCCTTCCCCCTTTCGCGTCTTGAGCATTATAACAGTAAATCAAGCTAATTTCAATGTTTCACGTGAAACAATTTGAAAGTTTTTGCTTTTTCACGCTAAAAATGTTTCACGTGAAACATCAGCCGATGAGAGCGTCAATATCCGCAACCGTGAGCCCGTCATGAACTGCGAGGTTGACGGCGTAACCAATCAGCCTTCCGATACGGCGTACATCCGTATCTATAGACCGGGGAGTGACGAACAGCTTCTCAACGGAAGGCTCGCAGCTCAGAATGCCCGCATCAATTACCGTCGCTGCGCCGACGGAGATCACCGGTACGCCGAGAAGCTCTCTGCTGACAGCGGAGCGATTATTTCCGACACCCGAGCCGGGACAAATACCCGTGTCAGATATCTGAACGGCTCTGCAGAGAGAATCTGCCTCCGATGCGGCGAGAGCATCGATAATAATAACGGCATCGGGCTTTATCTCGGCACAGACTGATCTGATCTGTACAGAGCTTTCGATCCCCGACGTACCGAGAACACCCGGACGCAGCACCGATACGGAGCGCATCGCCGCAAAGTCGGCAGGAGACTCGCTTTTCAGATGACGGGTCGCAATAATATTGGATGCCGCGATAGACCCGAGCGCATCGGGCGTGATATCGGGATTACCGAGGCCGACGACGGCGACGGAGGACAGCTCCTTCGGCAGAAGAGAGCGCAGCTTATCGGACAGCACACCGACTGCGGCGGGAAAAAGCGACGAGCCTCTGTGTATGAGCCTGTCGAGCTGAACTGTGACGTACCTACCGAGAGGCTTACCGAGTTTTTCGGCGGCCTCGGAGCCTGTAATATTTATCTCCGAAACGGGAAAGCCCTCTATTATATTTTCGGCGAAAGAGACACCTCTCAAGAAATCCGAACCGAGCGAGCGGAAAGCCTCGTGTGCAAAATCTGTTCTGACAGAATATGACATTTTATTCCCTCTGAAACTATATATAGTGTTTAATATATTGTTAGTATTTGCAAAAACGCAAATTATATTATTTAGAAAAAAACTTGAAAATAAGTGAAAAAAACACTTGATTTTATGAATTATATTTGCTATAATCTCATAACGCGAGTGTTGAAACTCAGTTTTATAGGAGGAGGTGGCGATCGAACATGGCCAACATTAAATCTTCTGCCAAGAGGGATGAGAAGTCCAAGGAGCTCCGCGCAAAGAACCGCGCAGAGAAGACCGAGCTGAAAACCATGATGAAAAAGTTTGACGCAGCCGTTGCCGATGGCAACCGCGAGGAAGCCGTCAGTGCCTATAATGCTGCAGCTAAGACTGTTGACCGCGCGACTGGCAAGGGCCTGCTGCACAAGAACAACGCAGCCCACAAGAAGTCCGCAATGGCTCTTAAGCTCAACGGTATGGAGTAAGAAATGTTCACGCAGACCGAAAGGTCTGCGTGTTTTTCTTTATTTTTATCTGAATTTAACCGTTCGTTAACCCATTAATCGGAAAACGTGATATAATAGACGAAAATAAACGATAAGCAGGGAGATAAGCCATGAGCAAGAATTTGATGCTTATTATCAACCCGATGGCGGGCCGCGGCGCATACGTCAACGGCTTTGCCGAAGCGATCAGAGTCCTCTGTTCCGGCGGATATGTGCCGACGGTGTATTTCACAACGGGCAGGGGCGATGCAACGCGCCTTGCCGCGGAAAACGGCAGCCGCTTTGATACCGTTGCCTGCATCGGAGGAGACGGCACGCTCAGCGAGGTGCTTGCTGGGCTCATGCAGCTTGACGGTCCTCCACCCGTAGGCTATATCCCGATGGGCACGGCAAACGACGTTGCGACAACGCTTTGCCTGCCGAAAAACGATACCGTGGCAGCCGCGCAGCGGATTGTTGACGGCAAGCCCCATCCGTACGATGTGGGCGGCTTCGGCGACAACGATTATTTTGCCTATATAGCTGCCTTCGGCGCATTCACGGATGTGAGCTATGCTACGCCTCAGAATCAGAAAAAGGTGCTCGGCGAGCTTGCATACGTCCTTCAGGGTATGGCGCAGCTCCCGAAGATAGAAA
>DCGN01000135.1:5214-5403 GCA_002315275.1 Clostridiales bacterium UBA1777
CCTTGTCTACGGCAGTATGTCAAACTCCACGTCGGTCGCGGGCATAGTGAAGCTCAGAGAAGAGATGGTCAGCCTCGGAGACGGCATGTCCGAGCTGGTGCTCGTGAGAGACCCGGGCTCTGTCGAGGGCTTCGGCGAGATAGTGAGCAGCGTGCTCAGCCAGAGGTTTGACAGCGAAAAGCTTCTCAT
>DCGN01000135.1:5449-11166 GCA_002315275.1 Clostridiales bacterium UBA1777
AAAAGCAAGGTTTATTTTTGACCGTCCCGTTGCCTGGACGAGAGACGGCGAAGCCGGAGGCGAATTCAAAGAGCTCTCGCTGTGCAACTACGCCGCCCCGGTAAAGCTGATATTCTGAAAATATACTGAAANNCAGAGGTGTGAGACAGCCGCTTATACCTCTGCTTTTTTACTTTTTCGGAAATAATTACTTATTATTATAAAGAAAAGAGATAAAACCGCTTGAAACGGAATTTCTATTGGGTTATAATAACACAGTCTGTAAAATCAGGCATAATAGTTATTAAAAAGGATGACATGACATGAGCGCATCAACCGAAAGAAAAAATCGCATAGCCGCGAAAGAAGCCGGTACCGACAAGAAGACGCTGGCACAGCTTGAGGAAGCCGAAAAGAGGGCCAAGAGCAAGCGCAAGTGGACGTTTGGTACGATAGCCGTTCTGGTTCTTATCGCCGTTATTATTCTGCTGGACTCCAGCTTCCTTTACCGGGCGACGACAGCCGTCACGATCGGAGACGAGAAGTACTCTCCCTCGGAAGTGGATTACTATTACGTTCAGCAGTTCTACAACTTCTACGAGACCTACGGCAGCTACGCAAGCTATATCGGCCTTGACCTCACCTACGGTCTTTCCGACCTGAAAAATCAGGACTGCACCTTCACCGAAGAGGGCTCCTGGAGAGATTACTTCCTCGATGCCGCATACACCCGCATGCAGACTGTTCAGGCCTGCGTTGAGTATGCAAACGAGAACGGCATTACCCTCGATGAGGAAGAGCTCGCCGAGATAGACGCGGATCTTGCGACCCTTAAGGATACTGCCAAGGAATACGGCTACAGCTCTGCCAACAAGTACCTCGCCGCAAACTACGGCGAAGGCGTTAACACTAAGACCATCCGCAAGGTCACTATAGACGAGACCCTCGCGGCAAAGGCAAGCTCCGCATATGTTGATTCCATCGAGTACACCGATGAGCAGCTCGCTGAGGAGTATGCAACTCTCGCCGATACCTATGATGTTATCGAATACATCAGCTACTTTGTTGAGGCAGAGTCCGTAGAGTCCGCCGATACCGACGGCAACACCTCCTCCGCTCCCACAGAGGAGACTCTCGCTGCCGCAAAGGCCACCGCAGGCTCCATCTACTCCGCATACCGCAAGTCCGATAAGAAGATCACCGTTGAGCGCTTCAACGAGGCTGTCAAGTCCGCTGTTGCCGATGCAGAGACCGTTGAGTCCACCGAGGCAAGCGCAGCCAATCTCGGCGAGTTCGCAGAATGGGTCGGCTCCGATGCACGCGTGGACGGCGACGTCTACATGTTCGAGAATTCCTCCGAGACCGGTTACTATGTTGTTGCCTTCATCTCCAGAGACCGCAATGACTACGCTATGAAGCAGGTCCGCCACATCCTCATCAAGGCTGTTGCCTCCGATGACGGCACCTATACCGACGAGGCAAAGGCCGAGGCTCTCGCAAAGGCCGAGGAGATCCTTGCCGAGTTCAACGCGGGCGATAAGACCGAGGATAGCTTCGCGGCTCTTGCCGTTGAGTATTCCGAGGATACCGGCTCAGCTGCCGACGGCGGCCTCATGGAGACTGTTGCAAAGGGCGTTACCGTTGAAGAGTTCGATGCATTCTGCTTCGCAGATCATCAGTACGGCGACACCGCCATCGTCTACGGCGAATCCAGCTCCTACGCAGGCTACCACGTGATGTTCTACATCGGCGACGGCCAGAGATACTGCGACTACATTGCAGAGTACAACCTCTCCGCCGAGGATGCAAACGAGTGGCTCGAGGGCCTGATGGCTGACCTCACCGTTACCGAAGGCTACGGCAAGCGCTTTGTAGGCTGAGCTTTTTGAAAATGAACCGATACGCCCCGACCCCGGGGCGTATCTTTTACATCGGGAGATATTTATGGAAGAGAGAACGCTGAGAGCGGGAATGCTGCTCGGAGAGAGCGCAATGGAAAAGCTTAAGAGAAGCCACGTGGCCGTGTTCGGCCTCGGAGGAGTGGGCTCATGGTGCGCGGAGGCGCTGGCGCGCTCCGGCGTAGGCCGACTCACGCTCGTGGATCAGGACACCGTCGGCGAGAGCAATATAAACAGACAGCTCTGCGCATCCTATCCGACAGTCGGCAGGAGCAAGACGGAGGTCATGGCGGAGAGGATAAGAGCGGTCGCGCCCGATGCAGAGATAACCGCGATAAACGGCCACTACGAGGCTACAGAGCGCGAAAGATTTTTTTCCGACTATGACTACGTTGTCGATGCGATCGACCTTGTATCCTGCAAAATAGACCTCATCATGACCTGCCGCGAGCGCAATATTCCGATAATCTCAGCGCTCGGCACGGGAAACAAGAAGGACGCGTCGCTGCTCGAGATAACCGATATCTCGAAGACACGCGGCTGCGCGCTGGCGAGAGTTGTGCGCAAGGAGCTGAGGGCGAGAGAGGTTGAGCATCATCAGGTGGTGTACTCTCCGGAGGAGCCGATGGAGCCGCTTCAGCTCGAGGCACCGCCTCCGGGCAGGAGAAGCGTTCCGGGATCGCTCATATGGGTTCCCGCAACGGCGGGCATGCTGCTGTGCCAGCATGTAGTGACGGAGCTTGTTAAGGACTGAAGACCCGTTTTTTCGTCGTTTTGCTGTATTGTGAGCGCGCGTTTCATTCATAATTGACAAAAAAACGCTCTAAATTGAACGATTGTTCTATATTTTACGGGCCGCTTTAAACTTTACAAAGCAAAAGGGTTGTGTTATACTCCATCTCGTGGAAGATTTTTCCCAGGTGCTCAGAGTACGGAATCGGCCGGTCAAAAAAGTTTTCATAATTTACGAAAAAATACAGTACCTTTTCCGAAGTCCTTCGTATAAACATATGAAAGCGAAGAGAGAGACATCTCTCGCAAGACTGACTGCCGAATTCCGGCAGCGTAAAAAATCAAAAATTTTTTAAGGAGAAAGAAAAATGGCAGATTTTGAGAAGAATCAGGTTAATGACGAAGAACTCGATAACGTTTCCGGCGGCGCAAACATGAGCGGCGATGTCGGCGGCACCTGGCTGTACAAGTTTGAGTACCAGGAGGCTCCCGGCCGTTTCAAGAGCGTAGTCAGCAAGGTAAAGTACAGAACCGAAGCCAGAGCAAGAAGAGCAGGCACCATGGCTCGCTTCAAGTACCTCTCCAAGAAGGCATCTCCCCTGGTCGTCTTCGAGCAGAGATAACAGCTTACTTAAACAGCACTTTCCGTATAAAAGTAAAGGGTATGAGATCGGTTGATCTCATACCCTTTTAGCTTGTTCTGTTTGCTTATCAGCGGATCACGTCAAACGTGCCGCCGCACTCGATGACATCGAGAGCCTTCTTCTGGTAGGAGCCGCCGAAATGCCACTCCGCCTGAAGCGCATAGCTTGCCTCGGAGCCCGAAGCGAGATTGACCGTAAAGGTCTTTGAGCCGAAAACGGTGTTCAGCAGGGCGTTGCCGTCATAGGTGACGTCCTTGCTGTCGATAACGGCGTACTGGTCGCCGACGCTTAGCATGATCGAGCCGGGTATGCCCTTCATATGAAGCGCATAGGAGTCCGCGCTGACGGTGACGGTTATCTCCACCTGAGAATCGCTGATCGCCCTTGCCTGCCAGTCAACCTTGAGGTTGAGATTAACTCCCGTGTCGGACTTGAAGCTGCCCGAGGAGATGAGCGTGCCGGCGGGCTCGGGAGTGGGTGTCGGGGCTGGAGTGGGAGTAGGCGTGGGCGTCGGTGTCGGGACGGGAGTGGGAGCGGGAGTTGCCGCCGGAGCCTGAGTGACAACGGGCGCTGCGGTGGGAGCGGGGGTCACGGGTGCTTCTGTCGCAATGGGCGGCGTGGGAAGCTCGACGGCGGGCTCGCTGTCGTCATCCTTGGCGGCATCGGAGCTTACGAGCCATGTGCAGATAACTGCTACGATAAGCAGAAAAACCACGATGAAAAGCATAGTGAGCACTTTTCTTTTGTTCATATATTATTCCTCCTGTTTTTTCTCGCATCTTTTATATCACAAACTTGCCGAAAAGTCTACCGAGCGGGGAGAGAGTTTAATAAAAATAAAGATAAGCGGAGCACTCGCGCTCCGCTTATCTTTATATCAAATATGGAACGCTTATTTTATCACGACGTTTGCATCGCCGAGAAGCTCGCGCAGCTCCAATATTAACCCGTCATGGATGACGCAGCTTGAGCCCATCTTGCGCTTTTCCTTCTCGCAGTATATCACCATCTGCTGCTTGCCGGGGAACATCGTCAGCAGAAGCTGAATTCTGTGCAGCATCGGGTCGCTTGCGGAGGGAAGCTTGACCCACAGCTTCTTTTCGGGCTTCGGCTCAAGCTCCGCGGCAGAGGTGAGATCGGAGAGCGGGCGGATGTTGTCTACCATTATCTGCGGCTCCTTCTCGTCGCGGACGGATATCTTGCCCTTTATGATAACGGCAGAGTTTTCCGAGAGGTATGCGCCGCCCTGATCGAGAGCGCGCTGGAACACGATGAGCTCCATCGTGCCGGTATCGTCCTCAAGCTGAATGTAGCTCATGAGGGTGTTATTCTTCGTCGTTTTCGTCTTCGAGGAGGCAACTATGCCCGCGACGGTAACTGTCTGCCCGTCCTTAAAACGGCTCGGGCCGTCCTCGGAGGCGAAATCGCCCATAATTGCGGCGATGGGAGCCATACCCGCTCTGCGCACGAGCGCTCTGTACTGATCCATCGGGTGGCCGGAGAGATATAGACCTGTTGTCTCCTTCTCCATGATCATCTTCTCCTGAAGCGTGAACTCGGACACCTTCGGGATGGGGATAGAGGTCGCGGCGGAGGACTCCTCGGCAAAGTCACCGAAGAGATCGATCTGACCGTCTATCGTGCTGCGCTCCTGACGGGCGATATTCTCGAGCACCGTGCCCGCTATCTGCAGAAGTGCCTTGCGGTTTCTCTCAATGCTGTCAAACGCGCCGGCGCGGATGAGATTTTCAACAGCGCGGCGGTTCATATCCTTGCCCGACATACGGCGGCAGAAGTCCTCAAAGCTCTGGAAGCTGCCGTTTCTCTCGCGCTCGGCGACAACGCCGTTTATCATGCCCCAGCCGATGCCCTTGATGGCAACAAGGCCGAAGCGCAGATCCTTCCCCGCGACGGTGAAGTTCGCGCCGGATTCGTTTACGTCGGGCGGCAGGAGCTTCATGCCCATGTCGCGGCATTCGGCAATATATTCGGCAACCTTTGCGCTGTTTTCAAGAACGGAGGTCAAAAGCGCGGCCATATACTGCTGAGGATAGTGCTTTTTCATATAGCCGGTGCGGTAGGCGACTATCGCATAGCACACGGCGTGAGCCTTGTTGAAGGCGTAGCTTGCAAAGTCGAGTATCTCGTCATAAATGCTGTTCGCAACGGCCTCGGGAACGCCGCGCTTGACGGCACCGTCAATACTGCGCTTTTCGTCTCCGTGGACGAAGGCAATGCGCTCGGCATCAATGACGGCGTGCTTTTTCTTGGACATGGCGCGGCGAATCATGTCGGCCTGACCGAGAGAGAAGCCCGCAAGCCGGCGGAATATCTGGATGACCTGCTCCTGATAGACGATGCACCCGTAGGTGACCTCGAGGATCGGACGCAGAAGCTCGTGCTTGTATTTTATGCGCTCGGGATGGGCGGAATACTCGATGAATCTCGGGATGCTGTCCATCGG
>DCGN01000118.1:0-13267 GCA_002315275.1 Clostridiales bacterium UBA1777
GAAAGCTGATCGTAATTTGCCTGCGCGGCGGTCGTATTTGCCTGCGCGGCTTCGTATGCGCTCTGGAGCTTTGCGGGAGCGGAGCTCTTGTCATTATACTCACGCTGAGCGGCCTCAAGGTTCAGATTTGCCTGCTGAAGGGTCGCTTCCGCAGACGAAACGCTTTCCGGATTGACATACTCTGTCGTAACGGACATGACTCTGTTCTTGCAGAGGTAATTGTAATTATCGATCGCGCTGACGAGCTTTGTCCTCTCGTCATCCGTCAGCGGTCTGCCGATAGTCGCCTCAAGGTCAGAAACGTAGTCATCGGCGCTTATCTGAGCATACTTTTCCAGCGCCGCAAGGATCTCTGGATTTTCGGCATACGCCTCGCTCTGAAGCGGATCCGCCTGCGGCTCAGCGACGGCGGGAGCTTCCGTATCGGCCTCCTCACCTATCTTTACATCCTCAAGGCCGAGCTCCTCAGCGAGAAGCCTTGCGCTCTCAACCTGGAAGAGTATAGCATCGTATGTGGAAACCTTATCTGCACTGCTCTTCTTCGCGCTTGACATTCCGAAGCCTCCTGCCGCGACGGACAGCACCGCCGCGCAAACGAGGATAACGGCAACCAAAGTCTTTCTCTTTTCCGAATTCATAGCTTTTCCTCCACTCATATTAATGAAAAACCAACTGATATGATCAAAAAATTATTTACAACAATTCGATGAGCTCATCAACGCTCTTCTCGCTCGTTGCCCAGCTCGTAGCGAAACGGATGACCGTGTGCTCATTGTCAAGCTTCTCCCAGAAGCCGTATCTGACCTTCTCTCCGAGCTTTTCGAGCTTTGAGTTTTCCATGACTATAAAGAGCTGATTCGTCGGCGAATCGACGTATATCCTGTATCCCTTTTCAATGAGAGCCGCTCGAAGCCTGCGCGCGCAGACAATGGCGTTGGCGGCGATCTTCTCATAGAGCCCGTCGGTAAAAAGTGTGTCAAACTGCAGGCCGAGGATTCTGCCCTTTGCGAGCATTGCGCCGTGCTGCTTGACGGATGTGATGAAATGCTCGGGGGCATTGCCGTGCGTAAAGACGAGAGCCTCGCCGAAAAGCGCGCCGACCTTCGTGCCGCCTATGTAGAAAACATCGGTAAGCCTTGCAAGCTCCGGAAGCGAAAGCTCGTTCTCGGGAGTTGCAAGCGCGTAGCCGAGCCTTGCCCCGTCCACGAAAAGGGACATGGCATATTTATCGCAGAGCGCTCTGAGGCGCGTGAGCTCATCGAGCGTATAGAGCGTGCCGTACTCCGTCGGATGGGAGATGTACACCATGCCGGGAAACGGCATATGGTCATGGTTTGCATCGGCATAGAAGGTGGCCATATACTCCTCGGCGGCGGGGATATCTATCTTGCCGTCATGCTGAGGGATGCCTATGACCTTATGTCCGGTGAATTCTATCGCTCCCGCCTCGTGCGCGGCGACGTGACCCGTCTGTGCTGAGAGGACAGCCTCATATCGCTTGAGAACAGCGTCTATCGTGAGCTGATTCGTCTGCGTGCCGCCCGAGATAAAGAACACCTGAGCGTTATCGGCCTTGCAGGCGGCCTTTATTTTCTTCTCCGCGGAGGCGCAGTACTCATCCGTACCGTAGCCGGAGGTGGATTCATAGTTTGTATCGAGGAGTCTCTGAAGGATCGCACCGTGCGCTCCCTCGGAATAGTCATTCATAAACCAGAGCATAGCGTTACCTCTTGTTTATATTTATATTTCAAATCTGTCCGTTGAAAAGCCGTAATAAGTTTCCGAAATCTTATCTTTATTGCTAAAAACACCATCTATATTGATCTCATTTTATTACGACACAATATAGTGTGATTATACTCCCAGTTTATCGGTTTGTCTACAGATAAAAAAGGACTTGACAAATTAATTTTCATCTGTGATAATAAGGCCAATTTAATATTGCAAACCGATGAGGAAGAGTAGTACGCTTGTGTTTCCCCCGTTAAGAGAGCTGTGGGCGGTGTGATCACGGCCGGGCGCTACAGGCTGAATGGACTTCCGAGGGCGGCTCGAAAGGATGCCGGCAGCATCCGAGTAGATACCGACGTGAGCCCGCACGTTATCCAAGGGATGCGTATGATGGTACGCAAAAGCGAGAGGGCGCGTTATGCGTCAATTTGGGTGGTATCGCAGGAGATCAGCTCTTGTCCCATGGTGGGGCAAGCGGCTGTTTTTTTATTCTCCTAAACAAGACTTTCGGCAAAAGTCCTCCATCCCGCCGCCCGAAATAATTATTAGGAGGAAAAACAAATGAAGACCTGCATCAGAAAGCTCACTGCAATCACGGTTATCCTCGCTCTCGTATTCGCTCTGTCGGCCTGCGGAGGCACGGCAAAGGAAGAGGGCTCCTACAAGATAGGCATCTGCAACTACGTTGATGATGCCTCGCTTAACCAGATAGTTGAAAACATTCAGGCACAGCTCGGGGCTATCGCCGACGAGAAAGGCGTCACCTTTGAGATAAGCTACGATAACTGCAACGCAGACGCGACAGTCATGGAGCAGATCATCGCAAACTTCACGGCCGATAAGGTCGACCTGATGATAGGCGTTGCGACGCCCGTTGCAATGCGCATGCAGACCGCTACCGAGGACACCGGCATCCCCGTTGTCTTCTCCGCCGTATCCGATCCCATCGGAGCGGGCCTTGTCGAGAGTCTTGACGCACCGGGCAGCAACGTGACCGGCACCTCAGACTATCTTGACACAAACGCCGTCATGAACCTGATATTCGCGCTTGATCCCGATGCCGACTGCATCGGACTTCTCTATGACGCGGGGCAGGATTCGTCCACAGCCGCTATTGCAAGCGCGAAGGCGTTTCTTTACGCAAAGGGTATCAAGTACGTCGAGCACGTCGGAACAACGGCCGACGAGGTCATTCTCGCCGCTCAGGCAATGGTTGCCGATGGGGTCGACGCGGTATTTACCCCGACCGACAACTCCATCATGAAGGCCGAGCTCGCTATATACGAGATATTCATCGAGGCGGGCATCCCCCACTACACAGGCGCGGATTCCTTTGCTCTCAACGGCGCGTTTCTCGGCTACGGCGTTGATTACGCAAACCTCGGCGTTGAGACGGCAAATATGGCCGCCGACATACTCTTAAACGGAAAAGACCCCGCTTCCCTCGCGGTCATGACCTTTGACAACGGCACAGCCACAGTTAACTCCGAGACCTGCGTCGCTCTCGGCTTTGACCCAACGCAGACAGCAGACGCATTTGCTCCGTTCTGCTCTAAATATCAAATGATCGAGACTGCCGAAAGCTTCGGCTGATTCTCAGAAAGCGTTAATAATGGATATATCATCTATCTTTTCTCTTGTTCAGACGGCGCTTGAGCTCGGGCTTATCTGCTCGCTCACGGTGCTGGCGCTCTTTCTGAGCTACTCCATGCTCAACGTGTGCGATCTGTCTACGGACGGCTGCTTCACTCTCGGCGCGGTCGTGGGTGCGGTCGTTGCGATATCGGGGCATCCCCTTCTTGCCATTCCCGCCGCGATGCTATCTGGCGTAGTCTCGGGGTTCATAGTTTCGCTTCTGCAGACGAAGCTCGGCGTGAACAGTCTGCTCGCGGGCATAATCGTCAACACCGCGCTGTACTCGATAAATATCGCGATAATGGGCGGCGCCTCACTTCTGAACATGAACAAGACGGACACCGTTTTCTCCCTTACGAAGGACCTGCTCGGCAATACCTTCGCGGGAGGACAGTACAAGCTCACCGCGGCGCTCGTTTTTACGGCGCTCATCGTAGTAATTCTCAGCCTCTTCCTCAGAACGAGGCTCGGTCTTGCGATAAGAGCGACAGGCAACAACCCCGACATGGTGCGCTCCTCCTCGATTAATACCGCCTTCACAACGACCGTCGGCCTATGCGCCGCAAACGCGATAACCGCGCTCTCGGGCTGCCTGCTCGCGCAGTATCAGAAGGCTGTTGACATCAACATCGGCCAGGGCATGGTAACCATTGCGCTCGCCTCGCTTCTTATCGGCGGCACGGTGATGGGTAAGGGAAGCATCGTCAAGAGAGCGATCGGCGTTGTCATAGGCGCGATAATCTTCAGACTCGTCTACACCGTTGCGCTTCGCTTCAATATGCCCGCCTCGATGCTCAAGCTCGTCTCCTCCGTCATCGTCGTGCTTGCGATATCCATACCGTACATCAAGACGCAGATGCCTACCTTCAAGCGCTATCTCGCACACGGCAGAAACGGAGGCGAGGTATGATGCTTAAGCTTGAACACGTTACAAAACGCTTTAATGCCGGCACTTTTGATGAGCGCGTTGCTCTTGATGATATTTCCCTTGAGCTTAACAAGGGCGATTTCGTGAGCATTATCGGCGCCAACGGCGCGGGAAAGTCCACGCTTTTCAATGCGATTTGCGGCTCGTTTCTCTGTGACAGCGGAAGGATCAAGCTTGACGGAAAGGACATCACGCTCATGCGCGAGCACGCAAGAGCTAAGGTCATAGGAAGGCTTTTTCAGGATCCGATGCGCGGAAGCGCGCCGGGCATGACCATCGAGGAAAACCTCGCCCTTGCCGCAGGCAGCGGAGGCTGGTTTTCTCACATGACAGCAAAGGACAGAGATACCTTCCGCGAGAAGCTTTCGCTTCTGAACATGGGGCTTGAGAACAGGATGCGCTCCCCCGTCGGCCTTCTCTCGGGCGGACAGCGGCAGGCGCTGACGCTGATGATGGCGACCTTCAACCCGCCGAAGCTTCTGCTTCTTGATGAGCATACTGCCGCGCTCGACCCCGGCACAGCCGAGAAGGTGCTTGAACTCACGAAGAGCATAGTCGAGGAAAACGAGCTCACCTGCATGATGATAACGCACAATATGCAGAGTGCGCTCGACCTCGGCAACAGAACGCTCATGATGAACTCCGGAAAGATCGTGCTTGACGTGAGCGGCGACGAACGCGCCGAGATGACCGTCAACGATCTTCTCTCCCGATTCCGTCAGGGCACGGGCAAGGTGCTGAACACGGACAGAATATTGCTCACCTGAATATTGCATGTAAAAATGACACCGGCCCGGATGAGTCGGTGTCATTTTCGTATATACGGTCTTACTCCGCATCTATCGTGGAGACGGAGATCGTGAGTTCCTCGAGAACATCGAGAACTATCTTGACTGTGTCGAGATTCGTAAAGGTCGTTACGCCGTTTTCCGTCGCACAGCGGCGAAGGGCGGCGCCGTCCTCATTGTGTGCGCCGGAGGAGATGCCGCGCGTGTTGATAACGTAGCAGACGAAGCCGGAGCGGATAAAGTCCACTATCTCGTTGCTGCCCTCTGAGAGCTTGCCGAGCTTGTGCGTTCTGACACCACGCTCCTTGAGGAACTTTGCGGTGCCCGCTGTCGCGGCAATGTTGAAGCCCATATTATAAAACCTCTCCACGAGCGGGAAGGCCTCTTCCTTGTCCTCATCCGCGAGCGTGACGATGACGGTTCCGTAGTTTTGGAGCTTCATGCCCGAGGCCTGAAACGCCTTGTACATCGCGCGGGAGAGCTTTGAATCGTAGCCGATGGCCTCGCCGGTGGACTTCATCTCCGGAGAGAGGTAGGCATCGAGTCCCTTTATCTTCTGAGAGGAGAAAACGGGAACCTTGACATAGTGGCGCTTCTTCTCATCGGGATAGATATTGAATATCCCCTGCTCCTTGAGCGTTACTCCGAGGATGACCTCAGTTGCAATATCTGCGAGAGAGCAGCCCGTGGCCTTGGAGAGGAACGGCACGGTTCTTGAAGAGCGCGGGTTGACCTCGATGATATAAACATCGTCCTTAGGGTCAACTATGAACTGTATGTTGAAAAGACCGATTATGCCGATGCCGAGACCGAGCTTCTTAGCGTACTGAAGGATGACACCCTTGACCTTGTCGGATATCGAGTAGGACGGATAAACGCTGATCGAGTCGCCGGAGTGTACGCCGGTGCGCTCAACGAGCTCCATTATGCCGGGGACGAAGACATCGCGGCCGTCACATATGGCATCGACCTCGACCTCCTTGCCCTGAATATAATGGTCAACAAGGACGGGCTTATCGGTGTCTATCTCGACAGCCGTCTTGAGATAATGGCGAAGCATCTCCTCGTTTGCGACGATCTCCATCGCTCTGCCGCCAAGGACGAAGCTCGGGCGGACAAGCACGGGATATCCGACCTCCGCGGCGGCCGCAACACCCTCTTCGATATTCGTGACGGCTCTGCCCTGAGGCTGAGGAATGCCGAGATCCTTGAGTATCTTCTCAAAGCTCTTTCTGTTCTCCGCTCTTTCGATCGCGGCGCAGTCGGTGCCGATTATATTGACGCCTCTGTCCGCAAGCGGCTGGGCGAGGTTAATAGCAGTCTGACCGCCGAGGGAGGCGACAACGCCGATGGGCTTTTCGTAGTCGATGATAGCCATAACGTCCTCGGGAGTGAGGGGCTCAAAATAGAGCTTGTCGGCTGTTGTATAGTCGGTAGAGACAGTCTCGGGGTTGTTGTTGACGATAATGGCCTCATAGCCCTCGCGGCGAATGGTCTGCACGGCGTGTACGGTAGAATAGTCAAACTCAACGCCCTGGCCTATTCTTATCGGGCCGGCACCGAGGACGATGATCTTTTTCTTCTCCGTAAGGCGGGAATCGTTCTTGCCCTGATAGGAGGAGTAGAGATATGGGATATATTCGCCGGTGTGGAGTGTATCGACCATTCTGAAGGCGGGTGTGATGCCCTTTTCGCGGCGAAGCGCGTAGATATCCTTCTCGGGGAGATTCCAGAGCGAGGCGATGTACTTATCCGAGAAGCCCATGACCTTTGCCATGGACAGCACGGCCGTTGAGCAGACGTTCTCCCTGAGCTTATTCTCCATGTCCACGATGCGTTTGACGGACTCGAGGAAAAGCTCGGTTATCATAGTTATCGCATGTATCTCTGAAACGGATACTCCGAGGCGGATGAGCTGGGCTATGGCGTAGATATTATCGTCTCTGAACTGAGAGACGTACTCCTTGAGCTGCTCCTTCGTATAGGTGTCAAACTTCTTCATGCGGAAGTGGCACACGCCTATCTCAAGAGAGCGCACGGACTTGAGGAAGCACTCCTCAAGCGTGGAGCCGATGCCCATAACCTCGCCCGTGGCCTTCATCTGAGTGCCGAGGACGTTGGGAACGGTGCTGAACTTGTCGAACGGGAAGCGCGGGAATTTGGCAACGATATAGTCGAGACTCGGCTCGGAGGAGGCCTTGCCGCCCGCAACGGATATCTCGTCAAGCGTCATGCCGACAGCGATCTTTGCCGTGACACGGGCGATGGGATAGCCGCTCGCCTTCGATGCGAGAGCGGACGAGCGCGACACGCGGGGGTTGACCTCGATGAGGTAATACCTGCTTGAGTTCGGGTCGAGCGCGAACTGCACGTTGCACCCGCCCTCTATCTTCAACTCGCGGATTATGCGGATGGCGCTGTCGTTGAGCATTTTTCTGTCCTCATCGCTGAGAGACAGGATCGGCGCAACAACGATGGAGTCGCCGGTGTGGACACCGACGGGGTCTACGTTTTCCATGCCGCATATCGTGATTGCGGTATCGGCGGAGTCACGCATGACCTCGAACTCTATCTCCTTGTAGCCCTTGACTGACTTTTCGATAAGCACCTGATGCACCGGGGAAAGCGCGAAGGCGTTTGCGCCGAGCTCGTCAAGCTCGGCCTCGTCATTGGCAAAGCCGCCGCCCGTGCCGCCGAGAGTGAACGCGGGGCGAAGGACTACCGGGTATCCGATACGCTTTGCAGCCTCGCGCGCCTCCTCGATAGAGTAGGTTATTTCCGAGGGAATAACGGGCTCGCCTATCGACTGACACATCTCCTTGAAAAGCTCTCTGTCCTCGGCGCGCTCGATGCTCTCGCTGCTCGTGCCGAGAAGCTCAACGCCGCATTCTCTCAGAACGCCCTTTTTCTCAAGCTGCATGGCCATGTTTAGGCCGGTTTGCCCGCCTATGCCGGGGACGATGGCGTCCGGGCGCTCGTAGCGGAGGATCTTTGCGATGTACTCAAGCGTGAGCGGCTCCATATACACCTTGTCGGCAATAGTGGTGTCTGTCATGATGGTGGCGGGGTTGGAGTTTACGAGGATGACCTCATAGCCCTCCTCCTTGAGGGAGAGGCATGCCTGAGTGCCGGCGTAGTCGAATTCCGCCGCCTGACCGATGACGATAGGGCCCGAGCCGATGATTAGAATCTTTTTTAAATCCCTGCGTTTCATATCTGCCTCACTCCTTACAGCTGCTTGGGTGCTTCGCTTTCGCAGTAAACGCACCTGTATATCTTTCTTTCTATGTCAACAAGCTTGAATTCGTGCTGAAGCTCCTGCTCCGTGGAGGTAATGCAGCGCGGATTTTTGCACTTTATAAGCCCCGTTATGCTCTCGGGAAGCATGAGATGCTCGCGTTTGGCAAGCTTACCGTCTTTGATGATGTTCACGGTGATGCCGGGGTCAAGATAACCGAGCACGGTGAAATCAAGGTCTATGACCTGACCTATCTTGATGATATCCTTTTTGCCCATTTTTTCGCTCTCGGCGTTATTGATCATCGCGACGGTGCAGTCAAGCTTTCCGAGGCCGAGGACGTTGTATATCTCGAAGCCCTTGCCCGCCGTGATATGGTCAAGCACGATGCCGTCCTTTATCTGTCCGATTATCATACCTTGACCTCCAGAAGCTTTAGAATGAGCGCCATGCGCATATACTTGCCGTTCAGCACCTGATCAAAATAGCACGCGCGCGGGTCGGCGTCAACAGCAACGGATATCTCGTTTACGCGCGGCAGCGGATGCATGACGATGAGATCGCTCTTCGCGGGGACAAGCTTCTCAGGCGTGAGGACATAGCTGTCCTTGAGGCGGAGATAATCGGCCTCGTTGAAGAATCTCTCGCGCTGTACTCTCGTCATGTACAAGATATCGAGCTTCGGCATGGCCTCCTCGAGGCTCGTTGTCTCCTCATAGGGTATACCCTTTCTGTCGATTACGTCCGTTATCAGATACCGCGGCACTCTGAGCTCCTCCGGGGAGATCATGACGAATTTCACACCCTCGTAGCGCGACATGGCACAGATAAGGGAATGCACCGTTCTGCCGAACTTGAGGTCTCCGCAGAGGCCTATCGTGAGGCCGCTGAACTTGCCCTTTTTGCGGTATATCGTGAGAAGGTCGGCAAGCGTCTGAGTGGGGTGGTTGTGTCCGCCGTCACCCGCGTTGATAACGGGTACGCCCGCCGTCCTCGTTGCGACGAGAGGCGCGCCCTCCTTGGGATGGCGCATCGCGATTACATCGGCGTAGCACCCGACCGTGCGGACGGTATCGGCTACGCTCTCGCCCTTTGCCGCGGAGCTGGAGTTTGCCGCAGAGAAGCCGAGCACCTGACCGCCGAGCTCGTACATTGCAGCCTCGAAGCTGAGTCGAGTTCTTGTGGACGGCTCGAAAAACAGAGTTGCAAGCTTTTTCCTTTTGCAGCTTTCGGCGTACTTATCGGGGTCTGCGATTATATCGAGCGCAGTCGCTATCAGTTCGTCAATCTCCTCAACGGAGAGCTGCATTATATCAATAAGGTTATTCATCAATTTACCTCTTGATCCATGACTCGTCGGACGGGTCATTTCTGAATGCGATAAGACGCTCAACGTCCTCGCTTCTTATATAGCCCTCGTCTGCCGCGACGGCTGCGATAACGTCGAAATTCGTGAGCGATATGTTTTTCACATCGGCGGCCGCAAGGCGTTCAATGCCCTTCTTCATGCCGTAGGTGAATATGCTGACAACGCCGAGCACTTCAGCGCCCGCCTCGCGCAGGACGTTTACCACCTCTATAACGCTGCCGCCGGTGGAGATAAGGTCCTCGACCACGACGACCTTCTGTCCCTTTTCGAGCTTGCCCTCTATCTGATTCTGTCTGCCGTGATCCTTCGCGCCGCTTCTGACGTAGCCCATCGGAAGACCCATTATATGGCCCGTTATGGCCGCGTGAGCAATTCCCGCGGTGGAAGTGCCCATGAGCACCTCGACGCCGGGATAGTTGGCCTTAATGACCTCTGCAAGGCCGTTCTCCACGTCGTTTCTCACGTTGGGCGCAGTAAGCGTGAGGCGGTTATCGCAGTACACTGGGCTCTTGATGCCGCTTGCCCATATGAAAGGCTCGTCGGGACGGAAAAACACCGCGCCGATTGAGAGCAGGTCTTTTGCTACGGTCTTTTCAATGTTCGTCATATCTCATTCCCCCGCAAATTCTTTTACGCATCTTCTGTATGCCGCTACGGGATCGTCCGCAGCTGTGATCGGTCTGCCGACAACAATGTAATCGGAGCCTATCTCGCGCGCCTTCGCCGGGGTCGTGACCCGCTGCTGATCGCCGACGGCACCGTCCGCAAAGCGGATACCGGGCGTCACGGTAAGGAAGCCGTCTCCGCAGACGGAGTGCACCTTTTCAGCCTCGAGCGGAGAGCAGACAACGCCGTCAAGCCCCGCCGCCTTTGCGTTTTGCGCGTACTGCATAACGACCTCGGGAAGAGGTCTGTTTATCAGAAGCTCGTTTTCCATTCTGGTCTGATCGATAGACGTGAGCTGAGTTACGCCGATGAGAAGCGGGCGCGTGCCGTCCTCTCTCGTGAGGCCTTCAACAGCGGCGCGCATCATATCGAGGCCGCCTGCGCAATGGAGATTGCAGATGTCAACATCGAGCGCGGAGAGAACGTGCATCGCCTTTTTCACGGTGTTTGGGATGTCATGAAGCTTAAGGTCAAGGAATATCTTATGCCCTCTCGCCTTTATCGCGCGTACTATCTCGGGGCCTGCTCCGTAATAAAGCTCCATGCCTATCTTGACGAAGGGCTTCTCATCGGAGAACCCGTCGAGGAAAGCAAGGGTCTGCTCCGCCGTCGGGAAATCGCACGCGACTATAACGTCTCTTTTCATTTTGAACCTCCTGTAAGTTCCGAAATATTTCTGATCCCGAGCCTGTCCATGGCATTGGGAAGATTTTCTATGATCCTCTTGCACGCAAACGGGTCGGTGAGATTTGCCGCGCCGACCTCGACAGCCGCCGCGCCCGCCATCATCATCTCGAGCACATTGTCGGCAGAGGATATCCCGCCGAGACCGACTACCGGAATATCAACAGCCCTTGCGACCTGATACACCATGCGCAGCGCTATCGGAAACACCGCGGGGCCGGACATGCCGCCCGTTATATTCGAGAGTATCGGCTTTCTCGTTTTAAGATCAAAGCGCATACCCATGAGCGTGTTTATGAGGCTTATTCCGTCAGCTCCCGCATCCTCGCAGGCACGCGCTATCGAAACGATATCAGTCACGTTCGGCGAGAGCTTCATGATAACGGGCTTCGCTGTCACAGCCTTGACGGCTCTTGTTACCTCAGCGGCCTGATGCGGATCCGTGCCGAAGCTCATCCCTCCGCCGTGTACGTTCGGGCAGGAGATGTTCACCTCGAGCCAGCCGACCTGCGGCTGCTTATCGAGCCTTGAGCATACCGTGACGTACTCATCAAGCGAAAACCCGCTCACGTTTGCCATAACCGGCTTATCGAAGCACTTTTTGAGCCTCGGAAGCTCCTCCGCGATCACCTTGTCAACACCCGGATTCTGCAGGCCGACGGCGTTGAGCATGCCCGATGGCGTCTCGGCTATTCTCGGCGTGGGGTTGCCGAAGCGCTCGTTGAGTGTCGTCCCCTTAAAGGAGAACGTGCCGAGGATGTTTATATCGTATAGCTCCGCGAACTCATAGCCGTAGCCGAACGTACCCGAGGCGGGTATCACGGGGTTATCGAGCGTTATGCCGCAGAGATCAACTGTCAGTCTCCCCATAATAGCTCCTCCTTCTTAAGAACGGGACCGTCCTTGCAGATGCGCTTATTGCCGGCAAGCGTTTTGCAGGTGCAGCCCATGCACGCGCCGAAGCCGCAGCCCATTCTCTGCTCGAAGCTCAGCTCGCCCGGGGTCTTCGTCTCTCTGCAGAGCGCTTTGAGCATAGCCTCGGGGCCGCAAGCGTAGAAGTAGGTGTAATCCATCGCGCCGAGCGCGTCCGTGACAAAGCCCTTGATGCCGTATGAGCCGTCAGCCGTCGTTACTGTTACGTCAGCTCCGAGAGAACAAAGCTCGTCCTCAAGGATGAGCTCGTCCTTCGTATTGAATCCGAGCACGGCGGATACTTTTCTGCCCTCGGATATGAGCCTTTTTGCCGTAAGCATCATCGGTGTACATCCGAGGCCTCCGCCGATGAGAAGAGGTCTTTCACCCGAGAGAGATGTGTCGAAGCCGTTTCCGAGCCCCGTGAGTATATCGGCGCTATCGCCTTTTTTCCACGCTGCCATGCGTTCCGTGCCCGCTCCGACCGCTCTGAAAACTACCGTGAGTATATCGCCCTCGACGTCGCATACAGATATCGGGCGGCGAAGGAAGAGACCGTCAATCTTCAGATTTACGAACTGACCGCAGTTCGTTATCGCCGAGGTGTCACCCTCAAGGCGGAGCTTATATACGTCCCTCGTGATGGGGATGTTTTCACGTACGGTGAACATGCCCTGCTTCATGCGCGCTCCCCTTTCTCAGCGTATGCGACCTTGCCGTCACACACGGTCATAAGGCATTTTCCGAAGACCTCCGCTCCGGCAAACGGCGTGCTTCTGCCCATGGAGAGGAATTCGTCGGGATCTATTTTATACCTTGCGCCGAGGTCGAACACGGCGAAGCTTTTCTCTATCGGCATGTCAATACCGAAGCGGCTGCACGGGTTTGCGTGCATCACGCGCACGAGCTCCGGAAGCGTCAAGAAGCCTTTTTTCACGAGCCCCGTATACAGAAGCGGGAACGCCGTTTCAAGGCCGACTATGCCCATAACACTCTTTTCAAGCCCGCGGGACTTCTCCTCGACAGAGTGCGGAGCATGGTCTGTCGCGACCATGTCGAGCGTGCCGTCAAGCAGACCCTCGATGAGCGCATCGCGGTCGGCGCGGCTTCTTATAGGCGGGTTCATCTTAAAGCGCCCATCCTCCTCAAGCATGCTGTCATCCATCAGAAGATAGTGAGGCCCCGTCTCTCCCGAGACGTTCAGCCCCTCGCGCTTAGCCTTGCGCAGAAGCGAAACGCTCTCCTTCGTGGAGATATGGCAGATATGATATCCGCACCCCGTCTCGCGGACGAGCTCAAGGTCACGCTTGACCTGC
>DCGN01000118.1:13319-13489 GCA_002315275.1 Clostridiales bacterium UBA1777
GCGCGGCAGTATTCTCCGTCATGTATGTATCCTCCGCGGAGAAGCGTATTGTCCTCGCAGTGGGCAACGATGAGCTTGCCGAGCTTCTTCGCTTTTTCCATGGCGCTTCGCATCATCGAATCGCTCTGAACGCCCTTGCCGTCATCCGAGAAGGCGATAACGTTATTCGC
>DCGN01000118.1:13691-13845 GCA_002315275.1 Clostridiales bacterium UBA1777
CTTTATAAGAAAAGCCCGGCTCACGCAAATGAACATGTACATCTGCGAGACCCGGGATAATAATCAAACCGTCAGAAGCGGGAATACGGGAGTCGGAAACAGCGCCGAGGGTGAGAGCGCCGTCACGGAAAACGGCGTCGGTGCAAAACTCTCT
>DCGN01000030.1 GCA_002315275.1 Clostridiales bacterium UBA1777
ATGAAGCAGGTGGCAGGCCGCTTGAGAATGGACATGGCACAGTACAGAGAGCTCGCCGCGTTCATGCAGTTCGGCGCAGAGCTTGACAAGGCCACGAAGGCCACGCTTGACAGAGGCGAGAGAATGACGGAGGTTCTCAAGCAGGGCAGATACGCTCCCATGTCCGCGCCAGATCAGGTCATAGCCATCTTCGCTGTAAACGAAGGCTTTGCCGACGGCATCAGCACGGCGGATATAGTCAGATTCGAGTCTGAGCTCGTTCCGTTTGTCAACAGAAATTATCCCGAGTTTGAAGCAATAGTCATGACGGGCAAGAAGCTTGATAAGGCTCAGCTTGATAAGCTTCGCTCCGTTATCGGCGAATTCGTAAAGAGCTTTAAATAAACTCTGAAAGGAGGGCTGCCGGATGAAAAACATGCGCGCGATCAAGGCACGCATCAAAAGCGTGGAGAGCACACGTCAGATAACCAGATCCATGAAGACGGTGGCCTCTTCCAAGCTGAAGAAGACTCAGCAGGCAATGGCATCGATGCGCGAGTTCGCATCCAAGTGCTATACCGTTATGAACGGCCTCAGCGTTTCCGGCGCGGTGGGAAATCCGCTCCTCGAAAAGAGAGAGGCAGAAAAGGTTTGCTTTGTCCTTTGCGTGGGCAACAGAGGCCTGTGCGGAGGCTATAACAGCAGCCTTCTCAAATATGCCGCTTCTCTCAGCAAAGAGGAGACGTGTGAAAACTTCTTCGTCGTATGCGGAAGCTGGGGCAGGGATGCGATATCCGCGGCGAAGCTTTCCGTCAGAAAGACGTTTGAGGTGTCCGATGTCCCCGAGTTTGTTCAGGCGGCAGAGGTGTCGGAGTATCTCAAGGAGCTTTTCCTCTCGCACGAGGCCGACAGGATCGTTTTCGTATATGAGAGGTTCGTGTCCGTGCTGTCACAGCAGCCTGCGTCAAAGGTACTTCTTCCGATGTCCGTTGAAAATGACGGCGGCGAGGCGAGGGACGTTATCTTTGAACCCGACAAGGATGGCATAATGGAACAGCTGACGGATATGTACCTCAAAAACTCCGTTTATTCGGTGCTGCTTGAGGCAAGAACGGGCGAGCATGCCGCCAGAATGACGGCGATGACGTCCGCGTCCGACAACACGGAAGAGCTTATAGCCGAGCTTCAGCTTGAATTGAACCATGCAAGACAGGCCGCGATCACGACCGAGGTGAGCGAGATAACGGGCGGCGCAGAGGCGCTTCGCTCGGCTCATCAGTGAGGCCGGATAAGCAGAGCATCGCTTAAAAATAAAGGCGAACAGGAGGCAGTCTGTGAGAACAGGTATAGTAAAAAGGGTCATCGGCCCTGTCGTGGATATCCACTTTAACGCCGGCGAGCTGCCGGAATTGTACAACGCAATAGAGATCGCCCTTGCCGACAGAAAGGTCGTGCTTGAGGTCGTTCAGCAGATAGGCGGAGGCAATGTCAGATGCATAGCTCTCTCGTCTACCGACGGTATTTCAAGAGGCTATGAGGCAGCGGATACGGGTGCGTCGATAACGGTTCCCGTAGGTGAGGCAACGCTCGGCAGAATGTTCAATGTCTCCGGCGACCCGATAGACGAGCTCGGCCCGGTGGACGATTCTTTCCGCCTGCCCATACACAGAGCGGCACCCGACTTCACCGAGATCACCTCTTCCACCGATATGCTCGAAACGGGCATCAAGGTCATCGATCTTATGACACCGTATGAGCGCGGCGGCAAGATAGGTCTTTTCGGCGGCGCAGGTGTCGGCAAAACAGTTCTTATTCAGGAGCTTATCAGAAACGTCGCATATGAGCACGGCGGCTATTCCGTATTCGGCGGCGTCGGCGAGAGAAGCCGCGAGGGCAACGACCTTTGGAACGAAATGCAGGAGTCCGGCGTTATCAAAAAGACGGCGCTCGTTTTCGGCCAGATGAATGAACCGCCCGGAGCAAGACTGAGAGTTCCGCTTGCCGCTCTTACAATGGCGGAGGACTTCCGTGACAGATCCGGTCAGGACGTTCTGCTGTTTATAGACAACATATTCAGATTTACGCAGGCAGGCTCAGAGGTCTCCGCGCTGCTCGGCCGTATGCCTTCCGCCGTCGGTTATCAGCCGACACTTGCAACGGAGATGGGCGGTCTTCAGGAGAGAATAACCTCCACGAAGAACGGCTCCATCACATCTGTTCAGGCGATCTACGTTCCCGCAGATGACCTTACAGACCCCGCACCCGCTACAGCCTTCTCCCACCTTGATGCTACGACGGTTCTTGCCCGTTCAATAGCGGAGCTCGGTATCTATCCCGCCGTCGATCCTCTCGAGTCCTCCTCCCGTATGCTCGAGCCGGGTCTCGTCAGCAAGGATCATTATGAGACTGCCAAGGCTGTCAAGGCCGTGCTTACCAAGTACAGACAGCTTCAGGATATAATCGCGGTCATGGGTATGGAAGAGCTCTCCGCAGAGGACAGAGCTACCGTCAACCGCGCGAGAAGAATTCAGCGCTACATGTCTCAGCCGTTCCACGTCGCGGAGAACTTCACCGGCATGAGCGGCAAGTATGTTCCTCTTAATGAGACGATAAAGGGCTTCCAGGCCATCCTCGGCGGCGATGTCGACGATCTGCCCGAGTCCGCGTTCATGATGTGCGGCAGCATTGACGATGTTATCGCCAAGCGCAGCCTTGTCTGAGGTGTTACCGATGGCAGATAAGATCCATCTTACGGTCGTGTCGCCCGTGAACACAGTTATCGATACTATGGTATCGTATCTCCGTATTCCTACTGATTTCGGCTCTGTCGGGATATTAAGCGGCCATGCGCCGATGGTGTGCTCGATGGATGCAGGCGTTGTCCGTGTGAAGTACGGCGATGAGCAGACTGCTTCTATCAGAGTATCAAAGGGAATAGCAAATATTTCCGATAATGAGGCCACGCTTCTTGTTTCGGAGGCTGAAGTATTATAAAAATAATGCCGCAGACGGTTCGCTTGAACGGAACTGTCTGCGGCGTTTTCATATCTGTAATTATTTGCAGAGCTCTGCAGGGAGAGGCTCACATATCGGCTGCTCGAGTACGAGCGGGTTTTCAAGCATATATTTAGTGAGGCGGAGAGACTTTGCAAAATAGAAGCCGTCGGAAATGCGCTCGTCAAGAGTGAGGGTCATGTCAACAACGTCTCTGAGCTGGACGGTGCCGTCGGCCATCTTTCTGTCGACCGTGTGCATCGTGCCTATGGTTATCATGATAGAGCAGGTGCCGTAATCGGACAGATGGTGATACGGAGCGCCTGCGCCGATGCTGCCGAGGTTGGACAGAAGCGCGGTGGAATAGTTCGGGTCTCCTGCCATGAGTGACTTCGGCATTATGCCGTGGTATTCAAGCCTGCGGATAACAAAAAAGAGTATCTCAAGCACGAAGCGGGGGAGGCTGCCGACAAACTTCATCGTTGCATCAAGACTGTTCGTGCCGGACTTGCGGGCTTTTGCAACGTCGCCGAGAATAATATGGGATATCTCATTTATAGTCATTTCGGGCTTTACCTTGAGGAACATCAGCGTTTCCTCGGCGTTGTCCTTAAAGGCCTGCTTTGCAACGAAGGAGAGCGTGATGTCTTTACGCTGCCAGAAATGACGGCCGGCGATAAAGCGATTCATCTGCGGGCGGTGGAAAATAGTCCTTGCAACAGCGGTGCAGATAGCATGGAAGAGCTTGAGATGCGTGCCCTCTTCGGACTCGTTTCTTGATTTGATGTATTTGCGAAGCTCGGTAACATCAAATTCCTCAGTGATCGACACCTCGGCCTCGGTGCGGTTGCGCATTATGTAAGGTACTACCGAATGGAAGGGGTCAAGCCCGTATATTCTGTCGGCGTCAATGCGTTTTCTGCTGCTCATTTCGACAATCCTCCTGATCTTTCGACTTTAACGGATGTATTCTAACAGCTAAATATGTGTTTGTAAATATATAATTGCCTATTTACAACAAAAAACTTTAGCTTTTTTCCTTATATATCAAAATTATAAACATCCGAACGGCACGGAAAAACATGCCGGACGCCGTCACAGCCGAACGGATGAGAGAATATCCGCATATTAGGCAAGCCGCGAGAAAAGAAGAAATGATTAGTACGTGGTAAAATCGCGGTTTGCTCGGTATTTGTTTACAAAATAGAATTGTCAAACCGACTCGTCTGTGGTAGAATAACAGATATACTGGGTTCGTAGGTGCGTTTTATGTGGTTCTGGTTTTCCCTTATTGCTCTTGTCTGCTGGAGCGGCTCCGATCTTTTTTCCAAGGTAGGCTGCCGCGATGCGAGGGATAAGTTCAGCCATCTGAAAATGGTTACGGCTGTGGGCATCGTCATGGGGCTTCACGGAGCGTATCAGGTCGCCTTCGGCGGAGTTGAGATTAATTGGGAAATCATCCTCCGTTATCTGCCCGTATCGATGCTTTATATAGGCTCGATGGCCGTCGGTTATTTCGGACTGAGATATATCGAGCTGTCGATCTCGTCTCCTATCTGCAACAGCTCCGGCGCAATAGTCGCCGTGCTGACGATAGTAACAGTCGGCATCAGCGAGGATATGCCTGCTGCGGCAATTCCCGCGATAGCGCTTGTGTGCATAGGCGTTATCGGCCTCGGCATTACGGAGGCGAGGGAGGACGAGGAGCTGCGCGCCGCAAGGCAGGATGAGGCGAATTTCCGCTATGCCAAGAGCTGGCTCGCGCTGACGATCCCGATCATATACTGCCTGCTCGATGCTCTCGGCACGTTTGCGGATAACCGCGTGCTCGAGGTGCTTGACGAGGAAAGCGCGAATGTCGCATATGAGTTTACGTTTTTTGCGATAGGTCTGGCGGCGCTCATATACACCGCGGGCGTGAAGAAGCAGAAGCTGACAGTCAGGCAGGAGGTGCCCAAGTACGTGGGCGCGCTGTTTGAAACGGCAGGTCAGTTCTTCTACATATTCGCTGTGGCGGATACGGAGCATCTGATGTTCGCGGCTCCGATGATAAGCTCGTACTGTGTCGCCAGCGTCCTATGGGGACGGCTTTTCCTCAAGGAAAAGCTTTCGGCAAAGCATTATCTTTCAATCGCTCTCGTGATAGCGGGTATAGTAATTATGGGTATACTTGATATATAAGGAGACAGAGATGGAATATAAAAGAGTTCTTTTAAAGATCAGCGGCGAAGCACTTGCGGCCGAGAAGAAGACGGGATATGACTTCGAGTTCGTTTCCAAAGTCTGCAATACCGTTAAGAAGGCCGTTGAGATGGGCGTTCAGGTCGGTATAGTTGTCGGCGGCGGAAACTTCTGGCGCGGCGTGAAGGACGGCGCAGGCCATGTCGAGAGAGTCAGCGCGGACAGAATGGGCATGCTTGCCACCGCTATGAACTGCCTCGCCGTAGCCGATGTATTCAAGCAGCTCGGCGTTCCCGCAAAGGTCATGACGGCTGTTGACATTCAGGGCGTCGGCGAGAGATATGACACCAAGAAGGCCGTAGAGTACCTTGAAAACGGCAACGTCGTGATGTTCGGCTGCGGAACCGGTATGCCCTTCTTCTCCACCGATACAGCCGCGGTTCTCCGCGCTGCTGAGATCAAGGCGGACGCGATACTTCTCGCAAAGAATATTGACGGCGTATATTCCGCAGATCCCAGAAAGGATGCTTCCGCCGTCAGGTTTGATGATATCAGCTATGATGAAGTCCTTGCCCGCCACCTCGCCGTTATGGATACAACGGCAACCAGCCTCGCAATGGACAACAATATCCCGGTCGTCGTGTTTGCGCTGGCGGATCCCGATAATATTCTGCGCGTTCTCGCAGGCGAGAAGCTCGGAACACTCGTAAAATAAAACATTTTAAAACATATATAGCGGAGGTAAAACCATGTCTGACTACAAAGAATTCGAAACCAAGATGCAGAAGGCTTGCGATGCGCTGCAGGCATCCCTTGCAACGATAAGAGCGGGCCGCGCCAATGCCAACGTTCTCAACCAGATCCTTGTTGATTACTACGGCGTTCCCACACCCATCAACCAGCTTGGCTCCATAGCAACGCCCGACCCCCGCACGCTGCTTATCCAGCCTTGGGACGGCTCCGTACTCAAGGGCATTGAGAAGGCAATTCTCGCTTCCGAGCTCGGCATCAACCCCCAGAACGACGGCAGAATGATCCGCCTCGTATTCCCTCCCCTCACAGAGGAGCGCCGTAAGGAAATGGTCAAGCAGACCAAAAAGTACGGCGAAGAGGGTAAGGTGGCCATCCGCAACATCCGCAGAGATGCTATTGAAAAGCTCAAGAAGCAGCAGAAGGCATCCGAGATCACCGAGGATGACTACAAGGTCGCCGAGAAGGACGTTCAGAAGCTGACCGATGACTACATCAAGGAGATCGATAAGATCACCTCTCAGAAGGAAAAGGAACTTACGGAGATCTGATGGCAGATAAAATTAACAATGCGGCGGGGGAGCAGGAGAGATCCGGTCTGCCCCGCCATATTGCCATAATTATGGATGGCAACGGCCGATGGGCCAAGAAGCGCGGATTGCCGAGAACGGCGGGGCATGCCGTCGGGTCGGAGACGTTCCGCCGCATAGCGACCTACTGCAGGGATATCGGCGTTGAGTATCTCACGGTGTATGCGTTTTCGACGGAAAACTGGAAGCGCCCGCCCGAAGAGGTAAGCACGATAATGCGCCTTTTGGACAAATATCTCAAAGAGGCGATCGACACGATGGAGCGCGACCATATCAGGATGAAGGTTCTCGGCGATGTGGAAGGACTCCCTGATGAGCTGCGCCGTGAAATAGCCAAGACAGAGGAAATATCCTCCCGATACGAGGGCTTTCAGGCAAATATCTGCATAAACTACGGCGGAAGAGACGAGATAATCCGTGCTGCGCGTAGGTATGCGGAGGAGCTTGCAGACGGTAAGGCCGACGGAGAGCT
>DCGN01000004.1 GCA_002315275.1 Clostridiales bacterium UBA1777
GCGCACTATGCCTACGGATGATTCCGTGGGCATAGTGCGCCTTTTCGCGTTTTTGGGCTTGATTCGGTATTTACAGCTGCGTAAACAGCTTAAATATAAAGTTGAAAAGGAGAATGAACATGAAGAAAATGACAAAACTCTTGGCAAGCATCCTTATCATTGCAATGGCGGCTTCTATTTTGTGCGTGCCTGCTTTTGCTGACGGTGAGGAAACAAATGTACTTGCCAAATATGCCGAGGGCACAGGTTATGTGGCTTTGGGTGACAGCTATTCCCGCGGCTTCGGCGCATCAGATAACTGGGAGAATGAAGTTTACCTGATGGATAATCACGGTTCTCTCGAAGGCCAGAAAACATGGGAGGAAGTAGACAACGACGGCAAACTTATATTTGAGGTAAGCTCGGCATCATATAATTGCAGAAATGTTACCGGCTCATTCCCTTTGCTTGTTGCAAACGGGCTGAATCTTAATACACCCTCCGATATCAGAGACACCGGCGCTAAGTATTGGCCTATCGCACAGAACGGTCTTACAACGGCGTTCTTCCTTGATCTCCTCGGAATTGATGACAACTTCTTCGATGATGAGTATATTCACAGCTCCGCTGCTCTGAGATACCGCTATGATGCTGATCTCGCATACTTCGGAGATGTGAACAGCTGCAACGTCGCAGGAGACGGAACTTACGGTAAAGAAGGCGAGGTTGACAGTATTTGCGACCTTCTGAACGAAGCAAGCCTTGTTACCATACAGCTCGGTCAGGGCGATGTATTGCACAGAAATATTACTCTATATATTGATGATATCGACCTATCTGACACGGAAACGCTTCCTGCTGCAATAGAAAATCTTATTTCACAGCTCTACTCCTCCTTTGAGTACTGGAAGGGGGCATACAAGCTCCTTCTTGACTACATAAAGGAAAATAACGACGATGCTACGGTCGTCCTCGTCGGCGCGGTCAATCCCATCCAGAACGTTGTATTGGATAATGACTATCTCGTTCCGATCGGTTCTGCGATCAATGTCCTTTTCGACCTGATGAACCAGTATTATAAGCAGTGCGCAGATGATTACGGCTACATATATGTTGACATTTCAAATATTGAGACTCCTTCCACTGAGAATACGCAGACGTTAACGGAGGCTCTTTCCGAGCCTTTGGGACTCAATCTCCATCCCACTCCGAACGGCTATGCTCAGATAGCAAGACTGATCCTTGCTGCGCTTGAACAGAAAGAGGCAGCGGAGCAGGAAGCAAAGACCACCATCAGAGTAGATCTCGGACGACTTGCTGATGTTGATTATGTCATGCTTGACGGCAAGAAGATCACCAATTACACAGTGGAAAACAGTGTCCTTACTATAAAAGCAGGCACTCCGTTTGCTAAGTCGCTTACGGTCGCCACGCATGACGGATTGAAGGTCGCAATATCGGTTTACTCGCTGTCGTACGACAACGGTTATTCCGCGTATAGGCTTTACACAACGAACGATGTTTTGAAAGCAGCAGCAACAACCGCAAAGTCTGCCGCAACCGCAATCAAGGGCGCTCTCGGAAAGCTTTTCAGCAAGTAAATTTAAACTAAACAGGTCAATCCGCATCTCCTTTGAAAAATGCTGCATATTTCAGCGCTTTTAGAGAATGCGGATTGCGAACCGGTGACATCGGTCACCGGTTCGCAATGACAAACCCACACTTTGAGGCCGTGCGCGAAAACGCACGGCCTTGTGCTTGGAAAATATGACGATTTAATAATTCTTAGCTTGATTTTGAGACCGGATGATTTTATAATCTGCTGTGCCGACAGAGGTTATCGGCTCCGCGGAGTAAGACGCGGAAAACGGTTTGAAATAACAAGGAGATCATTATGAAAAAGTTTATGTGCTTATTTATCGCCGTTATCATGGTGCTCACGATGTGCGCCTGCGGCGTAAAGACAGAGGCTCCCGCTGAGGAAGCTCCCGCAGCCGAAAAGACCGGCGAGAACATTGCAAACCCCGTTCAGGAAGCAACGGTCGAGTCGCTCATCAACGACATGGGCGTTGACTTCTCCGCCTTCGAGCAGTTTGAGAATGCTGCATACAGCATGATAAGCGGCAGCAGCAGGATCGGTCAGGCCGATTACAGCTTTGAGGGTGACGAGTACAACGCACGCATCGCTTCTCTCGCAGCCGAGGAGGACATCTCCGGAATGCACTACACATGGACAGAGACGAGCGAGGCCGAGGTAGGCTACTGCACGGCTTCCGTTAATCTCACTGCCGAGGGTCAGGGCGTTATTTCGTGGTTTGACGTTGTGCCCGGCATGATGTACACCGTCAGCATGAGCAAAAACGCTACCGCCGACAAGCTCATCGCAATGGCAAACAGAGTGTTCGTTCCCGTTCAGGGCGATTCAAACGGCGATTTTGACCTTTCCTTCAACGCGATACTCGATGAGATGATCGCAAGCTACCGCCCGGGCACGGCGGGCTCCTCAATCAACGCATTCAGCGTTGCGGCTCATATGGCGGACTTCTTCACCGAGATGAATCCGACAGCCGGTGAGGTCAGCGAGGTCGTGGCAGGCTACATGAGCGGCCTTTCCGATGACGAGAAGGCAAGCTTCCCCGAGCGTATCAACGGCATCGTCGGCGCATACCGTGAGCTTGCCGCAAACGGCACCGGCCCTCTCGCAGACGGCGAATATGAGGCCATCAGCTATCCCTGGCCCGACACCGTTGCCCCGCTCTTCGACGCAATGGAAAACGTTGTGAAATAATCAGAAATCAGGAGTTAGGAATGAGGATTTATTGTGTCGCTTCGCGACAATTATAATCAGTCGGCTTCGGCGGCATCTCAATTCCTCACTCCTCATTTCTCGTTCCTAACTAAAAAAAGCCTGCGCAGCCAAACGGCTGTGCAGGCTTTTGCGGTGTCAGATCTTTCTGAGCCAGTCGGAAAGCTTTTCCTCGTCAATGCCGAACCCCTTTGACAAGAGAGCCACGGTCTCATTGAAGTTCAGGCTTTTCAGCTTTTCAAAGTTCGTCTCTCCCTTTACGTCGGGACCCATGTCGCGGCCTTCCATATAGCCGCATTCATAACACATCTCGAGCGGATATTTTCTGTGCGTATCAAGCGTCATCTCATGACCGCAGCGGGGGCATTTCATGCTTCTTTCCTCCTGTTTGTTATGTTATTTATATGTGTTTAGCCGAGCTTATTCGGCATCAAGCCCGTCATCGGAGATGAGACCGTAGCCTCCGGCGTTGCGCTTGTACACAACGGAGACGGCCTCGTCCTCATCGGTGTTCTTGAAAACAAAGAACTGGTGGCCGAGAAGATTCATCTGCAGGATGGCTTCCTCGGGGGACATCGGCTTTATCGAGAAGCGCTTTGTGCGCACTATCTTGAACTCGTCCGACTCGTCCTCGTCGGCAGGGACGAATGCAGGTACGGCGTCACGCTCCAGTGCTCCCTCGCGAAGCTTCTTCTCGAGGCGAGACTTGTTTCTGCGGATCTGGCGCTCGATAGCGGCGACGCCGGAGTCCACAGAGGCGTACATGTCATTTGTAAGTTCGCTTGCTCTGTAATACAGGCCATTGGAATGGATCGTGATCTCGGCGAGGAAACGGCCGCGCTCGATGCTGAACGTGACAAAAGCCTCGGCTTCGTTTTTGAAGAGCCTGTCAAGCTTGCCTATCTTTTTGATCGAGTAAGCTCTCAGTTCTTCGGAGGAATCCATCTTTTTTTCGGCGAAAGTGAACTTCATATTGCATACCCCTTTCTTATGGTGCGTGATATTCGGACGGGTGATACCCCTCCTCTGACTATATTCTACCATGCCGAAAGCACAAAATAAAGGATTTTTTGTGAACAACCATCAACATCGGCTATATTTCACGAAATCATATTGGATGTATTGTATATTGTGACAAATCCTGCGGAAGCGCTGCCCGAGGCCGACAAATCGAAAATGAGCGATTATTTCGGAAAGCTGCGGCAAAATGAGCCGCGGCACTTGACCTTGCCGGGAGATTGCAGTATTATACAATAATGTAAAATGAGGTGGATTATGAAAAGATTTGTTTGCGTTATTACGGTTATATGCCTGCTCGTTCCGCTCTGCGCCTGCGGTGCCGAGACCGCCGAGAGCGATGACGGCAAGCTCAATATAGTTACCACGGTTTTTCCCGCATACGATTTCGCGCGCGAGATCGCGGGGGACAACGCTGAGGTAACGCTCCTCATCCCGCCCGGAACGGAGATACACAGCTATGAGCCGACCCCGCAGGACATTGTCAAAATAGAAAAGTGCGACGTGCTCATCCGCAACGGCGGAGAGTCCGAGGAATGGCTTGAGAAGCTGACGGACGGAGGCAAGGGCGGCTATGCGACGGTCACGATGATGGAATGCGTCGATATCCTCACGGAGGAGATAAAGGAGGGCATGGAGACCGAGGAAGAGGAAGGCCCCGAGCCCGACGAGCACGTCTGGACGTCTCCCGTGAACGCGCAGAAGATATGCAGAGCCATAGCGGAGAAGCTTTCCGCAGTTGATGCGGACAACGCTTCCGTTTATGCGGCAAGCTGCGATGCCTACTGCGAAAAGCTCGCCGAGCTTGACGCGCAGCTCCGCGACATAGTTGCCGGCGCGAGCCGCAATACGCTCATCTTCGCGGACAGATTCCCCGTGCGCTATTTCACGGAGGAGTACGGGCTCGATTACTACGCCGCCTTCCCCGGCTGCGCTGACGATGCCGAGCCCTCGGCGAAGACCGTTATGTTTCTTATAGACAAGGCGAAGGAGATAAACGCTCCCGCCGTGTGTTATATTGAGTTTTCAAATCAGAAGATGGCTGATATGGTGGCGGAGGATACGGGCTGCGCAAAGCTGCAGTTCCACTCGTGCCACAATGTCACCTCGGGCGAGCTTGAAAGCGGCGTATCCTATCTGCAGCTCATGCGGCAGAATGTTGAAACTGTCAGGGAGGCCCTCGGCTGATGGCTATTCTTACGTGTAAAGATCTCAGCTTTGCATACAGCGGAAATACTGTGCTGTCGGGTGTCGATTTCTCGATCTCGGCAGGGGACTACCTCTGCATAGTCGGCGAGAACGGCTCGGGCAAGTCCACGCTCGTCAAGGGGCTTCTCGGCCTCAAGGCACCGAGCGGCGGAGCGATAGAGCTCGGCGAGGGACTGACGAGCCGCGAGATAGGCTATCTCCCGCAGCAGACTCAGCTCCAGCGCGATTTCCCCGCGAGCGTGCGCGAGGTGGTCTCCTCGGGCTGCCTCAACAACCTCGGCAAAAGAATACGCTACGGCAAAGAGGAAAGAGCGCTCGTGGACAAAAACCTCGAGCGCATGGGCATAGAGAACCTCGCGGAGTGCAGCTATCAGGAGCTCTCCGGCGGACAGCAGCAGAGAGTGCTCCTCGCGAGAGCGCTCTGCGCCACGAAGAAGCTTCTGCTGCTCGATGAGCCCGTCACGGGGCTTGACCCGATAGCAACGGGCGAGATGTACAACCTCATAAAGCTCGTGAACCTCTGCGACGGGATATCGGTCATCATGGTATCGCACGATATCCACGAGGCCGTGAGATACGCAACGAAGATACTCCACCTCGGGCACAGGCAGCTTTTCTTCGGAACGGCCGCCGAGTACAAGGAAAGCGCGTTTGCAAGGCGTTTTCTCGGAGGTAATTCGATATGAGCGAAGTTTTCGAGATGTTTTCGTATACGTTCATGCAGAGGGCGATGCTCGTTGGCGTGCTTGTGAGCCTGTGCGCGGCGCTGCTCGGCGTGTCGCTCGTGCTGAAGCGTTTTTCGATGATAGGGGACGGGCTCAGCCACGTCGGCTTCGGCGCGTTGGCCATAGCGGCGGCATTCAACATCGCTCCGCTCGCGGTGGCGGTGCCGGTGGTCGTGGTCGCGGCGGTGCTTCTGCTTCGCCTCAGCGAGAGCAAGAAGATAAAGGGCGATGCTGCAATCGCGATAATCTCTTCCGCGGCTCTTGCGATAGGCGTTATTACCGTGTCCGTTACGACGGGCATGAACACCGAGGTCTCAAGCTATATGTTCGGCAGTATCCTCTCTCTGAGCAGGGGAGACACGGTGCTGAGCGTTGTGCTGTCGGTCGCGGTGCTGGCGATGTTCCTGCTGCTTTATCCGAGAATATTCGCCGTTACTTTTGACGAGACGTTTTCAAAGGCAACGGGCGTAAACACGCCGCTGTACAACACGCTCATCGCCGTGCTGACGGCTATAACCGTTGTGCTCGGCATGAGAATGATGGGTGCGCTTCTGATCTCGAGCCTCATCATCTTCCCTGCGATAAGCGCGATGCGCGTATGCAGAAGCTTCAAGAAGGTCATCATCTGCTCGGCGATAATATCCGTTGCATGCTTCACGGCGGGAGTGATCGCCTCGTGCGCGTTTGAAACGCCCACCGGAGCGAGCATAGTTGTGGCGGATCTGATCGTTCTCGGCGTGTGCGCCGCTGTCGGAAAGCGCGGATAAGATCATTAATACTGATTTTCGGCCCCTTCGGAATGCCCCGGAGGGGCTGCTTTTATGCATTTCACGTTGAATATACACCGAAAACAGTGAATATACAGAAAAATATGAATAACAGTCGCACATAATGAAATAATTACGAATAAAATTTCAAAAAAGGTATTGACAAAGAATTAGCGTAGTGCTATTATCACAAACGTCAAGTAAATAACTTGTGGAAAATCAACAAACCACTTAGCTGAAAGGAAATATGAAAAATGAAAAAGATGAATAAACTTGTTTGCCTGCTTCTCGTAGGCGTTATGATGTTCGCTCTTTGCGCATGCGGCTCACAGAGCGCTGCAAACGGCCTCGAGCAGATCAAGAAGGCCGGCGTTATGAAGGTCGCCATTTCTCCCGACTTTGCTCCCATGGAGTTCGTTGACTCCTCCAAGACCGGCCAGGAGCAGTACGTCGGCTTCGACCCCGCCCTTGCACGCTACATCGCAGATTACATCGGCGTTGACTGCGAGATCGTTGCAATGAACTTCGATGCCTGCCAGACCGCCGTTTACACCGGCAACGTGTTCATCTCCATCTCCGGTTACTCCTGGACCGAGGACCGCGCAGAGAACTACGAGCTGTCCGATTACTACTACGCAGGCGATAACGAGACCGAGCAGGCCATCCTTATCCGCAAGGAAGACGCAGACAAGTACAAGACCCTTGCAGACTTCGCAGGCAAGAAGGTCGGCGCACAGAACGCTTCCCTCCAGATGATGCTCGTTGAGGAGCAGATCCCCGACTGCGAGGCAGTCTCCATCGGCGACCTTGCCGTCGGCGTGCTTGAGCTCCAGAGCGGCAACATCGATGCTCTTGCTGTCGCAAAGGGAAACGGCGAGTCCATCCTCCTTTCCAATACCGATCTCCAGTTCTGCGAGGAAGAGTTTGAAGTCTCCTCCGCATATGAGGCAAACGTTGTCATGGTCAAGAAGGGCGAGACCGAGCTCCTCGAGGTCGTCAACGAGGCTCTTGCAAAGGCTTACGCAGACGGTATGTACGGCCCCTGGTACGATGAGGCCAAGGCTCTTGCCGAATCTGAGGCTGCTATGGAAGTTACCGTTGAGGATTGATACAGTCCGACAGAATTTCACAGATGAATATCTGCGCCGGGATGCCGAATACGGTGTCCCGGCACAGTTGGGTATTAAGATAAGAAACGGAGTAAGATTATGGATCTCGCAACGATAGGTTCAAACCTCGTAAAGCTTACCGTGAAGTATTGGGACAAGTTCCTGCTTGACGGCCTCGGCTACACGCTTTCCCTTTCGGCGATAACGGTCGCGTGCGGCGCGGTGCTGGCGGCGATCATAGCTATCATGAAGATGAGCAAGGTAGCTCCTCTCAGATGGATCGTCACGGCTTACATAGAGATAATCCGCGGCACGCCTATGCTGCTGCAGCTTTATCTGTTCTATTTCGGCCTGCCGATGCTCATCCCCGCGCTCAC
>DCGN01000123.1:0-1788 GCA_002315275.1 Clostridiales bacterium UBA1777
GTGAGCATGCCGCCGAGCCAACGGGCATTGACGTAGTACATACCTACGCGTGCTGCCTCTTCCTTGACTGCATCGGTAGCCTGCTTCTTTGTGCCGACGAACAGAACGGTCTGATCGTTCTCGGAGAGCTGACGGATGAACTCGTAAGCCTCTTCGAGCTTCTTAACGGTCTTCTGCAGATCGATAATGTAGATGCCGTTGCGCTCGCAGTAAATGTACTCGTTCATCTTGGGGTTCCAGCGTCTGGTCTGATGGCCGAAGTGGACACCTGCTTCCAGCAGCTGCTTCATGGATACTACTGACATGGTTTTTTCCTCCAAAAATTTGTTTTTTCCCTCCGGAGAGCTCGTCCGTCATACCCAGCCGCGATGCGGCCACGGGGCATAACGTCCCCCTCCGTGCGAAATGCTCTGATATAATAGCAGATGTTGCGGCGAATTGCAAGTACTTTTTCATTTTTTCCTCAGAAAAAATCTGATGATTATTTATGCTTTTTCATGTGTTTTTTTGAATATATTGTTTATTTACAAATTGCCCAATATAGTATATAATAAAAACATATAAAATCAGAAGTATTTTTCCATATATCGGATAACGCTTTTGCAGGAGGCTGAAATGCTCGAAAAACATTTTACACAGGTGTATGATAAATTCAAGCTCCAGTTCTATCGTCGTGTCTTTGATCTTGTCCGCGAGAGAGACGGGTCTCTTTCCGCGATGGAGGCCTTTTCCCTTGAGGTCATCAAGATGCTCGGTGAACCCACAGTCGGCCAATTTGCCGATTTTCTGAACATTTCACAGTCAAATGCCACATATAAAGTCAACAGTCTTATGAAGAAGGGCTATCTTGAGCGCCGCAATTCCGAGCTTGACAGGCGCGAGTATAATCTTATTCTGTCCGAAAAATTTTACAGCTATGCGGGTCTTATGTCCAGCTATGAGCACACCGTAATGGACAGGATAAAAAAGCGCTTTCCTGCCGAGGATGTCAAGAAGTTTGACGAGATGCTCTCCGTTATCTCCTCCGAACTCATGCCTGAATGTGATAAATAATTATTAATCTTTATATCTCCGCTCCGGACGGCGTTGTCGCTGTCCGGAGTTTTTTATTACAATATGAGCGTTTTGTGAGCTATATTCAAGGCTCTGTAAAGCTCCTCCCTCCTTACACGGACAGATATCAGCCCTATCTCGGTTTCCGCGTTTTCCGCTTTTATGCCTGCTTTTTCAAGTGCGTCCGTCATCATGCGCAGAGCTTTATCCGTTGCGCCCCTGCCGACCGCCGTCACTTTCCCGCTCGCAGGCTCACGCGTCACGCCGCATATGCTTCTCCTCAGGCCTTCCTCAAGCGCGCACACTACCGTTCCGCTCTTATCCGATGCCGCACCGCACAGCTCGACCTCAATTCCGTGCTCCATCGCAAGCTCAACGCACTGCCCGTGAAGCACCTGCGACCCCGCTCTCGCGAGGCGAAGCATATCGGCATAATCGATCTTATCGAGCCTCACGGCGTCCGGTACTGTCCTCGGGTCTGCCGTATATATTCCGTCCACGTCCGTATATATGCGGCACTTATCGGCTTTCATTGCAGCCGCGAGCGCGGCAGCCGTCGTGTCAGACCCTCCCCTGCCGAGTGTTGTGATGTCTCCCGAAGCATTCATTCCCTGAAAGCCCGCCACCACCGGCACTATCTCCGACATCAGCGCGGCCTCAAGCCTTGCGGGCGCTATCAGCGCTATAGTCGCATCCGTGTGCCCGCCCTTTGTCAGTATTCCCGCCTGCCACCCC
>DCGN01000123.1:1814-3115 GCA_002315275.1 Clostridiales bacterium UBA1777
ACCCCGTGTATGACCGCGCCTTCACGCCGAGGCTCTCAAGCGCCATTGCCGTCAGCGCCGCAGACTGCTGTTCGCCCGTGCTCATCAGCGCCGACATCTCGCGTCTGTTTCCGTCTCCGCCGAGGCTGTGCGCAAGCTCGGCGAGATCGTCTGTCGTGTCTCCCATCGCCGAAACCACCATAATTACCTTATTCCCGTTCGCTGTTTCTTTTGCCGCTTTTTCCGCGGCGGCCAGTATCTTATCCCTGTCTGCAAGTGAGCTCCCGCCGAATTTCTGAATTATCAGCATAAGTATCCCTCCATCATCGGATATACCATTATATACTCCCGCGTGAAGCCCGGTGACCGTCTGTATATTTTCCGTGAAAAGCGGAAAGAAGATGATATGTCTGCATATATTGATTAGAAGCTATCGGAGGTGATGGACCCGTGCAGCCGAGAACGGTACGGCTTATTGAAAAGCTCATATATGCCGCCGTGATATTAGGCGCTCTGTGGGTCATATCGCGTTATCTTCTCAAGTGGCTTGCCCCGTTTATCCCTGCCTTTTTTATTGCCGCGCTGATAGAGCCTCCCGTGAGAAGGCTTTGCGGCATTGGTTGGAGCCGCAGGCTTGCCTCTGCCGTTATGACGGCTGTCATCCTCTCTCTGTTTGCCGGAGTCTGTATCGCAGCGGCCTCTGCCTCCGTTTCACAGCTTTCCCGCCTATTCGGAGAGCTTCCCTCGCTTGCCGAAAAAGCCGAGAGTTCAGTTGCACGGATAAAGCTGCTCGTTGACACTCTCTCCGAATCGTCTGACGGCATTCTCGGGAAATATGTCGCTCAAACCGTCGAAGCCGCCGCCGATAACATTGCCGCCCTGCCCGAGCTTGTCTCGCGCAAGCTTCTCGGCATAGTCGCAAATGCCGCGCAGGCAGGCCCCGACGTGCTTCTTTTCGCCGCTACTGCCGGTATCGGTACGTTTTTCATCTCCGCCTCGTATCCGGAAACGCTCTCCTTTCTGTCATATCAGCTCCCCGACAAGACTCTCCGCCGCATATCTGATCTGACGCGCCATCTGAAAGCGAGCCTCGGAGGCTGGCTGAGGGCGCAGGCTATTTTGATGCTGATAACCTTCTTTGAGCTGCTTGCAGTATTTCTCATCTTGCGCGTAAGAAGCGCGGGGCTCCTTGCTGGTATAACCGCAGTTATAGATGCTCTCCCCGTTTTCGGAACGGGCGTTATTCTCCTCCCGTGGGCGGTGTTTTCGATGCTCTCCGGCGAGACCTCGCGTGCGATCGGCCTTGCAGTATCTTGGGGGGT
>DCGN01000123.1:3195-6627 GCA_002315275.1 Clostridiales bacterium UBA1777
CCGCTTGCCTCGCTGCTGTCAATATACGTCGGTTGGCGTGTCTGCGGTGTTTTCGGGATGATAGTCTTCCCTCTCCTGCTCGTGCTGCTTCAAAGGCTCAACGATTCGGGTGTTATCACGCTGTGGAAGAGCGCATGAAAAAGCCCCGCCATAGGCGGGGCGCTGTCGTTTGAAGATTCACTTGTTTCCCACGAGATACATAAACGGATCTGAGCCGTTTCCCGTAAGCGTTGTAAAGTTCAGGCTGACAGAGATGTGATCCGCCATGGACTGTCTCGCAAGCTCAGGCATTCTCAGCCGGATAGCGGAGGCAACGGACACGTGGTTGAACTTGATGCTCGATGCCCATGGGTTGTCTGTCTCGGTGCTGTGGCCGACGAACTCCATCATAGAGCACTGGTACATTGTGAGCTTCGGCATCAAGACGGAGTAGCTCTGTTCAAGATAGGGGTTTCCGCACGCGCTGATAAGCAGCTTATGGAACGGCATATCTGTATCCTTCATGCCGCGCACGTCCTTGCGAATAACGCTGTCCTTGAAGGCATCCGCAAGAGCCGTGAGCTGATGGACCTGTGCATCGTCAGCATTGTATGCGCAAAGTGCCGCCGCCTCGCACTCTATAGCTGTCCTCACCTTGTAGAGGTTTATCATATCGCACAGATTAAGATCGAGCACGTAATTGCCGCTCTGTCCCGCATGCGATACAACGAAGCCCACCTCGGAAAGCTTTGCTATAGCCTCGGCAACAGGCGTTCTGGATATGCCGAGAGTCGAAGCGATCTGGTTTACGTTGAGCTTGGAGCCCGGTCTTATTTTAAGGCTCACTATATCGTCATAAAGGAGCTCTGTAACGGCATCCCTAAGCTTGGCGTCGGGCTCCGCCGCGAAATATTTCTTTAAACTGTTCTGATCCATGGTCCACCTCATGCATCTGTTTTTGCTCGAATCAGCGATAATAATAACGAATCGCGCTCTAAAAGCCGAATTAATTCAAACTTCCGTTCAATATACATTATATACTTACATAAATGCAAATTTCAAGAGGCAAATGTGATTTTTTTATCTATTTGAAATATTTTATTAGTCCTGTCCCGTTATTTGCATTTTATTGGCATCACGCGTTCTGCTCGGTGCCGTTTTTGTATCTCTGAGGCATCCTTTTAAGGCCTTACCCGGCTACATGAGCGCCTTGCCTGCGTGTTTTTCTTTTCATATTAATGCGCCGTGCCGTACCTTCACGGCATATCCTACGCCGTTCTTATATATTTTTTCGCAGGCATGCCTTCCCTGCGTGTTTTCAGTCTTGCAGTAATCATACCATTATGCGCGAAGCGGTCTCCCCCGTGTCCGCATGCGTTCCCTCTCTCCCCTCCAAACGCCCTCTCAAAACACCCACTCCCTACGCAGTCTCAAACACGCCCCCGCTTAGTGTAAAATAATCGTTGGCAAAAATAAAAGAGGGGTAATATACCCCTCTCGTCCACCGTGTGCTATACTGAAAGTAGCTACCCAAACAGAAAGACAGGTGGATGAGATGACTATAACATTTAATGAAGAAATATTCAAGAAGGAAATTGCGACTTTTTCAGGATTAGAGAAAGAAGTATTTACATTTGTAACGAATATCGGATGCCAAATAATACGTAGCATCTTGGAGGACAAGGACGAGGCACTACGGAAGGAACGGGAGAAGAACCGTTATCGCTGCAAGGGAAAGCGGAAAACAAGCATCAAAACGCGTCTCGGAGTGGTTGAATACAGGCGAAATGTGTATCGGGATGTACAGGCAGAAGAAACGAGACATGTCTATCTTCTGGATGAACAACTGTCAATGGATAAGATAGGTCTCGTCTCATCCGAAGTGTGCAAGCAAGTGATAGAGTCTGTATGTGAAAGCTCATACCGAGCCGCCGCCAGACAGCTCAGCGAAAACACCGGCCTGTCAATCAGCCCGCAGGGGGTTTGGAACATCGTGCAGCAGCTGGGAGAGGAGCGAGAAAAGACAGTGGAACGCTATGCGGAACTGTCTGACCTCAAGCAAGGAAACGGAAGCGTCGAAAGCAAGCTTCTCTATGAAGAAAATGACGGCGTATGGCTCAAATTGCAGGGTAAAGATCGTGCAGAAAGCGGTGTGAGCAAAGAAATGAAGGTAGGCATCGCCTATGACGGTGTACTTTGGTCAGGCGGAAAGGACGGTAAACAGCGACGGCAGTTAGACAGCAAGGTATCCTACGCATCGTTTGAGACTGCCCCGGACTTTCGCAGACACAAAGAAGGAATAATAGCAAATCACTATAATGTTGACGAGATACAGCAGCGAATAATAAACGGAGACGGTGCTGCATGGCTGCAAAAGCGGGACAGCGACACAGACATTCTTGTGCTGGATGAGTTTCATCGGAACAAAAAGATAACGGAATGTGTAAAAGACAAGGAGTTTGCCAGGACATTACGCACGCTTTTGTGTGAAAAGCGGATAGATGAACTGTTGAGCTGTATTGAGGCACAAATCAATTCAACGCAGGATGAGAATGAGATTGACGGTCTGAATAAGCTTCTGAGCTATTACACGGAAAACAAAGCATCGCTTCTCGGGTATTATGATCGCGGCGTAGAGATTGTGGAGACAAAAGCTCCGGGCAAGGTTCATCATGCCAGATTGGGTAGCATGGAAAGCAATGTGTTTACGCTTGTCGGAAACCGAATGAAGGATTGTCGCTGCTGTTGGAGCATCGCCGGTGCCAACCATCTTGCAGCACTTCTGTGTCTGAAACACACTACCGGATTTGCGGAACTGTTTCGTCCTCTTCCGCCTCTGCCGAAGCCGGAGGCGCAGGCTGAGGCGGAAGAGGACGAGGACGGAGATATCCTCCCTGCCGCTAAGATCCCCGAGAGAGTCGGCAAAGGTTATGCCTTCCCACATTCTTTCTCTTTCAAAGAAAAACTATTGTGGGACAAAGGGTCATCGTTCGTTACAAAGTTCTCCGACTTAAATATTCTGTGATGGATGAAAAAATTGCCAACGTTTACTTGACACATACGTCAAACAGATATTGGCTTGACACAGGTTGTCAAATGTGATATGTAAAGATACGCAGCATCATGGCTTCCTCCTGCCGCTCATAAATCGGCAGTACAGGAGGCCAAGACATTGAAAGGAACTTAAAAGCATGCGTGTTGTTATTCAGAAGGATTATGAAAATATGTGCAAGTGGGCAGCAAATTATATTGCTTCCAAGATAAAGGCACACAAGGAAGACCGTCCCTTTGTTCTCGGTCTGCCCACCGGCTCCAGCCCCATCGGTGTATATAAGGAGCTTGTCAGAATGAATCAGGAGGGTACTCTGTCCTTTGCAAACGTAGTAACCTTTAATATGGACGAATACCTGGGGCTGCCCCGGGAGCATGACCAGAGCTACTGGTATTTCATGC
>DCGN01000123.1:6766-6991 GCA_002315275.1 Clostridiales bacterium UBA1777
TCATGGGCGGCATCGGCGTTGACGGTCACATTGCCTTCAATGAGCCCTACACCAGCCTTAGCTCCCGCACCGGCGTAAGAGCCCTCACCACCGACACCCGTATCGTAAACAGCCGCTTCTTCGGCAACGACCCCGAAAAGGTGCCCGCCAAGGCTCTCTCCGTGGGCGTAGGCACTGTCACGGATTCCAAAGAAGTCCTTATCCTCATCAACGGTCACAACAAGG
>DCGN01000123.1:7011-7633 GCA_002315275.1 Clostridiales bacterium UBA1777
CACTGTTGAGGGCGGCGTAAGTCAGAAGTGGACCTGCTCTGCACTGCAGCTGCACAAGGGTGCTATTATCGCCTGCGATGAGGCCGCCTGCGGTGAGATCACCGTGGATACCTACAAGTACTTCCTTGATATTGAAAAGGCCGAACGTCTGTAATAATCAGACAAATATGCTTTTTCCAATAAACATATAATATAATTGCCGGGGCAATAACGCTCCGGCAATTTTTACATTATTTTATTGTTTAGTAAACGCTTATCAATTCACCTTCGGCAGCTGTTCCTGCTGAATTAATCATCGTTTACTTTACTCTATTTTTGTTGCTGTGAAAGAGTAGTCCATTGCCTGATTAAGGCCGTTTTTCAGCTCCGGTGCGTACTGCTCAAAGAAGTTGTCCTCATTTAGGCAGAAACGCAGCTTCTGTTCGTCACCCAACTGAATATCTCCGCAGATGAACGGAGCCTTCTTGGGTGCAAGGCCGAAGGTCTTGTCATAATACGCGATGCCGTTGAACAGCTCCGCCTTGCCGCTGCTGATGATAAGATTGACCTTATCTCCGTATTTGAAGCCGCACACATCCTGAAAATCCTTGTTGAAGATATTCACGCGCAGGCATCCGAAGGA
>DCGN01000123.1:7643-8022 GCA_002315275.1 Clostridiales bacterium UBA1777
GGCTCCATGTCGTAAAAGCCGCCGTGAGCATAGCCCTCTCTGACCTCTGTTTTCACGTTGGTCAGAGGCATGATCACCACCTCTTCCACTGGATATGCGGGTCCCACCTGCTCGTATGTGATAATTCCGGCGGCAAGTCTTCCTGCGGTGTAGGAATAGACGTCTCTGCCGTGGCAAATGAAGCAGTTCTCACTTCCGGGAAGCCTGTTGACGGTCTCATCAATGCTTCTCACCTCGGCGATCTTGCCCTCGTACATCGTCAGTGTTCCGTTGTCCGGGGTGACGATATAGCTTCCGTTTTTAAGCTTTGCAACACAGGAGCGTCTTTTTGTGCCCACGCCGGGGTCAACAACCGATACAAATATCGTTCCCGCAGGCC
>DCGN01000146.1:0-15612 GCA_002315275.1 Clostridiales bacterium UBA1777
GAGACGTTTTCTGTCATACACAAGCAGAGTGACTATTATCACCGCCAGCAGGACAGGCCAGTCTATCACGCGGAAAACAACGAGCAGACACACCATGAACAGCACGCCGTACACCGCAAAGGACTTTTTTCTGAGTATCGGCATCTCCCCGAGGAATATGTGCATCTTCTCCCCGGATACGGGCATGCACATAAGGCACACTATCGCAAGCGAGATGAGCCATATCGGGCCGGTTATACGGATAAAGTCGGCAATCGAGAAATCATAGTGTGAGTATAGATAGAGGTTCTGCGGATTGCCCACGGGTGTGAGCATACTGCCGAGATTTGCCGCAACCGTCTGCAAAACAACGACGCGGATTAGCATTCTCTCCTGATGCGCAAGTCCGAGCACGGCGACCGCAAACGGCACAAACGTCAACAGAGCAACATCGTTTGTGACGAGCATCGCGCTGAAAAAGCACAGCAGCACGAGCATCAGAGCTATCTGCCTTGCGGAGGAGGCCTTTTCGCACAGGATATGGCTCAGCACCGCGAAAACTCCCGCTCTTCTGAGTCCCGCCACTACGACCATCAGGCAGTAGAGCAGCGCAAGAGTCCTCAGATCAACATATCCATAATATTCCGCATCCGGCGCAACGATAAAGCAGCTCACAGCCGCAGCGATAAACGCGATGCACAGCGTAAGCTCGCGGCGGACGAAATCCTTGATCTTAGCCATTGATAATGCCTTCTATTTTTTATTTTCAGCCTTGACTCTCGCCTCAGTCTCATCAACAAGGCGGAGCATTTTTTTGATTATCGGGAAACCGAGGCACAGCGCAAGCACATCGGCCGCGGCTTGGACGGACGCAAGACCCACAGACCCGAGGAAGTAATACATCGGGTACACTATGGGCAGGAAGCAGCTACCCTGTCTCGAGGTAGCGAGGATAAGAGCTTCCTTTGCTCTGCCCATACCTACGCAGAACATATTGATGACCATTATCCACGCGTGTATCGGCATCGCGATGCACTGAAGCCTTATCGCGAGAGCGCCTATCTCAAGCATATCTGCATCCGTCTCCGTAAACAGCCCCATCAGCGGTTTTGCAAATACGATTATTATTGCCGACATTGCGATAGCCCCGATAAGTGCTATCCGCGAACCTATCTTATAGCTGTCCCGCACTCGCTTATAGTCCCCCGCTCCCCAGTTGAAGCCCGTTACAGGCTGGACACCCTGTCCGTATCCGAGCAGAATGCCGAACGGGAACATCATTACCTTATTCGTAACGCCGATGCTCGCCAGAACGGAGTCGGATATTTCGCCCGCGAGGTTGTTGAGTATGATAGATGCCACTATTGACAGAGCTGTTCTGAAAAGTGCTGACGATCCGACACTTATAACGTCCGTCACAGTGCGCATATCGTAGTGGACCAGACTGCGCGACAGCTTAAGCAGGCTTCTCTGCGATGCGTAAGGATAAAGCAGGATGCAGAAGCTGACAAACTTGGAAATGGCAGTTGCCATCGAAGCGCCCTTTACACCGAGGCCGAGAGTAAAGATGAATATCGGGTCGAGCACGCAGTTCAAAACTCCGCCGAAGCCCATGCCGATCATTGAGAGCATTGCGCTGCCCTCTGCTCTGAGGCACTGGTTGAAAACGAACGAGCCCGTCATAAACGGCGCAACGAGCAGCACATAGGTAGCGTATTGGATCGAATAAGCCTCGCAGGTATCCGTTGCGCCGAGAAGGCGCACGAGAGGACGCATGAACACAAGGCCGAACACAAGCACGGCAGAGCCCGTGATAAGCGAGGTGAAAAGACCCGTTGACAGCACGCTCGAGGCTTTTTCCTTGTCACCGGCACCGATAAGCCTTGCGATAAGGCTGCCGCAGCCTACTGCAATAAATGAGCCCAGCATCATGATGAGCATATCGAGCGATGCGTTCACGCTTACTGCCGCCGTCGCCTGAGTGCCGAGAGAGCTCACGAAATACGTGTCCGCGAGGTTGTATATACTTGTTATCAGAAAAGACACCATGCACGGCAGCGCCATCTTGAAGATGAGCCCCGTGAGCGGCGCGGTACGAAGCATGGTCTCTCTTTCGCTTCTGTTTATCATCATGCCCTCCGGGAAGAATGTTCCTGTATATAATAGCCGTTTTGCCCAAATAATTCAAGGCCAATATTATCCGAAACGGCTCAGCCGGTTTTTCTTCCGGCCTTCGCTTTAAAGTAATATATTTTTTATTTACAAGCTAAGTAAAAAATGCTATAATTTATGTGTATGCGGGCAATCCGCAGGACGGTTTTTAAATTAATTCGGAGGTTATATTATGAAGGTTATTGTTGCTAAAGATTATAAAGAACTCAGCTCCCTCGCAGCTGATATTATGGAGCAGGTCATCCGCTCCAAGCCCGATGCCCGCATGGGTCTCGCAACCGGTTCTTCTCCCGTTGGTATGTATCAGGAGATGGCTCGCCGCTGCGCCGAAGAGGGTCTGGATTTCTCCAAGGCCTGCAGCGTCAACCTTGACGAGTACGTCGGCCTCGCTCCCGAGCATGAGCAGAGCTACCGCCGCTTCATGAACGAGAACCTCTTTGACCATATCAATATCGACAAGAATAACACATACGTTGCTCTCGGCACCGGAGATATTGATGCAAACCTCAAGGAGTTCCAGGCAGTTCTCGATTCCAAGCAGACCGATCTTCAGGTCCTCGGCATCGGCGTTGACGGCCATGTCGGCTTCAACGAGCCCGGCGAGTGCCTCTTCGGTGAAGCTCACCTCGAGGTTCTTGATGACAGCACCCTCGAAGCAAACAAGCGCTTCTTCGCTTCCAAGGCCGAAGTTCCCACCAAGGCTGTCACGATGGGTCTCAAGAACATCATGCAGGCAAAGAAGCTCGTTGTCGTTGTCAACGGCAAGAACAAGGACGCGGCCACCAAGCAGCTCGTTATGACCGATGAGGTCACTACGAAGAACCCCGTTACCTTCGTCCGCCTCCACCCCGATTGCACCGTTATCATCGATCAGGAGCTCGCAGACGCAATGGGCTACAAGGGCTGATACGCAAAGCTTATTTCAAAGGAGCGGTCACGGGCCGCTCCTTTTTTATATCACAATCAGTTGTGAAACGCACGCAAATGCTGTATAATAGCTAAAAAGCAACTCGCGCGAAAGGATCTGCAGGATGGAAAATACATCGGTCAAACGAGAAAGAGCCGTGCTCGGCGGGCTTAATGCCGCGTGCATGGAAGAGCATGAGCGCTCCACGGAGATTTCCATGGAGGAGCTTGCCGCGCTTTGCGACACCGCCGGCGCGGACACCGCAGCAATTATCATGCAGAACCGTCCGACCCCCGACCCGCGCAGCTTCATCGGTGACGGAAAGGTCAAGGAGATGAAGGAGCTTATCGCAATGAACGACTGCGACCTTGCGGTTTTTGACAACGAGCTCTCTCCCTCTCAGATGCGCGTGCTGTCCGAGGAGCTCGGTGTGCGCGTGCTTGACCGCTCGGGTCTTATCCTCGACATCTTCGCTCAGCGCGCGCGCACGCGTGAGGGTCAGCTTCAGGTCGAGCTCGCGCAGTACAAGTACCTTCTCCCCCGCCTCACCGGTATGTGGACGCATCTTGTGCGCCAGACGGCATCGGGCGGCTCTGCCCCTATAGGCACGCGCGGCCCCGGCGAGACACAGCTTGAAACAGACCGCCGCCATATCCGCCGCAAGATACAAAAGCTTGAGGAGGAGCTTGCCGAAGTGCGCAAGGTGCGCGGCACGCAGAGAAAGCGCCGCGAGAAAAACGCGATGCCGCTCGTTGCACTCGTCGGCTATACTAACGCCGGCAAGTCCACGCTTTTAAACTGCCTCACCGGTTCGGATATTCCCGCTAATGACAGACTTTTCGATACTCTTGACACTACGACCCGCCGCATGCGCATCGACGAAACGACAGAAATCCTCCTCTCAGACACAGTCGGCTTTATCCGCAAGCTGCCCACGCATCTGATAGAGGCGTTCAAGGCCACGCTTGAGGAGCTGCAGTATGCCGATGTGCTTCTGCACGTCATAGATATCTCCAATCCCGACTGGGAGGAGCAGGCCCGCGTTGTTGACAGGCTCATATATCAGCTCGGAGCGGAGGGCACGCCCTACATCAGGCTTTACAACAAGTGCGATCAGTACTTCGGCATTCTCCCCCACGGCGAGAATGAGCTATGCATCTCCGCAAAGAGCGGCGAGGGCTCGGACTCGCTTGTGAAAAAGCTCTGCGAGATACTCGACAACGGCAAGCAGGAGGTTGAGCTCCTCATACCCTATTCCAAGGGAGGCATGCTTGACACGCTCATGAAGGAGACAGCCGTGCTTGAGCGCGAATACGAGCAGGACGGCATAAAGGTACGCGCCGTTGTGCCGAAGGTCATGCTCGGAAAGCTCAAGGACTTTATCCCCGGCTACAAGGAGCCGAAGGAGGAGTGGGAGGATGAGTGAGTATTTCATTCCGTCCGGCCCGGGCGAAGCTGAATTCGTTGAAAAGCGCTCAAGCTTTCTCGGCCATGTCCGCTATGTTGAATCAGAGGACGAAGCACGCGCTTTCATCGCCGAGATGAAAAAGAAATATTACGATGCACGCCACAACTGCTGGTGCTATATCATCCGCGGCGGCGCCGAGCGCTACTCGGATGACGGCGAGCCTCAGGGCACGGCAGGCATCCCGATGCTTGAGGTGATGCGCCGCGAGGGCGTGACCAATATCGTATGCGTTGTCACGCGTTACTTCGGCGGCATCCTTCTCGGCGCGGGCGGGCTTTTACGCGCATATACGAAAAGCGCAAAGGATGCGCTCTCAGCGGCCGGAATTTCAGCCGTGAGGCCGTGGATACAGGCGGACATGACTTGCTCCTACTCTGCGGCCGAAAGGCTCAAGAACGAAGCTGTGGCGGCCGGAGCGGCCATTTCCGACATGGAATACGGCGCCGATGTGACAGTCAAGCTCCTCATCCCCGCAGAGCTTTCCGACGCGGTATCCGCAAGAATAGCCGATGCAAGCGCAGGCAATGTCTCTGTTGTGATCACAGGCGAAACAACAAAAGCCGTCAGAATAAGATAAATCTTATCCCCGACACTTCCGAAAGCCGGATATGTCGGGGGTATTGCCGTGCCGTGTTGTGTTTACATAATTAATATTACATAATATTTCCGTTCTCGAGAGAATCCATAACTCCCGCAACGACCTTCTTGATGACCTCGGGGTCAAACGGCTTTTCGAGCTTGCCTATCTTCAGAAGCTCGAGGTAGCCGACGCTGCCGCCTGCCTTGCAGAGCGTGAGATAGTCATTCCATGCCTGCCTGCGGTCCTTCTTCATGCGCTCATAGTACTGGAACGCGCAGACCTGCGAGAGAGCGTACTCCACATAGTAGAACGGATACATGAAGATGTGCTGCTTCTGCATCCAAAAGCCGCCCTTGGAGAGGAACCCGTTTCCGTCATAGTCGCGCCACGGGAGATAAATCTCCTCGATCTTTTTCCATGCGGCGTAGCGCTCGTCAGCCGTCATACCCGGCTTTTCGAACACTCTGTGCTGGAACTCGTCAACCGCGACAAGGTACGGGATCGTGCACAGCGCGTCGGCGAGGTGATTCTTTCTGTACTCCGCAGCCTCATCCCCGAAGAACTTGTCCATGTACGGATATGCGAAATGCTCCATCGTCATGGAGTGTATCTCGTTTATGTCGCTCGTAGAGCCGCACATCTGATGAATCGGCAAAGTTCTCGCGGAGAGATATGCCTGGAAGGCGTGGCCGGCCTCGTGGGTAAGCACGTCAACGTCGGCGGAGGTGCCGTTGAAATTAGAGAATATGAACGGGGCTTCATACTTATAGAGCGCTGTGCAGTATCCGCCGAGGCGCTTCGAGGGATTTGTGACAAGGTCGAACAGCTCATACTTCGTCATGAAGTTGAAGAATTCGCCCGTCTCGGGAGAGAGCTCCTCGTACATTGCCTTTGCGGCGGCAACGAGCTCCTCCGGAGTACCGTGCGGGTTGGCGTTGCCGTTGGGGTCGTTAAGGCTCTCGTCGTAAGAATGGAGCTTGTCAAGGCCGAGCTTTACGCACTTTTGCTCATAGAGCTTTGCGCAGGCGGGAACGACGTAGTCTCTCACGGCGTTGCGGAAGGCTTCAACGTCCTTCGGGCCGTAATCGTAATGGCCGCGGGTGAGATAGATATAGTCAAAAACATCCTTGAAGCCGAGCTTCTTCGCCATCTTGAAGCGCAGCGCCGTGAGCTTGGTATATATCTCGTCGAGCTTGGGAGCAACGCCCTCATAGAAGCTTGCCCATGCCTCAAAGGCCTCCTTGCGGACAGCCCTGTCGGTGTTCTGCATATACTTGAGAAGGCCGTAGAGATTGCACTCCTCGCCGTTAATCGTTGCCTTGCATACGGCCACAGCCTTGGAATACTCATCAACGAGCTTTTTCTCCTTGATCATGTCGAGAAGTATCTTATTGTTCTGGAGCTTATTCTCTGCCTCAAGCTCCTTAATGAACTGGTCGCCGTACTCCCTGCGGAAGTCGGAGGCGAATTCGGACGCAAGCAGAGCGGAGTTGAACTTTTTAAGCGCGGGCGCGAGCATAACGGTGTTCTTATCGAGGAACTTCTTCTCCGCATCGTAAAACTCGTCCTTGGTGTTCACATCGTGGCGGATATGGACAACGACTATCATCGTGGCAAGGTCTTCATATACGTCGTTGAAGGCCTTAAAGGCGGTCTTCGCCTCCTCGTAGGTCTTCGCGTTCTTCATATCAGAGGTGACCTTGCGGAGCGCCTTCTTTGCGGCGGAGAAGTCGGGTCTTGTGTATTTGATCTCGCTGAATTTTTCCATGTCTGTCCTCCTCGGGTTTTTCTTCATTTTACCATCGCGTTTTCCCGATTTCAAGCACAAATCCCCCATCCTGTTGAGGATGAGGGATCTGTCGCAAAGCGAGCTTACTTATTCTCTTCTGCGGCCTTCTCAGCAGCGATAATATTGTCGACCTCTTCGAAGTTGGTAACTTCGATCATGGTGCCGAGCTTCTCGTTGGTGTTGAAGAAGCCCCACTGGAGCTTGGGGTGACGGCTGTTGGGGCCGGTCTGGATGCGGTAGACATCGTTGTCGTTGAGGTGCTTCTGGAAAGCCTCAAAGTTGTCGGTGTCGAATGCGACATGGTGTATGCCTTCGCCGTGCTCATCGAGGAAGTCGGTCAGAGCAGACTTGTCATTGTAGGGCTGAAGAATCTCGAACTCGATACCGTTCATGTCATAGAGAGCAACTCTCTGGTAGAAATCGCGCTCCTCGCCGTTGTAGTACTTCTTGCCGGGTGCGGAGGGGGACTTTTCGATAATGCGGGTGGGCTCTGCGCCGAGGAGCACTCTATACTGCTCCATGGTCTTATCAAGGTCACGGACAACAAGGCCGATCTGTACGAGTTTGGGCTTAGAATATTCGCTCATTTTTATTTCTCCTTTTAATAATATAAGTTCACCGCTGTTGGCTTATATGCGCGGCCGCGGCATCCGCGCCGAAAAGGGAAACACCGAAGAGTTTATCACTCCATCAGCCAGATGCACTTCCACACCTTGGGCTTGCCGTCCTCATCCAGATCCATGCCGGAGAGGCCTTCCATATTCTCGTTCCACTTGGCGAGAATGTCCTTGTGCTGAGCATAGACCTCAGCCTTTCTGTCTGCGCCGATGTACTCGTAGTAGCCGATGGTGTCTTCACCGTTGGCCCAAATGGAGTAATTGCGCATACCTGCGGCGCGCATGAGTTCTTCCATCTCGGGGTGAGTTTCGTACATTGCATTGTGCTTTGCGGCATACTCTTCGAGCTTGCCGGGGTTGACATGACCCTTCCAGCAGAAGCGTTCCATAGTAATATCTCCTTATATTTTTATAAATTTAAGATCGAATAAAATCAGATGTGCAGGACCTCAGTGGTGAGCATATCGTAAATTGCGGGAACGTTGCCCTCAGCGCGCAGCTGCTTGAACTGATCGTGAGGCAGCTTCTTGGCAACCTCCCACATACCGAGAATGCGGCGAACGGCAACGCGGGTAGCCTCGATACCGTCCATTCTGGGAGGCCAGATGTCAAGAACGTAATTTCCTTCGTAGCCGATGTCCTGAAGCTCCATGAAGAACTCAAGCGTGCGCCATACTGTGACGGAGCCGATGAGGAAGTCATCGTCGGTCTTGCAGTAGTTATCGGAAAGGTGGATGTGGAACAGTCTCTTGTAGCGGTTGATAAGAGCAACGCTCTCTGCGGGGTTCTCGTTTGCGACAAGAGCGTGGCCGTAGTCGAGGATCATGCCCATATTGGCATTGCCGACCTCATTGCAGATGCAAAGAGCCTTGGGAGCGGTGGAGACATACTGATAGATGTGAGGATCGGCGGGCTTGTACTCGATCGTAACTCTGACGTCATCGCGGTAAGAGGATATCTCCTTAAGGCCGTCGATAAGCCAGCCGTAACGCTCGGCGTAATTGTCCTCAAACGGATAGTCATAACCGTCATGAGCAAGCCAAAGCATAATGTCCTCGCCGCCGATCTCCTTGCAGAAATCCATGGCCTTCTTGGACTTTTCGATGAACTCGCGGCGCATTGCGGGATCGCGGCTCATGAGAGTGCCCTTTGCGAACTCGGGCTTGGAATAGGTGTCAACAACGATAGTGCCGGGAGCGATGCCGTACTTTGCCATGTAATCGCGGCGCTCGATGGGGTTGACATCGGGATCATAGGTAACGGGGATCATCTTGACATACTCCATGTCGCGGAGTATCTCCATCTGCTTCTCGAAGGGGATGTCCTGCTTGTAGTTCTTCATGAATCTGTCATTGCAGGAGCCGAAAGCGCTGCGAGATGCTTCAAGTCTCATCATAATTGAAATCTCCTTATTAATCTTTTCCGGAACGCCGGAATGTATTACTGAATTACTGATATTTTGTCAAAGTCTTTTCCGTAAAAAAGGCTCTCATTAAATATCAGCAGCAACATTCATGCCAAGTTTACACGTGGTATAAGGAAAGGCCTGTGCCCGTGTGGGCACAGGCCTCTTTAGGTTTTGATTAACTTACAAGGAGTAAGAATTAGCCCTTGTGAGCAATGATGAGGTCGAGGTTGGCCTTTGCATCGTCGCCGAGGTCAGCGACTGCAGTCTGCCAGTACTCGGAGAACATCTCAACGACCTTTGCCTGAGAGTCAGCGTCGAACTCGTTGAAGGTGGTGCCCTTGTCAGCGAAGTCCTTCATGTACTGCTGCTCGCGTGCATCGCACTCGGTGCGCTCTGCAGCGGTGATCTCAGCAAGAGTGCTGGTGAGGATCTCGAGGTACTCGGGAGCGAGGCTGTCGATGAATTCCTTGTTAGCAAAGATGCAGTTCTCGGAGAAGATGTGACGGCTGCCGAGGAGGTACTGGCAGAGGTTGTAGTAACCCTGAGTCCAGAGGTTCTGGAGGGGGCACTCAACAGCGTTGATAACGCCGGTCTCCATTGCGGTGTAAGCCTCGGAGAATGCCATGGTCTCGCACTTGAAGCCGAGCATGCCGAGAGTGTCAAGGTAGTTCTGAGCGCCGGGAGAACGAATGATCATGCCCTTAATGTCATCGAGGGACTTGATCTCGCCCTGGGAGATGATGTAACGGAAGCCGCAGTAGTAGAAGTTCATCGGAACGAGGCCGACGTTCTCTTCTACGAGGCCCTTCCACCATTCGCCGACTTCGCCGTCGAAGACCCAAGTGCACTCATCGTAGCTGGAGAGGAGCATGGGGAGGTTCAGAACTGCGGACTCGGGAACGTAGGAAACGAGGTTAGAGGGCTCTGCGATGGTCATGTCGTAAACACCGTTGATGGTGGCTTCGATCAGCTCATCGTAGTTACCAAGTGCTCCACCGGGGGTGAAGTTGAAGGTGATCTTTCCGCCGGAAGCTTCCTCGACAGCGTCGATCCACTTCTGGGTGTACTCGGTCTCAATGTTTGCGTCAGCATTGGGGATGGGGAACTCGATTACGATAGGATCGAGGTCTGCGAGGGGATCAGCATCTGCTGCGGGCTCTTCAGCTGCGGGCTCTTCCTTTGCGGGCTCTTCAGCTGCGGGCTCTTCTGCAGGAGCTGCCTTTGCGCCGCATGCTGCGAGAGCAAAGATCATTGCGAGAGCAAGAAGCAATGCGAGAAACTTTTTCATTTTCATTTCCTCCTATATTATTTTGCTTCATTTCTAAACCGCGGGTTTTTCACCGCAGGTCTATACAAATTATGTGGGTACTGTTATCAGCCGTACACGAGGCCGGGCAGCCAGCTCGCGATGCCGGGGAACAGCATGATAAGCACGCAGACAAGCACGAGGATGCCGATGAAGGGCGCGACGGGCTTGACCATCTTGCTGATGGGGATATCGTCGATAGCGCCGATGATGAAGAGCATCGAGCCGACAGGAGGCGTCATACCGCCGGACATGATGGCTATCATGAAGACCATGGAGAATGCCATCAGGTCGATGCCCATTGCGCGGCACACGGGGACGAAAATGGGCGTGAGCAGCAGGCAGGTGGCAGTGCCGTCAACAAAGCAGCCTGCGACGAGGCAGATGATCGCGCAGAAGGCCATAACGCCGAAGTGGCTGGAGATATTGTTCTCGAGGAATGCCGCGATGGAATCGGTAACGCCTTCACGGGCGAGCATGTAAGAGAACATGGAAGAGATCGCGATAAGGGAGATGGGGCCGACGGCGTTGATGATGCCTTCCTTGAGGGAGAGCCAAAGGGATTTCCAAGTGAGCTTTTTAACAACAAGGCCGTAGATAATGCCGTAAACGGTAGCAATAACGCCGCACTCGGTAGCGGTAAAGAAGCCGCCGAGGATGCCGCCGACGATGATGATAGGCATGAGCAGCGCCCAAATAGCCTTGGTGAAGGTCTTGCCGACGTGCTTGAAGCCCTGGAAGGGGATCTTCGGAATATTTCTCTTCTTGGCATAGAGAACGGAAACTATCATGTAGCCGATACCGAGCATGATACCGGGAACGATACCTGCGGTGAACAGAGAGCCGACATCAAGACCGGCCTGGCAGCCGTAAACTATCATGATGATGGAGGGAGGAATGATGGGGCCGAGACCGGATGCGGAAACAAGAATTGCCGCTGCCCAACCGTCTTCATAGCCGCCCTTCTTGAGAGCGCGGAGGCAGATAGCGCCGAGAGCGGAGCAGTCTGCATTGGAGGAACCGGAAATACCGGCCATGAGGATACCTGCGAGCTCGACCGTGCAGGCGAGACCGCCGCGGACCCAGCCGATAACGGAGTTTGCAAAGTCAACTATCGCTTCGGTGATACCGGTACGCTCCATGATCTGACCTGCGAGCATGAAGAACGGAACGGACATCAGAGCGAAAGAGTCAACCGCGGAGTACATCTTCTGACCCATCGTGATGTAGTTGCTGGTCTTGCCGGTCTGGAGCAGCCAGATCACAGGGGGAACGCCGAGGCAGAGGATGATAGGTGCGCCGATAACGAGGAGCACAACGAATATTGCAAGAGCAATCCAAAGAATCATTTTGCTGCCTCCTTCTTAGCGGCCTTCATAGCCTTTATATTTTTGCTGTAATCAATGATCTGAGATATCTGGATAAGAGTGAGGAAGAAGCAGCATACAGGCTGAGCTGCATACAGAGCGTTCTTCGGCAGGGAGCGGATGATGGGTATGGTTCCCTCAAAGGACTTGCCGAGAGAGGTAGGTGCAGTGCAGAGTTCGTAGCTGAAATACAGCCAGCAGACGCAGAAGAACAAGCCGAGGATTCTGAAGAAGATCTTCAGATATTCGCCCGCTATGTCATTGAAGGACTCGCGGACAAGGTCAAATGACATAAGAACGTTGCGGTTGAACAGAATGGGGATGCCGAGGTAAGTCATCCAGCAGAACAGCGCACGGGAGATCTGGCTTGACCATGTAATGGGGTCGCCGAGAACGTAGCGCCAGAAGACCTGACAGACAACAAGCACGACGGAGATCGCAAAAAGCACAGCCGTGACGGCTTCAACGACCTTCATCATTTTTTGTACGAATTTTGACAAATTCATCTCTCCTAACTTTTTCTTGATTTCGAGGGTGATCAATCCTCACACATATAAAGGACACAGCCTTTTATATTACACAAGGAAACCGGAATGCCTTTTTCGATCATTTTTGTTTCAAAAAAGACTTCTCAGGCGAGACGCGTCACCATTGCAATTATTTGCTGCTGACGCATCGATTATATATGATAGGGGGAAAAACTGCAAGAGTTATTTTATTCAAGCGCTTGCTGACGAGCCGAGCCGACCAATGAACTTATTTTACAAAAATACACGTTATAACACCATTACTGATTTATTATCTCAGAAACGCTTGCGTATGTATATGTCTTCGTTTGTCAGATGGTATGACCTTTTTTGCACGGCCCCTATCAAAATCGGTCATGTTTAATTCTTTTCGACGTACTCGAACGTCCTTCTGCAGACGCCGAGCTCCTCGTTTGCGGGGATGACCATGATGGTTACGGGAGAATCCTTGGCGGAAACGACACCCTCGCCCTTAAGCGCTCTGTTGACAGCCTTGTCAAGGACGATGCCCATATGCTCAAGGCCGGTGCATATCTTTTCGCGTACGGTGGAGGACTTTTCGCCGATGCCGCCGGTGAAAACGAGCTTGTCAAGTCCGCCGAGCTCCGCATAGTAGGAGCCGATGTGGCGAACTATGGAAACGCAGAACATATCAATGGCGAGCTTTGCTCTCTCATCGCCGCCTGCGGCAGCCTGCTGAACCTCTCTGAGGTCGTTGCTGATGCCGGACACGCCGAGAAGGCCTCCGTTCTTTGCCATGCCCTTGAGGATCTCTTCCTCGGTCATGCCCTCGTTCTCAAGGAAGGGAATGATATACGGGTCGATATCGCCGATGCGGTTTGCATGGGGGATGCCGGTCTGAAGAGAGAAGCCGAAGGAGCTGTCAACGCTCTTGCCGTCCTTAATGGCGCAGACGGAGCAGCTTCCGCCGAGGTGGCAGGAGATGACTCTGGAGGCGTTTGCCTGCTCTGCGATGTAGCCATGGGATGCGCCGTGGTAACCCATGCGCATGATGCCGTACTTTTCATACCACTCGTAAGGAATGGAGTACATTCTTCTCTCGAGGGGGATGGTGGTGTGGAAGGCTGTCTCAAAAACGCCGACAAGGCGGGCCTGAGGCATGATCTCGCGGAACTGCCCGATAGCCTCAAGGTACGGCGCGTTATGTGCGGGAGCAACAAAGAGGAAGTCCTTCATGGCCTGGAGCACTTCGTCGGTCAGCTCATGGACACCGTAGTACCCCTTTGCAAGGACAGTCTTGAAGCCGACGGCCTCGATCTCATCGGTGCTTCTGCAAACGCCGTTATGCTCTCTGAGCATAGACTTGAGGAACATTTTGATGCCTGCGGAATAATCGGGAACGCTGCAGTTTTCCATCATCATGGAGAAACCGTTGATGCAGTTTTTATAGGAGTAGATAGCATCGGAAACATTGCCGACTCTCTCTACCTTGGCCTCGCAGAGAACCTTCTCCTCGGGCATTTCAAACAGCTTGAACTTAAGGGACGTGCTTCCGACATTGCTGACAAGAACTTTCATAGGTTGCCTCCGATTATTATTCTTATATATACTCAGCATTTTTCATGCCAACTTTATAAAACTTTATTTTTGTGCTTTTTTATTCAAGAAAAGCAATTTTCCGTATGACGCGTGAGCCTGCGGATGATCCGGCCGTCCATTCCGTCAAGCGGCGCGTTTATTTGTTACTGAAGTGTAAAATAAGTTTACGTTAAGGTTTCTTTGCGGCGATTTTCCGTCCCGTGGCGGGTGGAATGTCCAGAACGTCCCGGTACTTTGCGACCGTCCTTCTGGAGATGTCAAAGCCCATTTTATACAGCCTCTCGGAAATCATCTGGTCGCTCAGAGGCTTGCTCTTGTCCTCGCCGGCTATTATCTTCTTCATCGCAAGCGAGATATCCGTCTGCGTATCGCCGTTGACCTCTCTGGCAAAGAATCTGCTGATCGGGAAAACGCCCCATTTGCATATCAGGTATTTATCCCTTACCGCTCTCGAGACCGTTGACGGGTGAATTCCAAGCTTGTCCGCTACAGCCGCCATAGAGCACGGGCGAAGCATCTCTCCGCCGGAGACAAAGAACTCTCTCTGCTCCTCCGCTATGGCCTCGGCGCATCTCAGAAGCGTCTCCCTGCGGCGCTTCACGCAGCTTATCGCCCATTGCGCCTCGCTGATCTTTTCGCGGAAGTACACCCTGTCCTCGTCCGATATCTCGTCGCTGTTTGACAGCTCAATGTATGCCTGGTCGAGCTTATATGACGGCATATAAGGATCCATGCTCATGACGAAGAGCCGCCCCTCTTCCTCTTCTATCTCAACGTCCGGAATAATGATCGCCGCGTCGCAGCCGTCATCATAGCCGTTTGACGGGATAGGATGGAGGGAAACTATCGTCTCCTTCGCTTTTCGTACCTCGTCCTCGGTTACGGACATTGCCTTTGCAATGTGGTTGATATGATTCCTGCTGAGGTGATCGAGATAATCTCGGCAGATCTTATACGCGAGAGAATCGGCCTCTCCCCTTCTCTCGAGCTGGATGCAAAGGCAGTCAGCCAGATCAGCCGCTCCGACTCCCGCAGGCTCCATCGAGCGCAGCAGCTCCCTTGCTTTTTCAAAGCCCTCCGGATCGCTCTTCCATTTCACGCAATAGCGCAGATCGTCAAGCAGGTATCCCTTCGAGTCGAGATTAATAATAAGGAATTTGAGGCACTCGTCAATGCGTTTTGAAAGCTTCATGCCCGCGGCCTGATCCATAAGATCCGAGCGCAGAGTATTGCTCCGCTTATCCGGTATGGGCAGCTCCATGTCTTCTCCGTTTTTCCGCTTTACGCGCCCTACGCATCTGTCGATGAGGCGGTCAACACTCTTTTCCGGCGGAAGCTCTTCGACAAGAGGATTCTCCATGCACAGCGTATGCATGCTGTCGGCAAGCTCCTCCGCATTCATCTGCAGGAAGCTCATCGACTGATACATCTTCTGCCCGACAACTAATTTGTTTTCTCTTCTGAGACTTACTTCCATGGCTATTCCCGTAAAGACACCTTAAAACCGACTGATCTGCATCGGCTTTTCATAAAATAACAGCTTTATTATAGCACAAAACATTCCGAGACGCATATTAATTTTGCGTTATTTCGCTTTTTCGTCCATTCACACAAAAAATTGGCACGTTTTTTGCTATTAATAAACAATGAGCCTTATCTGTTTGCTTCAGATAGGGCTCATTGTGTTTTTATATCTCGCAGTCACGGAAAACAACGGTTCCGTTTTTCACGGTCATCATCGGCTTATATATCTTCTTCGCCGTCATGAAAGCTGCATCGGGGTGTCCGTAAGGTCTGTCACCGAACTCGACCTCCTTGTCAAGCTCCTTGAAAACGGCAATATCGGCGCAGAAGCCGTTTTTCAGCGTTCCCGTTTCGCCGTCAATGCCCATGAGCTTTGCTGGCGCCGAGGTCATGCGCTCGAGCACGTCC
>DCGN01000146.1:15751-15922 GCA_002315275.1 Clostridiales bacterium UBA1777
GCTGTGGAAAATCCGAAGTGCTGTCTGTCGTTCGCAACATCGAATATAACGCCGCGCTCACGCGCCTTCCACGCGCTTTCGCAGACGTGGCCCGTTTCATCGATAATGGTAGGGCCGAAGTTGTGATAGGTGTGAGAGAGATAGTCTCCGGGGCGGAGCATATCGATGATC
>DCGN01000071.1:0-2366 GCA_002315275.1 Clostridiales bacterium UBA1777
AAGACGAGCATCATAACCTATATGAAAGAGTCCGGAGATCAGACGCTTTCGGGCTTCCTTGCCGACGTAGCGCTCTATACCGATATGGACACTTATGATAAGGACGCAGACTGCGTTGTTATGATGACAATGCACAGCGCGAAGGGGCTTGAGTTCCCGAATGTTTTCATAGTCGGCATGGAGGAAGGCATATTCCCGAGCCTGAGAGTTATCGGTGAAGAGGACGAGATGGAAGAAGAGCGGCGCCTTTGCTATGTCGCGATAACGAGAGCCATGCGTCATCTTTACATGGTATGCGCGCGGCAGAGAATGCTCTTCGGAAGGACTACTGCCAATAAGACCTCGCGCTTCGTGGATGAGATACCGGAGGAGCATATTCAGAAGGCTCTCGGAAAAAGCTATGGATACCGTCAGGCATCAGTAAGTGCAGTGCGCAGTACTGATGAGTTTGCGAGAAAAAGCTATCCTCAGCCGAGAAACGGGTATTCCGGGACGCAGTCATCCGCAAACAGGACTTACTCCGCATCCCCGGTAATAAGACCCGCGGCGTACGCGCCGAAGCAGCCCGAGCCGGTAGATTATTCTGTTGGCGACAAAGTGAGGCACAAGGCGTTCGGAAGCGGTGTTATAGGGAAAATGACGCCGATGGGCGGAGACTATTTAGTTGAGATCAACTTTGCGTCCGTGGGAATAAAGAAACTGATGATGAAGGCGGCAAAGCTGTATTTGACAAAGGAGTGACCGTGTGAAGAAAAAAGCGATTCTCGGTGAAGCCGCACTTTTAACCGCGGCGTTAATTTGGGGAACGAGCTTTGTTATGCTTAAGGAAACGCTTGACAGCGTGCAAACACTGTGGGTTATGGCTATCAGATTTACGCTGTCATCGCTTCTCATGCTTGCGTTTTCAATAAAAAGACTTAAATATATAAACAAGCGCTGCGTGTTGGGAGGTTTCCTTCTCGGCTTATGCCTTACGGCAGCATATGTTGTTCAAACCTATGGCCTCGTTTTTACGACTCCCGGAAAAAATGCGTTCCTCTCGGCGTCCTACTGCATTATGGTGCCGTTCCTTATATGGGCGTGCTATAAGAGAAGACCTAACAGGATGCACGTCATAGGTGCGTTTCTCAGCATTTGCGGGATCGGATTCGTTTCGCTCGTTGAAGGCTTTGATCATATTAATATCGGTGATGTGCTTACTGTTATCTGTGGTTTCTTCTATGCGATGCAGATAGTCCTCATGGAGCACTACGGTATCGGAAATGATCCTTTGTGTATATCCCTAATTCAATTCGGAACCGGTGCAGTCGTTTGTTGGATAGCGGCACTCATTTTCGAGCCTGTGCCTCAAAATGTGCCGACAAGCGCATGGCTGAGCATAGCATACATGGGATTATTGTGTACCGGACTTTGTTTCTATCTTGAGGCTTGGGGACTGCGCTATACTCCCGCTCCGATCGCGTCTGTGCTGATGTCGCTTGAATCTGTTTTCGGCGCATTGGTTTCGATTTTATTCTACGATGAGAGATTGACGATTCAGACGGCGATGGGTTTCATGCTTATTTTTGCCGCAGTCATCATATCTCAGCGCGCTCCGAGGTCTGCAAAAGAGCAGGGTTCAAACGCGTAGCTGAAAAGAGGATAGTATATGTTTTTTGACACTCACGCACATTATGATGATAAAGCCTTCGATGAAGATAGGAAAGCGCTTCTGACGAATCTGAGAGCGTCCGGCATAGGATTAATATTGAATCCGGGCTGTGACGTTGCAAGCAGTAACGCCGCGGCGCAGATAGCGGTCAAAAATGATTTCGTCTATTTTGCCTCCGGTCTGCATCCTGAGGAGATCGAAAAAGCAGACGGCGATTGGCTTGATGAGATAGGAAAGCTTGCTTCAGCTAAAAAATGCAGGGCAATAGGCGAGATCGGGCTTGATTATTACTGGGACGATACCCATAAAAGCGAACAGCAGGAGATATTCGTCAGCCAGCTTAGACTTGCGTCCGACATCGGCAAGCCCGTAATAATTCATGACAGAGAAGCACACAAGGATTCTTTTGATGCGGTATGCAACTATCCTGAGCTTAAAGGAGTATTCCATTGCTTCTCGGGCAGTGCGGAGATGGCGCAGGAGCTTTTAAAGCGCGGATGGTATCTCGGTTTTGACGGACCGATAACCTACAAGAACGCGCGAAAGGCATTGGAGGTGCTTGAGATCTGCCCGCTCGACAGAATGCTCATTGAAACGGACAGTCCGTATCTAAGCCCGGTGCCGATGAGAGGCAAACGCAACGACTCATCCAATCTGAGATTTATCTGCGAAAAGATCTCCGAGATAAAAAAAATAAGTGCCGAAGAGGTTGAAC
>DCGN01000071.1:2455-11971 GCA_002315275.1 Clostridiales bacterium UBA1777
GAACCGTGCTTTCCTTATGTGTAAAGAAACGGGAAAATAAAAAAGACAAAAAGTTTCACTTGCTTTTTCCGCGCTTCAACCCTATAATTGATATGCAAGTGGGGCAAAGTGGATTAAAGTGGTGAAACTGTTTCTCGGAGGATAGTATGATGACTGGCGAATACAAGCATTCTCTTGACAATAAGGGAAGGCTTTTCATTCCTGCCAAGCTCAGAGATGAGCTCGGTGATATATTTTATGTAACACTTTCGATGGATAAGTGCCTTTGTGTATACAGCGCACAGACATGGCAGAAGCTCTCCGACAGAGTTGATGAGATGAGCGTTGTGAAGCAGCGCAAGATGCGCCCTATTTTTGCTCATGCAGCAAAATGCGAGCTTGATGCGCAGGGCAGAGCGCTTATTCCTCAGAATCTCAGAGACTACGCAAGCCTTATAAAGAACGTAACTGTTCTGGGCTGCAATAATCACGCCGAGCTTTGGGACAGCGAGGCTTGGGAGCAGGTGTATTTAAGCGAAACTACGCCCGAGAATATCGCGGCCGTAATGGAGGAGCTTGAATTTTGATGGAAGAAGCAAAACATGTTTCCGTTCTGCTGAATGAATGCGTCGAAAATCTTAATATCAATCCCGAGGGCATCTATCTCGACGGAACTTTAGGTCTCGGAGGCCATTCCTATCAGATAGCATCAAGGCTGAAAAACGGAAGGCTCATCTGTATAGACAGAGACGATACGGCAATAGAGAGGGCCGGGAAGAGGCTTGCCGCGTTCAAGGATAAGGTGACTCTTGTGCACGGAAACTTCTCCGATGCCGCCGAAATAATAGACTCCCTCGGAATTTCGGGAGTGGACGGAATGCTCTTTGACCTCGGTTGCTCATCCCCTCAGCTTGATGAGATAGAGCGCGGGTTTTCGTACCTTTACGAGGCACCGCTCGATATGCGCATGGACAGAACGGACGGGCTTACCGCGTATCAGATAGTTAATACATGGAGCCAGGATGAGCTGAACCGCATCCTTTGGGATTACGGCGAGGAGCGCTATGCGAGAAGAATATCTTCTGCGATCCTTTCCGCAAGAGAGGAAAAGCCCATTGACAACACGGCGGAGCTTGTATCGATAATAAAAAGCGCTATGCCGGGGGCGGCGCTGCGTGAAAAGCAGCATCCCGCAAAGAGGACCTTCCAGGCAATAAGAATTGCTGTCAACGATGAGCTCGGAGCGATAAAACGCATGATGGATACAGCTCCCGACAAGCTGAATCCCGGCGGAAGACTGTGCGTGATAAGCTTCCACTCGCTTGAGGACAGAATAATCAAAACGGGCATTGCGCACCGTGAAAACGGCTGCATTTGTCCGAGAGAGTCGCCCATATGCACCTGCGGCTTTAAGCAGACCCTTGCCAGCGTGTACAGGAAGCCCATCATCCCGACGGATGAGGAGATAGCCGAAAACCCGAGATCTCGCAGCGCCAAGCTGAGAGTGGCGGAGAGAGTCTGAGTGTATATGAGAAGAACTGTATTGTTCTTTCGCGTAGTTATTGCATGCTTTGCGCTTGCTGCTTTGTTTGCGCTTGTCTGCTTTGCAAAAGTAACAGGTACAGAGAAGGAAATTGATAAGCTTACGGACGAGATCGCTTCGCTTGAAAATGAAGTAACGATGCTTGAGATAAGTGAGGAAAACATTCTTTCACTTGGTGAGCTTGAGCAATACGCAAAAACTGTGCTTGACATGACGCCGATAAGCATCGACACAGTACGTTATATTCACCTTTCGGATTAATTACAGGCTATCGTACTATTGTCCTCGTGCGGCGAGTATACATATATAAAGTATACTTTCGGGAGGATATAATGTACAAGCTTGCCGATTCTGAAAATGTCAGGCCGAGTTATCAAATGAAACGCCGCACACTGTTTGCCATGATAGTGTGCGGCGTTGCTGCTTTTTTGGCGCTTGCCGTCAGATTGTGGATTATCCAGATCAGAGACGGAAGCTTTTATGAGGAAAGAGCGCTTTCCCAGCAGCTGAGAGAAGTGCCCGCATCGCTTACACGCGGAACGATATATGACAGAAATAACAATATCCTCGCAGTAAGTGCCTCGGTTGAGAATATCTATTTCTGCACGTCAGAGGCAAATCAGGCAGGAGAAAGCCTCACCTTTATAGCTGACGGACTTGCCAGAATATTGGGGCTTGACTATGATGATATACTTAAAAAGATGGAAAAAAGTACATCATGGTACGTTACCGTTTCAAAGAAGGTCGAGCGCGATAAAGCAGATGCCGTCAGAGCGTTTATAAGCAATAACGGACTTGTCAGTATCCACCTCGAAACCGATACAAAACGCTATTACCCGAACTCAGAGCTTGCCTGCCATTTGATAGGCTTTGTCGGTGATGACAATTACGGGCTCGAGGGAATAGAGGCGCTGTACGATGAAGCGCTTTCCGGCAGCGTATCAAGCTCAAAGCGGCTCACCAATGCATACGGCTCGGATATATTATTCGGTCAGTATGAGTCTGTTTCGGTAGGAACCGGCGAATGCGATCTGACGACAACGATCGACGAGACTGTACAGTACTATGTAGAGAAGCATCTGGCGCAGGCGGTTGAAGATTATGACATTCAAAACGGAGCAGGTGCGATCGCGATGGATGTCAATACGGGCGAGATACTTGCAATGGCGTCACTCGGGGGATATGATCTGAATAACTATCTCTCGATCGATCCCGAGACACAGCAGGAGATAAACGTCGCGAGCACAAAAGAAGAGGCGGCTGAGATGCTTCGCGAGGCGCAGGAGAAGCAGTGGCGGAATAAGGCGCTTTCGGATACATATGAGCCCGGCTCGACTTTTAAGATCATAACTCTTGCGATGGCACTTGAGGACGGTGCCGTCGATCTCAACAGCACCTTTTACTGCGGCGGATCCGTTTCAGTAAAGGGAAGAACCCGGCCAATCAGATGCTGGAAGACAGAGGGACACGGCTCGCAGGATCTCACAAAGGCAGTTCAGCATTCATGCAATGCGGCATTTGTAAATATCGGCCTCAGAGTCGGTGCGGAGAGATTTTACGATTACTGTGAGGCTTTCGGCTTTCTTGAAAGATCGGTCGATGCCGATGCTCAGCTTACAGCCAAAACTGGAATTGACCTCTTGGGCGAGAGCGGGAGCATCTGGTGGAGCAGAAATGTTTTCTGCTCGGAGAAGAATCTTTCCCAGCTTGCAGCGGCATCCTTCGGTCAGACGTTTACTATAACTCCGCTTCAGCTGATAACGGCTGTTTCCGCATGCGTTAACGGCGGAAAGCTGATGAAGCCTTATGCTGTGAGCACTATCACCGACGCAAAAGGAAATGTTGTTTATAAAAACGAGCCACAGGTCGTGCGCAGGGTCATCAGCGAGAGCACGAGCAGGACGGTAAGAACAATCCTCGAGCAGGTGGTGGGCGATGTTAATGACGGAACCGGCAGGAACGCGGCTGTTGCAGGATATAAGATAGGCGGAAAAACAGGGACGAGCGAGAAGATATCGCTTGAGGCTCAGACGGGCGTTAAGGAGTATATAGTATCGTTTATAGGCTTTGCTCCTGCCGATGACCCGAAGATAGCGATACTTGTTTTCCTCGATACGCCGTCTTCAAACTCCGGCATCTACATAAGCGGAGGACAGATGGCCGCGCCGGTCGTCGGCAATATGCTTGCGGATATACTGCCGTATATGGGAATCTACCCGAGCGAAGAAACGGAGAAGCTTTTGGCTGTTGTGCCCGAGCTTGTCGGATGCTCGCTTACCGATGCTGCGAACTCGATTCGTGACTGCGGCCTTGAATACAGAACCGTAGGCAGCGGCAACACTGTAACAGACCAACTACCGGCTGCCGATTCATCCGTTGCAAAGGGAAGCCGGATTATACTTTATCTCGGCGCAGAGCCGTCACGCGATAAAGAAAAGGTTCCTGATCTGTCGGGATACTCATTTTACGAGGCAAGAGACATTCTATCGGATTACGGACTGTTTATAAAAACATCAACTGATCTGTCGAAGCTTTCGGCCGGGAGCGTTCTTTCGCAGAGTATAAAAGCAGGGACAGAGGTCGATCACGGATTGATCATCAACGTAATCTTAATTGACAACGATGATTCGTTGTTGGGTAAATATTAGGAGCAGCGCATGAAATTAAAGGAATTACTGAAGGAATTGAACGTTTTGGCCTGCACGGCCGATCCCGAGGCGGATATAACGGGAATAAGTTACGACTCGCGTATAACTCAGAAGGGGGATATGTTCGTTGCCGTCAGGGGCTTTGAGACGGACGGACACAAATATATCCCCAAGGCTGTTGAAAAGGGCGCTTCCGTTGTGCTCTGCGAGGATGTCCCGACGGTTGATGTTCCGTACGTTCAGATTGAAAGCTGCAGAAAAGGCCTGGCCCTTGCGAGCAAGGCGTTTTTCGGTGCTCCAGCATCGAGAATGAAGATCATTGGTATTACCGGCACAAACGGAAAAACTACCACCAGCTATCTGATAAAGCATCTCCTTGAGGAGACCTTAGGGGCTAAGGTCGGTCTCATCGGTACGAACGGCAATATGATAGGGGAGAAGTTCATTCATTCGGAAAGGACAACGCCCGAAAGCTATGAGCTTCAGAAGCTTTTCAAGGAAATGGCGGATGAGGGCTGCACACATGTTGTCATGGAAGTATCGTCACACTCGCTCTCGCTTGACAGGGTTGCCGGAATAACCTACGAGGTCGGAATATTCTCAAACCTTACGCAGGATCATCTTGATTTCCATGGCACGATGGAGAATTACGCCGACGCTAAGGCAATTCTGTTCAGAAATTGCACCGTAGGCTGTGTGAATGCAGACGACGGATGGACAGAATATATCACGCGTGACGCTTCCTGCAGACTGATGACTTTTTCGGCAGACAAGAGCGATGCCTCGCTTTTTGCCGATAATATAGTACTAAGTGCGGACGGAGTTAAATTTACTGCGCGGTACGGCGCGGAGTGCGCAGAGGCTTCGCTTGCAATTCCGGGCATGTTTTCCGTCCATAACGCGCTCGGAGTTATCGCTGCGGGGCTTGCTCTCGGAATTAGCCTCAAAGAGTGCACCGAGGCTCTTTCAAGCGCCGCGGGAGTACGCGGAAGAGCTGAGCGTGTACCGACAGACGGAGATTATTCGATTATCATAGATTATTCTCATACTCCCGACGCGCTTGAAAACATTCTTCAGACGCTTCGCCCGATAACAAAAGGCCGTCTTATCGCCCTTTTCGGCTGCGGCGGAGACAGAGACAGGCTCAAACGCCCGATAATGGGCAGAATAGCCTCCGAAAATTCGGATATTTGCGTTGTCACGAGCGATAATCCTCGCACGGAAGATCCTGATGCTATTATTTCCGAGATCCTTCCGGGTATTTCGGATAAGGCTGAAACCGTTGTCATCTGCGATAGGATAGAGGCTATTCATTGGACTATTGACAATGCCTTGCCGGGTGATGTAATATTACTTGCCGGGAAAGGTCACGAGGATTATCAGGTTATCGGCCATGAGAAGATACATATGGACGAGAGAGAGATCGTTGACGATTATTTAAGAGACAGAAAGAACCGCTGAACGCGGTGCGATTGGAGTATATTATGACTGTTAAGATTTGCTGTGCGTTTATCCTTGCGTTTTTATTTTCAACTGCTTTCGGGAAATACTATATTACATGGCTTCGCAAGCAGAAGGCAGGGCAGCAGATCAAAGGTCAGGTAACGTGGCACGCTTCTAAGAGCGGCACGCCTACTATGGGCGGACTGATGTTCATCCTCGCGGTCGTGTTTGTTTGCCTAACGATAGGCTTCCCTTCAATGCTTGAGGGAAACTTCGTACATCTGTTCGTTCTTGTTTTCGGCCTTGTTTTCGGTGTGATCGGTTTCCTTGATGACTGGGAAAAGATAAAGCATAAGCAGAATCTCGGCCTGTCCGCTAAACAGAAGTTCCTGCTTCAGCTCGTTGCGGCGCTCGTGTTTGTGCTTCTGATGCGTAAAATGGGCTATGTCGCGCCGAACCTCTATATTCCGTTCAGCGGTAAGATCATTCCCGTTCCCGAATGGCTTTACTTCATTTTTGCTTCATTTGTAATTGTAGGCACGGTCAATGCCGTGAATATTACCGACGGTGTTGACGGTCTTGCAACCGGAAGCAGCCTTCCTGTATGCCTTTTCTTTGTGGGCATCAGCTTCGCGTGGGGACAGAAGTACCTTGAGCTCGGTATTTTCGCCTCAGCTCTTTTCGGCGGTCTTATGGGATTCCTCGTTTATAATTTCAATCCCGCAAAGGTTTTTATGGGTGACACGGGGTCGCTGTTCCTCGGCGGATCAATAGCGGCTATGGCGTTTGCATATGATATGCCGCTCGTGCTGATTATTCTCGGCTTTGTATTCATAGTTGAAACTCTCTCTGATATAATTCAGGTCTGCTACTTTAAGGCGACCCACGGCAAACGAATCTTTAAGATGGCACCCTTCCATCATCATCTTGAGATGGGCGGATGGACAGGCAAGAAGTGGTCAGAAAAAGAGCTGTTTGTTCTTTTTACAGGCATATCCTTTGTGTGTGCTGTCATATCATTTATTGGGGTGTTTCAGAGATTCGCCATCTGACACTGGCTTGGATGAGCAGCTTGTACACTCCGTAATGAGTGCTTGATGCGCATTGAAGATGCTTGTTATCTGCGCTTGCAGATGTTAAGTCGGGAGGTGGGGCAATGCAGTATGATAGCGCCCGCCTTACCGACTTTTCTTATTTCGGCAAAAATAACAGGGGCAGATTTGACCGCTCATTTTTCGCAGCGGTGATTGTCCTGCTGTGTGTTGGCCTTATATCGGTATTATCGTCAAGCTACGCAAGAGCATTTTATGACCCGAGCGGTCTGACCGGAGGAAACGGATACTATTATTTTATCAGACAAGCCGTGTTTGCTGTTCTGGGCGTTATCTGCATGCTTGCAGCTTCAATGATACCGATGCGGACTTACAGAAAATACTCCGTTCATTTTCTTGTCCTTTCGCTTATCCTTCTTGCGCTTGTTCCGATTATCGGGGTAAAGGCAAACGGAGCAAAGCGCTGGCTTGGTGTCGGAGGACTTACGGTTCAGCCGTCCGAGCTTGCAAAGCTGTCTGTCGCGCTTTCGTTCTCATATTTGATATGCAAATTCAAAGGCAGAATGAAAACGGCGCGCTTCGGCCTTGTGCCTTTCGTTTGCATCCTGCTTTTAATATCGGGCCTTCTCTTGCTCGAGCCTCATTTTTCCGCAACAGTGATCATTATCGCGCTAGGCGGTATAATGATGTTTATCGGCGGAACGAGTCTTATATGGTTTCTGCTTGCAGGTGGAGCTGCCGCAGCAGGCTTTGCAGTGCTCATGCTCTTTTTCCCGTATGCATCCACGAGGATAGTTACTTGGCTTGATCCGTTTTCGAGCCCCTCCGATGAGGGATATCAGATTGTTCAGTCATTATATTCAATAGGCTCAGGCGGGATAATGGGGCTCGGTCTCGGCGGAAGCAGGCAGAAGTTTCTTTTTCTGCCCGAGGAGCACAACGACTTTATTTTCTCTGTTTTCTGCGAGGAAACCGGATACATAGGCGCGGTGCTTGTGCTGCTGCTTTTTGCGATGCTTATTTTGCGCGGTTTTTGGATAGCGCTTCACTGCGGCGACAGATACAGCTTTCTCGTATGCTGCGGCATTACTTCGCTCCTCAGCATTCAGGTGTTTCTGAACGTTGCAGTTGTAACAAATCTTATCCCGTGCACGGGCATAAGCCTTCCGTTTTTCAGCTACGGAGGGACTGCTCTGATGATCCAGCTCGCGGAGATGGGGATCGTTTTGAGCGCATCGAGAGATATATTGGAAATACAAACCGAATAGGAGAAAGAGAATATGAGGTTTTTGTTTACCTGCGGCGGTACTGCCGGCCATGTAAATCCCGCTCTTGCCGTTGCGGGAAAGATAAAAGAAAAAATGCCTGACAGCGAGTTTTTGTTTATCGGCGCTAAAGGTAAGATGGAAAACGATCTTGTTCCGAGATCCGGGTATGATTTTAAAGCGATCGACGTTGACAATCTCTCAAGACAGATGAATATGAGCGGTATAAAGCACAATGCCGTATCACTTGCCAAGATCCCGGGAGCTATTGCATCGGCAAAGAAGATCATCCGCGAGTTTAAGCCTGACGTTGTCGTGGGTACCGGCGGCTATGTCTGCTTCCCGGTTATATGGGCAGCGTGCGATATGAACATTCCTACTGCCATTCATGAGAGCAACGCGTATCCCGGCTTGACGACGAGACTCGTTGCCAATAGGATCGATAAGGTAATGCTCGGCTTTGAGGAGAGCAGAAATCATTATAAGCATCCGGAAAAGTGTGTTTTCACAGGCACACCCGTCAGGGGAGAATTCGCCGGATACACAAAGGCGCAGGCGAAGAAGGACCTCGGAATTCCGGAGAATACGCGTCTTGTCGTTTCAGTTTGGGGCTCTCTCGGTTCGGGGCATATGAATCACATTATGGAGGACTTTGTCCCGTACGCTGCCGAAAACGCAAAATACTCGCTTGTCCATTCCTCAGGCAAGATTTATTACGAGAAGCTGTGTGCTGTAATTAATAAAAAAGGCGACTATCTCAACAGCCCAAATATAGATGTCCGCCCGTATATATTCGACATGCATAAAGTCATGACGGCGGCGGATATAGTCATGTGCAGAGCGGGAGCATCCACGCTGAGCGAACTGACATATATCGGCAAGCCCGCAATAATCGTTCCTTCTCCGAACGTAACAAATAACCACCAGGAAAAAAACGCACGCGTGCTTGAAAAGGCAGGCGGAGCAATCGTTGTGCTTGAGGGAGAATTTGACTGCAAATCTCTTGCCGAAACGGTTGACAGCTTGCTTTCCGATGAGGGAAAACTTGAGGAGATGTCCGAGGCTATGCTCAGGCTCGGCGTTCCCGATGCCTGCGACAAGATATTTGAAAATATCACGGCACTTTTAAATTAAAAGGAACATATATCAACGCTCCGCCGTAATATGGGGCATAATAATGTCCGGAGGTATTCCGTATGGAAACGTGGCATATATGCGGCGGAAAACGGCTTGAAGGCTTTTACAGAGTTCAAGGCTCAAAGAATGCGGCATTGCCCATCCTTGCCGCATCGGTTTTATCCCCCTGTATCACGGAACTGAATAACGTACCCGCGCTGAAAGATATCGATACGGCGCTGAGTATCATAAGAAGTCTCGGCTGTTCAGCGGAGAAAAAAGACGCTTCGGTATATATAGATTCAACTGATTTGTCACGTTGTTCGATACCGGCATCTCTAATGAAGGAGATGCGCTCGTCTATTATATTTCTCGGAGCCCTTATCGCAAGATGCGGAGAAGCGAGCGTGAGCATACCGGGCGGATGCGACCTCGGCGCAAGGCCGATAGATATCCATCTTTCCGCAATG
>DCGN01000092.1 GCA_002315275.1 Clostridiales bacterium UBA1777
GAGCTTACTGAGCAGTAAGCTAACATCGAAAAGATATGATAACAGCCTACGCAGCGGCAACTGCGTAGGCTGTATTTTTTCTGTCTGTATCAACCGTAGATATCAAGCGTGTCCATAAGCGCCACGTCCACCTCAAATGTCTCGCCGTCGCGCCAGACCGTCATATTGATCGTGTCTCCTACGGAGAGGGGTTCCTTTATTGCCGAAACCTCTTCCGTCGTTCTCACGGGCTGTCCGTTCATCGCTACGATAAAATCGCCGACACGGATGCCCTTTGCGTAGGCATCGGAATTTTCGACAACCGCCGAAACGTACAGACCGTCCGGAATGCTGTAAAGCTCGGCAACGCTTTCGGGGATATCTCCTCCGACCGTTATACCTATCGAGGTACGCCCCTTTACGACGCCGTACTCTATCAGAGAGTTAACTACCTTTTTGACGGTCGAGGTCGGTATTGCAAAGCCAATGCCCTCAATGCTCGATGTATTCGACATCATCTTCATGTTGGTGATGCCGACCACCTGTCCGTACATATTGAACAGAGCGCCGCCGGAATTGCCGGAGTTAAGCGCTGTGTTCGTCTGAATAAGCGTCATGGAACGGCCTTCGACATTGACTCCCCTTGATATAGCGGAAATAATCCCGTTGGTGAGTGTCCACTTAAGGTTCTCCGAAAGAGGATTGCCAATGGCGCATACGTCATCTCCGACACTCAAAAGCCCGCTGTCACCTATTTCGGCTGTTTTCAGCCCCGTTGCCTGGATCTTGATGACCGCGATATCGCTTGCGGTATCCGCTCCGATGAGAGTGGCCTCATATTCCGACCCGTCATAGAGAGTTACGACAGCCTTCGAGCTTCCGTCAATAACGTGTGTATTGGTGACGATTATACCGTCTGCTGAAACAATGACGCCGGAACCGAACCCGTAGCTGACATCTCCCTTCTGGTAAACCGTGATGGCAACTATCGTTTCAACACATTCGGAATAAAGCCCCTGAAGCGAAAGCTCCTCATCCCCGTGCGCGGTAAAATCCATGCGGTAGATTATCTTTCCGTTGAACGCGGGGATATCTACTACTGCGGCATCGGTCGATGAGCTTGTGTAATAGTTATCGAAGAACTCCTGAAAGCTGTCCGGCATCTCATCCTCGGCATCTTCGGCAGGGTCATCGTAGTTGTAATCCGGAAAATACACGTCGTCTTTATTTCCGACACCGAATATGACCGAGGTGACCGCTATAGCCGCAACAACAAGCGTGATAACGGTTATAGTTACCAGCTTTTCAAGACTGATGCGCTCTTTTCTTTCTCTCTTTTCTTTTCTTTTTCTGCGCTTCTCAGGCACGCTTTCAATCGGGGCGTACCAATCCTCCGCAGAATACCATTCTTTTCCCATACTCTTTTTCCCCTGTTTTATAATAAATGCTTTACACAAGTGCAAGGGTAAATACGAACTCTGTTTCTCCGTTTTCGCTTCTCACGGCAATATCCTCATCGTGGCTGTTGATTATGCTCTTGACAAGGTAAAGCCCGAGGCCGACACCCGTTTTATCGAGGCTTCTCGATCTGTCGGATTTATGGAATCTGTCAAATATAAGCGGGAGGTCTTCGGGAGGGATAGTCTCGCCGACATCCTTTATCGCCACATAGGCCTTGCCGTTTTCCTTGTAAAGTCTTACGGTGATCGTCGAGTTCTTTGCCGCAAATTTAACCGCGTTATCCGTTAAATTATATATGACCTGAGTGATGGCATCTCTGTCAGCCTTGACCATTATCGGCGTATCTGGCATCTGCGGGAAAACGTCGATCCCCTTTTCGGTTGCTCTGCTCTCAAATGAAAGCATCGTCTGAAGAAGAAGCTCCGTAAGGTCAAATGTTGTCCATTTTGACTTATCCGCGGCATTTGCTCTCATGCGCGATACGTCGAGCATATTGCGCACGAGTCTTGACAGTCTTCTGGTCTCATCGCGGATCGAGCGGAGATATTTCTCCTCCTCTTCCTTAGGTATGGTTCCGTCCAAAATACCGTCAGCAAAGCCCGCTATAGTCGTCATCGGTGTTCTCAGCTCATGAGACACATTTGATATGAACTCCGTTCTTCTCTCCTCGGCCTTTTCAAGCGAATCTGCCATCGAATTAAACGACTCGATCAGCGCTCCCATTTCGTACGACGGTGTTTCCACCTGCCTGACGCGAACTGAGAAATCTCCTCTTGCGAATTTTCTTGAGGCGGCTGCCATCTCATCAAGCGGGCGTGCCATGCGCTTAGCGTTTATCAGCGCCAAAAACAGCACGAGGAAGAACACACCGACGGCTATCATTCCCGAAAAGTTGTGGAACTTGCGCCATGCGTTCATCATATTGCTCGCTTTATTTGACTCAAACACGTAGCCGACGAGCCGAGAATCGTCCTCTCCGATTTTAACGGGAACGGTGATAATTATTCGCTCCTCGTCATATATGCCGTCAAGCGTACCCGATAGTCTGCTCTGCTCATCCGGGCTGATGCTCTCCATCACATCGGCGGAAATCCGCATTCCCATATGCTCGCAGGTGGGCTGTTCATCGGAGCACGAAAGGATGAAGCCGTCGGTATCCGTTACGAATACGTGGTCACCCGTTATTCTGCCGATGCTCGTCAGCGTGCGGCTGAGCACCCAGCTTGAGAGCGAATCCGTTTCAGCCATAACGGAAGCTGTCCTTGCGGCCTCGTTTGCGCTCTGCTCCATGCCGGAAACATACTCATTGAAGATAAAATCTCTGCCCATGCCTACAAAGATAAGCATGACTATGAGAAAGCACACGGAGACGAGCGCGGCCGTTGCCGCAAAGTTTCTGATATAAATGCTTTTCACGGTTATTCTGTGACTTCGAACTTGTAGCCTACGCCCCAAACGGTCTTAAGGCTCCATTTGTCCGACACGCCCTCAAGCTTTTCTCTCAGGCGCTTTACATGTACATCGACCGTTCGTGAATCACCGAAATAATCAAAGCCCCACACCTCGTCAAGAAGCTGGTTTCTCGTGAAGACTCTGTTAGGAGAAGCCGCAAGATGAGCAAGAAGCTCCATCTCCTTCGGCGGTGTATCTATCTTTTTGCCGTCAACAATAAGCTCATACGAATCAAGGTTAATGACAAGCTTGTCAAAAACGAACTTTTTCTCGACAGCGCTGTCAGCGCCCTCGTATCTGCGCATTACGGCATGAACTCTCGCAACAAGCTCCTTTACCTCAAACGGCTTGGTGATATAGTCATCCGCACCGAGCTCAAGGCC
>DCGN01000022.1 GCA_002315275.1 Clostridiales bacterium UBA1777
TATCCCGGCTGGCACATTGAGTGCTCCGGCATATCCATGAAGCATCTCGGCGAGGATCTTGACATTCACTGCGGCGGCATTGACAACGCTTTCCCCCACCACACGAATGAAATAGCCCAGTCTGAGAGCTATCTCGGCCACAAATGGTGCAATTATTGGATGCACGTCCTCCACCTCAACACTAATGACGGTAAGATGAGCAAGTCCAAGGGCGAGTTTCTCACGGTCTCTCTCCTCGAAGAAAAGGGCTATGATCCCCTTGCCTACCGTCTCTTCTGCCTGCAGAGCCACTACAGAAAGAGCCTCGTTTTCACATGGGAGAACCTTGACAATGCTCAGGTCACCTACAACAAGCTCATCGCGAAGATCGCCGCTCTTGACCCGGATGACGGTGAGACAGATGAATCCGTCATCGCCTCCCTCAGAGAGAAGTTCACGGCTGCTCTTGACAACGATGTCAACACCTCTCTTGCTGTAACCGCACTCTATGACGTACTCAAAGCCAACACGAACGGCAAGACAAAGCTCGCCGCTCTCGCAGACTTTGACACCGTTCTCGGCCTCAAGCTCATCGAGAAGGCCGCCGTCAAGCGCGCAGAGCTCAAGAAGCAGGCTGCTGCCGCCGGTGTGTTCACCATCATCTCCGAGTCCGGCGAAGCCGATGCGGAGGTAGAGGCCAAGATTCAGGCACGTCAGGATGCCAAGAAGGCCAAGAACTACGCCGAGGCTGACCGTCTCCGCAGCGAGCTGAAGGATGCCGGCATTGAGGTTACCGATATTCCCAACGGCGCAAAGTGGAAGAGGATCTGATCAAAACTGCAACGGGTTGAGCGCAAAGCTCAACCCGTTATTTTTAATATCAAATACCCGCAGGGCTGTATCTGCCCTGCGGGTATTTGATATTATCAGAGATGGAGAATGTCCTTGATCTTCTCAAAGAAGCTCTGCACGGACGTGACTACCTTTTTTGCCGTCTGCAGGAAGCCGACCACCTTTGTCTTTGCGTCAGAGACCTTTTTTAGCGTGCTCTGCACCTCTTCTACCCTTGCCTTGAGAGAATCTGCGTCGAGGCCCTCAAGCGAGCGGCAGAGGTCAATAAGCTGCTGTATCTGCGTGTCCGTCAAGGTGACGTTGTACTGCGCGGCGATGGCAATTATCTCTGATCTGATCTCCTCGTCCGTCATATTCTGAGTCTCATCGAGCATGAGCTTCAGCTCGTTAACAATGGACATGGAGTCCATGTTGCCGATCTCCTCGGCAAGCTCTCCCGTGATGGTGAGCTCCTGCGTGCTGACGAGCTTTGCCACATCGTCAAGCTTGTTGCCGGTTATATCCTCATAGGCCTTGTAAATGCCGGTCAGAGCAGCCGTACCGCTGACTTCAAACGGAGCCGCGACGACTATCTTCGCATCCGTAATGCCGGCAGTTGCAAGCGCGCTGATGTACATTTCGCTTGTGCACCATGTGATGTTGCTCGTTGTGACATCCATGCCTGCGCCGTTTTCGAGCATCTCGACGTATACGCAGGAAATGGAGCGCGTGCCGATGATGGAGCTGTCAACATAGCCCTCGAGATAAGCTCTCTCCTCGGCATTTGTCATCGTAAGCTCTTTTACGCTGCCCTTTGCAACGCCGAACATCTGATAAACGCTTGCTACCTGCTCGGAATCAAGATCTGCTCCGATGACTGCGCGGGCATCTCCCGCATCGGCAAATGCCGCTGTTCCTATAGACGCAAACAAAAGCACCGCCAAAAGCAGACATGCAATTCTTTTTATTTTCATTTATTACCATCCTTTCGAGTTGATATTCATATGACGAATATATTCGGGAAAAGTTCCGTATTATATTCTGTCAGCCGAAACACCGTGTATGTTAACATAACTTGTTGTAAAAGTAAAGTGAAAAAAGATGAACAATGCTTAAGGTATTATCATTTTTAAATTCCGCGCTTTGGTCATGGTTCTTTCTGCCGTGCACGCTGTCCTGCGGGATATTGCTCACGGTCAGATCGCGCGCTATTCAGCTCCGCAGGCTCCCCGATGCGCTGCTGCTCCCGTTTTCCGAGAGGAACGTCAGCTCAGAGAGCTATTCCTCAGGTCAGGCCGCCTCAACAGCTCTTGCCTCGACCGTCGGCACGGGCAACGTCATAGGCACGGCGCAGGCTATCGCTATGGGCGGAATCGGCGCGGTATTCTGGATGTGGGTCGCTGCCGCGCTCGCGATGGTCATAAAATACGCAGAGATTTATCTGTCGGTCCTCTTCCGCGGTTCAGACAGTTCCGGCAGTCCAATGCGTTATATTGAGAAAAGCCTCGGTAAACGCTGTGCGGCGTTTTACGCGATGTGCGCCGTTTGCTCGGCGCTCGGTATGGGATGCACTGTGCAGGCAAACGGGTGCGTGTCTGCATTAATGAGCGCGCTTGAGCTTAATTATCAGCCGTATGCCGGCATTTCGCTTCCCGCAAAAGCGATACTCGGCGCTGTTATCGCCGCCGCAGTGGCCGTCATTCTCGCAAGAGGAATAGACTCGGTCGGAAAAGCCGCGGAAAGGCTCGTTCCGTTTATGAGCGTCGGATTTATTATTCTCTGTATCGCGGTGCTGGCAGCAAAAGTCGATGCCATACTTCCCGCACTTTCGTCGATAGTCAAAGAGGCGTTTTCGCCGCGTGCGGAGATAGGCGGAGCAGTCGGCGCATGTATTCAATGGGGTCTTCGCAGAGGAGCATTTTCCAATGAAGCGGGGCTTGGATCTGCCGCTCTTGCTCACGGCTCGGTAGCCGATACGACACCGTCACGCGAGGCACTTTGGGGAATATTCGAGGTGTTTGTCGATACTGTCCTCATCTGCTCTGCCGCAGCTCTCGTCATCATCTGCAGCGGGGTACACATACCGTACGGCTCGGCTCCCGGCGCAGAGCTGATGGCAAATGCCGTAAGCGCTGTATTTCGGGGCAAAGCCGCAGCACTATTCTTCTGCGCCGCTCTTGCGCTGTTCGCGTTTACGTCGATCCTCGGCTGGTCGGCCTATATGCAGCTCAGCGTGAGGTACTTGTTCGGCGTTGATGCAAGGCTTTTATGCGCATGCGCGTCTGCAGCGGCGGCATTTCTCGGCGCTGTTCTGCCCGTAGATACCGTTTGGATAGCAGCGGACCTTTTCAACGCTCTGATGTCTGTCCCGAATTTCATCGCGCTGTTCCTTCTGTCGGACAGAGTTAAGCAATAATTAACATAATTTAGTTAGCATAACATTATTAACATATATTGTATAACATAATTTATTTTACATAATATTCGAAGCTGTATATAAGAAAGGCGCTCCGTATCAGAAGCGCCTCGAATAACCGCAGGTCCTGCACAGCGGTTCGACCGCCTTCCTCTGCGAAAACCCGTTATATATGTTTTTTGCTCTCTCGGACGAGAGAATTTCGTCAAGCTCAGTTTCAAACAGATTTCCGAGCGGGATATCGCCATTGTGATCAAGGCAGCACGGCACAACAGTTCCGTCACACAGCACGCCTATTTGGTCTCTCAGCCCGTAGCAGAAGCACTTATCGCCTCTGTCATCCGTGCTTAGGTCCGGCCAATCAAACTTGTCTCCGTCCTCAAGATATACTCTGTCCGCAAGCACTCTGCTCTGCCTGCTCATTCTCCACGGCTTCGGAAAATGCTTTTCAATGATCTCCTCAATATTACCGTTGAGCGAATCCGCTCCGTTTCTGTTCCAAAGCCTCATCTCGCAGAGCTTCCCGCTCTCCCCTGCCCGCTTTGCAAAGGTTGCACATTGGTTAACATAATTACAGGGGTCAAATCCGTCATTCGCTTCAAAGGACTGGAGCGAGATGTTTATCTTATGCACGGCCGGAGAAGCAAGCACCGCATCCCCCACCTTGCCGAGCAGCGTTCCGTTCGTCGTAATCATGACCTTGAAGCCGAGCCTGCCCGCTGTTTTGAGGATATGCGGCAGTTCCGGGTGCAGAAGCGGCTCGCCCATCAGGTGCAGATAAATGTATGCCGTGTGTCCTACGAGCTTTCCGGCAATACGTTCGAACTCCTCGGCACTCATAAACTTCTTTGCTCTGACTGTGCCGGGGCAAAACGAGCATTTCAGATTGCACACATTTGTTATTTCGATGTATGCCTTTCTCAGCATGGCATTTCTCCTATCGGGACTTAAGCTTAAGCGAGGGATCAATGCTGCTCTATCCCCCGCTGTTTTCATCTTATATCTGCTCTGTCAGTCGTTCATCCTGCCGACAATGCTCCTCATTATCTCGGGCGCAAGCTTCACAGCGCGTCTGTCATAGGTAATGAGGCCGTTCAGCTCGTTTTCAACATCTGTCAGCTGTGTATAAACTGCCGCGGAAAGGCCTTTCATTTTAGCGTCGCATATATTCGCGTAAAGCTCCTCAAGGCCTATCTCAAGCTGCGCGGGAGTCTCAAACTTCTTATAGCCGAACAGCTTGTTCGCATATGTGTGTCCGAAGACGAAGTGGCTGTAGCCGCCGAACTCGCTGAGTACGACCGCTCTGTCCTTTTTATCCCTGCGGAATCTGTACTTGCGGAAGTACACATGCCAGCTCTTCACGTCGCTTATGCCCTGATCGTGCCAGCCCGACGCGTGGTCTATAGTGCGTGTCTTGTCCATTGAGCGTATAAGGTCGCATGCCTTTGCCGAATCGAACTGACCCCATCCCTCATTGAATGGCACCCACATCGCAATGCACGGGCAATTATAGAGATGCCCTATCATCTCGCCGAGCTCCTTCGTAAACGCCCCGCGCTCCGACGCGTCACCTCTGGCGAAGAGGAAATACGCGTTGTCCGGGATATGAATATTCGTAAACAGCGGCGCGGTAATCACGGGTGCAAGGTATTTGCCTCCCCCGCTCGGCATATCCTGCCACACTAGCATTCCGAGCCTGTCGCAATGGTAATACCATCTCAGCGGCTCGACCTTTATATGCTTTCTGATCATATTAAAGCCCATCGCCTTCGCCGTGCGGATATCGTTTATCATAGCCTCATCGGTCGGGGCAGTGTAGAGCCCGTCCGGCCAGTATCCCTGGTCGAGAAGGCCGTTGTGGAAGTACGGCTTGCCGTTCAGGAAAAGCCTCGGTGTGCCGTTTTCGTCTCTCTCCGCGGAGAACTTTCGCATAGCGAAATAGCTCTGCACGCTGTCCTCTCCGCACTTGACCTCAAAATTATAGAGCTTCGGGTGCTCGGGAGACCATGCCTCAAATCCGGGAACGGGAATGCTTGCGGGCAGGGTGTACTCATTGCCGTTAAACACGGCGCGTGCAGTCTCCCCGCCGATAACATCCGCCGATATCTCAACGCATGCGCTGTCATAATCCGGCGTTATTCTGAGTGCCGAAATATAGCTCTCAGGCACTGCTTCCATCCAAACGCTCTGCCATATGCCGCTCTGCTTTGTGTACCATATGCCGCCCGGATGCGAGCTCTGCTTGCCTCTTGTGCGCTGGCCCCTGTCCGTCTCATCCGTCACGCGGACGGTGACCGTCATCTCCCCGTTTTCAACGGCATCGGTCACGTCAGCCTCAAACGGCAGATATCCTCCGACATGGTGTGCCACCTGAGAGGCGTTGACCCAAACTGTCGCCTCCTGATCCGCGGCATCGAAGTGAAGAATGACCCGCTTTCCCGAAAAGGTTTCGGGCAGAGTTATCTTTCGTCTGTACCATAGAGACTCGCCGGTCTTCGTCACATGGTGAGTTCCCGAAAGGCTCGTTTCGGGTGAAAACGGAACAGTTATCACGCCGTCATACGTTTTCGGGTGTCTGCCCGAGTCCGTAACGGTGAAATCCCATTGTCCGTTCAGATTGACCCATTCTCTGCGAACAAGCTGAGGCCTCGGGTATTCCGGAAACGGCGCACTCCGATCAACGCTGTCGGTCCACTCGGTGTTCATGAATTAAAACATTCCGGGGAATCCGCCGAGACCGCCGGAGAACTTGGAATATGCGGAAGAGCTTTTCTCGTCAACGAGCTTGATCGCGCCGTTTACCGCGGCAATGATCATGTCCTGCAGCATCTCGACATCCTCGGGATCAACTGTCTCAGGGTCTATAACGAGAGACTCAAGCTGCTTGGAGCCGTTTACGACCGCCTTTACAGCGCCTCCGCCCGCAGTAAACTCAAACGTAGAAGCCTCGAGCTCCTGCTGCATTTTGAGAATGTCCTGCTGCATCTTCTGTGCCTGACGCATCATGTTCATCTGATTACCGCCGCCGGGATAACCGCCGCGAAAACCGCCTTTTGCCATAATTATTTCCTCCGAATTATTAATTATTTGATTATCTTAACCTCAGGGAACTGACCGAGCTGCTCAAGATCCCTTGATTCTCTTTTTTCCTGCGGCATATCTGCAAGCTGAACACAGAGCCTTCTTCCCGCCGCTGAAGCCGCGGCTTTTTCAAACGCCGCCATGACTGCCGGCTTGTTGAGTCTTCCGTATATGAAGCTCTCCGCATATATTTTGAGTACATCTCCCGAAATAACACCGTAGGCGTTGCCGGAGTTTGAGATGAATCTTCTGATATCGTTCGGGATCACCTCATCGGTTCTGATAGTCTCCCAGATATCGGCGCTGTCTGCCTGCAGGTCATACATCTGCGGCTGAGGCTGAATAGGTGGCTCGGCTAAATTCCGAGCGGGCTCAGTGACCGTGCGCGGTCTCCCGGCAAAGACTATGTCCTCCGGCTGCTCCTCGGCAAACTCCGCGGGATCTATCTCATCCGGCTCGCTCTCGCATACCGTTTCGCGCGGAGCGGGTCTCTCGGGTACTACATATTTCTCCGCTATTCCATGCTGTACGGCAGGCTGAGGAGCGCTGACAGCGGGAACGAATCCGCCTCTCAGCTTGGCCTCAAGCTTTGCGACCCTGCCAACGAGCGCTTTCTCGCCCTTGCCGCTGCCGCAGCATAGGGAAACGATGCATATCTCGCCGGTAGTCTTCGGGCTTTGTGTGTCTCTCATAGCGGCCGCTGCGCTTTGCAGCTCATCAAGCGCGGAGGCTATCTCCTCTGCGCTCAGTCTCTGCGCAAACTCGTTGAGCGTGTTAATGTCATACCCGCCTGAGATTATATCTCTGCAGCCCTTCGGCGCAACGCGCATCATAAGCACATCGCGCAAAAGCGTGCTCAGCTCAGTCAGAACGGACTTGGGATCCTTGCCGTCCATCCACATGGTGTTGAACTGTCTGAGGCTTGAGGGCAGGTCTCCGTCAAGGATCATATGCAGAAGCTCTGCAATGCGCTTGTTTCCGGCAAGCCCCATCGCATCGTAAACCGCGTCGGCATTGATCACGGGGCAGGCAGAGCACTGATCCAAAAGGCTCAGCGCATCGCGGACACCCCCCTCGGCAAGTCTTGCGATAAGCTCTGCGCCGTCTTTTTTGATGTTGAAGCCTTCTTTGCCTGCGACATATTCGACATAGTCCGCAAGCATATCGCTCTCTATGCGCTTGAAGGTATGCCTCTGGCATCTTGAGAGGATCGTCGCCGGGACCTTCTGAAGCTCAGTCGTCGCAAGGATGAACATCAGATGCTCGGGCGGCTCCTCAAGGATCTTGAGCAAAGCGTTGAAGGCAGATTTGCTCATCATGTGGACTTCGTCTATGATATAAACGCGCTTTTTTGCCGTTGCGGGAGAGAATATCGCCTCATCGCGAAGCGCTCTCACATCGTCAACGCTGTTGTTGGAGGCAGCGTCCATTTCGACAATATCGAGCACGGTTCCGTCCGCTATGCCTCTGCAGGAGGCGCAGCAGCCGCAGGGGTTGCCGTTCACGGGGTGCTCGCAGTTTACGGCCTTGGCGAGAATGCGGGCGCAGGTAGTCTTGCCCGTTCCCCTCGTGCCGATAAAGATATAGGCATGGGAAAGTCTGCCGGTATTAACTTGGTTTTTCAGTGTTTCCGTTACATGCTTCTGCCCTACGACATCGTCAAACGTCTTCGGGCGCCACTTTCTGTAAAGGGCCTGATACATACTGCACCTCTCCCGATATAATTAATGGCTCTTGACAAGACTGCACACCCAACTTCGAATAATACGCTATGTCCGTTACGCCGGCAGCCGGCTCGGGCCCGGCTACCTCGCGGCACACGAAAAGCACCGCTTAATGCTGCTCGGTTCCCCGCCTGACATGGTTCACGGGTTTCCGTTGCGCAAGACCGGGTCGTCATCACTGCTTACCGGGGTCAGACGACACAGAGCATATCCTCGGATGGGGATTCGTCCCTGCTATAGCGGATTGCAGGCTACAGGGCACCGCTGGCTCCCCGACTAGTGCAGCCTTGTCAAAAGCCACGCCGTTATTATAATACATCTTAAAAAGAATAGCAATATTTTTCTTTACATTAGGAAAAAGTGTGGTATAATACAAGGGCTTGATTCGAGAAAACCTAATATTTGGGCCATTAGCTCAGCTGGGAGAGCGCAAGGTTCGCAATCTTGAGGTCAGGGGTTCGATCCCCCTATGGTCCACCATGTTAGGATTGCAATTTTAACGAATTGCAATCCTACTTTTTTGCCTAAAAGCAGGATTTTACCCGCCAAAACGTCGAATTTCATAATCGTTCACGAAAAGA
>DCGN01000117.1:0-1176 GCA_002315275.1 Clostridiales bacterium UBA1777
ATATCTATTTGACTCAAATATCTGATACTCAGTTTTTCGAGTCCTTGGGATAGTTTCTCATTTCTCGCGCCTCTTGTACAGGCGGGCGGTTATTGAGCGGTTACATATTAGATATAATCTATGTGCCCGATTCTGTATTAGTTCATTTTTTGGAGTCTCTTGTTGATTCTTCGATACGAGAGGATTCCGAAATGGCCTACTATATAGGTGCGATCAATAAACTTCTGGCTACAGACGGGTACCGGTTTCAGGTGGAAAAGCGTATTGCGGGACGTCCTATATACAAAATTGTGCACGGAAGCGGCGGCATAGAAAAAACGACTAAAAATATCATATTTGGAGCGTATGACGGGAAGCCAGATATTGTAATTTCAGATGCCCTAACGAATGATATAGAGATTGTTGGAGACAGCAGTAAATGCCTTTTATATATGCTTCCGCCAAACAGCAACGGGTTATCTTGGCATGAATTAGTTACCTGGTGGAATGGTGGCAATGAAGAATACGACATAGAAGTTGAAAAAGCATTAGTGTCTCGTTTAATATTGTCTTTGGATTCTGAGCCAGAAAAAATATTTTTGCGAACGTACTATAACTTTATATATAAACAGCGCAACAATAATCTGCCAGCATTAATACCTCAAGTTTATTGCCTCTATGATCCCCAAAGTGCGAGAATGCGTGGAGGCCAGAGCTATGTTTTCCACCAAAGAATGGATTTCTTAATTCTAATGCCAAACTGGGTTAGAGTTGTAATTGAAATTGACGGGAAACAACACTATTCAGTTGATAATATTGCATCTCCTGAATTGTACGCAAAAATGGTGGAGGATGATAGAAAGTTGAGCCTATACGGTTATGATGTTTACCGTTTTGGTGGTCAAGAGTTCGTTAATGGAGAAGAAGTAAGAAAGAAAATAGAAGCCTTTATCACGGACTTGTTCAAAAAGTACGATATTATTCCAGCGAAATAATCCGTTTCACCGTGAAACGCATTTGGGCAACAAAAAAGGGCCGTTTTCACGAAATGGAAAACGGCCCTGATAGGGAAAATGCTTGAATGGCTTTGCAACGTGCCAACATCATCCCAATATGTAGTTTTATAAAAGGTAAAGGCTTGTTTCTGTTCGAAACAAGCCTTTCATCGTACCCTTTGGTGGAGATAAGCGGGATCGA
>DCGN01000117.1:1231-19641 GCA_002315275.1 Clostridiales bacterium UBA1777
CCCCGGATAACCGGGTACGAAGTATGCAATTTTAAGGGTTTTTGCGGATTTAATGTGCTCTCAACATGGGGGTGCGTGTTTAACGGGTAGTGCTCCCAGCTGAGCTATACCCCCATATAATGAACCGTATTGTCATGAGCAGGTGTTATATTAACAGAAGAAGCAAAAAAAGTCAAGCACTTTTTTCGCTTCTTCCGAAAAGCAAATTGCTATTATTTTTCTGTCAGCTTTATTAGGCTTTGCTCGAAGCCGTACTTCTGCTGCAGGGAAAGGACGGCGGCGCGATTTTTGGCGGACGGCGTATGGGTAAGCTTTGCGCGAATCATCAGGTTCTTAGGAGAATGCTCAAAGTCTATAAACTCTATCATGTCAACGCTATAGCCGGCGTCCTCAAGAAGAGAAGCGCGGATACTGTCCGTCAAAAGCGCACTTACGCGTTCCTTGATTATGCCGTGCCTCAGAAGAATATCCAAATCTCCGCCGCTGTGGATCGAGAGATTCACCTCATGCTGACAGCAGGGGACGGAGAAAATGTGTTTTGCACCCTTCTTTATGGCGTAGTCAAGGGCATAATCCGTTGCAATGTCACAGGCGTGCAGAGTTACGACCATGTCGATCTTCCTGTCATACAGAGCGTCCTTCGTGACGTCTGCAACGTGAAAGCTGAGTCTGTCGTAACCGTAGCGGGCGGCAACAGCCTTGCAGTTTGCGACAACATCCTCTTTGAGATCGTACCCGATGATGGACACGTTGACACCGCGCTTTACGGCGAAATACCAATAAAGTATAAATGTAAGATATGATTTGCCGCAGCCGAAATCGAGAATTGTGAACTCGCTTCCTGACGGGAGGTTTTTAAACTCATCGTCTACAAGCTCAACAAAGCGGTTTATCTGCTTAAACTTATCATATTTGGATTTGATTATTTTGTAATCCTGCGTGAATATTCCGAGGTCAACAAGAGCGGGGATAGCGTCGCCCTCGGAGAGAACGCGGTTCTTAGCCCTGTCGTGCGATGCGGGAGCTCCCGGACGCGATACGGCGGCGCTCGTACCCGTGCGCTTATAGGTGCCGTCACGCTTCAGAATGTACTGCACAGCTGTGCCGCCGGATACGATAAGCACCTGCCGGTATTTACCGGAAAGCTCGTCCCGTATGTATGACACAGCGTTTTCGACCGACATATTTTTATGGAAGGCCTTGTTGCTTTGAAACCATTCGGCTTGAATAAGAGTGCCAGTTTTGGAAGCTATGGGACGGAGAGTTACCTTGGAAGAATCTGATGAAGAAACGGGCTGAGAGAAAACGGCCTGACCGAGCGAAGCCGCGGCACTGTCAAATTCTGTTGAAATATCAGCCATTGTCTATCCTCAGTCAAACAGCTTTTTGAGGTTGAGCGCGGCGGCCTTAAGCTCATTTTTGCTGTAGGAGTTGTTCTCATTGGCAAGCACGGCGGCAACGGCATCCTTCGCGTTGAGATTGCCGCGCACCATCGCATCGGCTATCATTGCCTCTGCGGAGACAACGTGCTCGACCTTTTGGAAGATATAATCCTCCTGCACCTCAACAACGATGGCATACTCGCCCTTATCGTAGTTTCCTTTTGCGAGGAGCTGATCCTTTACCTCTGAGGGAGTGCCTCTGAAGGCCATTTCATGGAGCTTTGTGAGGTCATTGCAGAGGCAGAGACGGACGTTTGCCTGCTCTTCGATAAAGAAATCGACAAGATCCATTATGCGCTTTGGACTCTCATAGAGAGCAAAGGTGCGGGTGTCGCCGTGACGCATCTTCTCAAGAAGCCTGCGTTTATCGGCATTTTCTCTCGGGAAGAAGCCGAAGAAGGTAAAGCTCGTGAGATCAAAACCGGAAACGGACAGAGCTGTAACGCAAGCGCAGCAGCCCGGGACACCGATGACCGGTATGCCGGCATCGATCGCGCACTTAATGAGCTCGTTGCCCGGATCGGAGATACATGGAGTGCCCGCATCGGTGATAACCGCCACGCTCTTGCCCTGCAGTATCTGATCGATAAAATATTTGGCCTTGCCGTATTCGTTATATTTGTGGTTGGAAACGAGCTTATTTCTGATCTCAAGCTTTCCGAGAAGCACCATGGAGCGCCTTGTGTCCTCCGCGGCTATCATGTCTACGCTTTCGAGGATATCCTTACCTCGGGGAGACATATCGCGGCTGTTGCCGATAGGGGTAGCCACTATGTAAAGCTTGCCGGTTGCCTGATCCATTTAAGTGCACCATCCTGATAGAAATTAAAGTAAAAATATTATAAACCATCCGGATGATTATCGCAAGTGCGGCATGAAGAATTACCTGCGCACATGAAAATCGGGCCGCCGTCTGACGACCCGATATGTATTAAGCGAAAATTAAAGGAGTATTATCAGAGCAAGGATTGCGGCTCCGACGATTATCATAATTACCGTGCCGACCTTGCCGGGCTTTTTGATCGTGAAGGGGGCTATGTAGCACACGGCGATCACGAGCAGAAGAACGGAATAGACAATAGGGAGAACGTCTGCAAGCTGATTTCTGAATGCGAGAAGCATCGGCACGAAAAGCGCCGACATCGTTATCGGAAGACCCTTGTAGCTCTTGCGGTTAGCAGACGTCTCTTTCTGGCGTATTATCTCGGAGACGTTGAAGTAGCCAAGTCTGATAACACCGCAGAGAACGAAAAATGCTTCTATCGCGACCTGCCACCATGCCGTTGCACCGAGCGTCATACCGATCACCGCGGGAAGAGCACCGAAGCAGACAAGGTCACACAGAGAGTCTATCTGGATACCGAAGCTCTTTTCCTCCTCGGTTCTGTCCTTCTTCGTACGGGCGATCTTGCCGTCAAACAAATCGCATACACCGGATATCAGAAGGCATATTGCCGCGCCCATCGGCATTCCTCCGAGAGCAAGCGATATTCCGACCACAGCCGAAACAAGGCCGAAATATGTCAGATATACAGTGTAGTTATAATAGCCAATCACAAAAATTTCCCCCGATTATCTCTCTTTATACGGTTTGCCGTTTAGCTGAACCTCAACAAGCGAATCTCCCCTGTAGCTGAGCTTTAGGGAGAAAAACGGAATATCCTCGTCAAGAAGCCTCAGAAACACCTTGTCACCCTCCCAGATGGGGAGATTCAGAACGGCGCCTTTGTCGACCCACTCGAGCTTGCCCTCGTCACATTCGATAAGCGAGCCCGTGAAGCTTTCCGAGCGGAAAAGGTGCATATATTCGGTGCCCCATTCGTCGGAAACAAAGGTAACGATAGCTCTGTAGCTCTGATTAAGAAGCGAGAGGCCTGTTTCCTCAAGCACCTCGCGCTTTACGCAGTCCTCGGGGCTTTCTCCCGGCTCGAACTTACCGCCGATACCTATCCACTTATCATGGTTTTCATCATCCGAGCGGCTCGGCCTGTGGAGCATAAGGTATTTGCCGTCCTTCTCGATGTAGCATAAGGTGGTGTTTCGCATGACTGCCTCCGAAGCGAGTTCACATTGAGTTCATTATATAACAAATGGAAAAGATTATCTACTGTAAAATTAATATATTGACGAAAAAATATCGGGGGAATTAACCCCCGATATTTATCGAGTAAGTTTTGATTATTCGCCGTGGCCGCAGCATCCGCCTCCACAGCCGCAGTCTGCGCCTTCGCCCTCGTCACCGCAGCTGCCGCAGCATCCGCCGCATCCACCGCCGCAACCGCCGCCGCAGCCCTCATCGCCCATGATGGGGAGCTGGCCGGTAACGAGAAGATCGGAAGCCGTGTCTGCATCGCCGCAGAAGCCCGCAACGGGGATAATACCGTGGCTCAGAAGCAGAGCCTTTGCCTCGCCGCCCATGTTGCCGGCGATAACGGCATCAACGTCCTGCTCAAGCATAAAGTCTGCCATGGCCTTGTGGCCGTGTCTGTCGGAAACATCAAAAAGCTGTTTCTTCACATCAACGGTCGTTTCGCCCTCGTAAGTGTATATTGCGAAGCATTCGGCATGGCCGAAGTGCTCATAGATCTCGCCGTCCTTATAAGCTACTGCAACTTTCATATTTTAAACCTCTCTTCAATATAGTCTGCCATCGGAGCGATAAACTCGCCGTTGACGGATTCAACCTCGCCTGCGTCTACCATGGTGGTGATGACGGGGTCGATAGGGAGCTTTGCCGTCTGCGGGATCGCGAATTCTTTTGCTTCGGCTTCGACCTTGCTGTCGCCGAAGATAGCGTGCTCCTTGCCGCAGTCGGGGCACTTGAAGTAGGACATGTTTTCAACAATGCCGATTACGGGAACGTTCATCATGGCGGCCATATTGACAGCCTTGGCGACTATCATGCCTACGAGATCCTGCGGAGTCGTAACAATCACGATACCGTCGATCGGAAGAGACTGGAAGACCGTGAGGGGAACGTCGCCCGTTCCGGGAGGCATATCGACGAACATATAGTCAACATCCTGCCAGAGAACATCTGTCCAGAACTGGGTGACTGCACCTGCGATAACGGGGCCGCGCCATACGACGGGAGCCGTCTCGTTCTCAAGGATAAGGTTGATGGACATGATCTGCATGCCGGTGTGAGTGAATACGGGGAGGAGATAATCCTCGGTTCCCTTTGCACGCTCGGTAAGACCGAAGGAGCGGGGGATAGACGGGCCGGTGATATCTGCATCGAGCACGGCGCAGTTGTGGCCGCGGCGCTGCAGCTCAGAGGCGAGAAGGCTCGTTACGAGGGATTTGCCGACACCGCCCTTGCCGCTGACTACGGCTATGACTTTTCTAACGCTTGAGCCCTCATGGAGAGGCTTTCTGAAATCCTCTTGATGAGAAGCGCATTTTTCCTTGCATGTGGAGCAATCGTGGGTGCATTCGCTCATGATATATGGTTTTTCCTTTCTCGGTTGTAAATAATATATGTGTATATTATAACCCGAAAAATCCAATAGTCAAATATAAAAAACTGTCTTAGAAGATGATAATCCAAACTCAAGCATACTACTGTTGCCAAGAAGCGCACGAAATGTTATAATATAAAATTGAAGATTTGTATCTGAAAATCGAAAGGGGTGAGAAACACGGATTCATTGTTTGCCTACGGGCTGACTGCTTCGAGATATGTGATAATTCTTCTGTCGGTGGCAATAATCGTCCGCTGCTTCCGCTCCATGCTCAGCGAAAAGTATGAGGATGAGACATGGGCGTATGTTAAGCACGGAAACGTCCGCATGCCCGTGACTCACTGGGAGAATATAATCGGCCGCTCGCGCTCGGCAGATATTCAGCTGACAAATGAGAAGGTAAGCAAGGTGCACGCCGTCCTTACGCGAAACGACAAGGGCGTGTGGAAGCTGTTTGACGTCTTTTCAAAGGGGGGCGTCTGGGTCAACGGTCAGAAGGTTGAGGGAACGGGTGTTGCCGTGTGTGACGGGGACGTTTTCAACCTTGCCGGTGTCACGCTCCATTTCTCCGTTGTATCCACAGAGCGGCGTAAAACGCTCGAGAAAAAGCGCACGAGCGCAGGTAAGCGCGTTTCTCCCGCGATGACGCTGCTTGAGCTCACGGTGCTTCAGCTTTTCCTGCTGCTTCAGCATCTTATCTCGGCGAGGGAGGAGCATGTCCTTGAGATTGCACTCAGCTTCGCTGTGGTGATACTGCTTCAGTGGTGCTGCTATTACGCTATGCGTGTTATAAACCGCTCCGGCTTTGAAACCGAGACGCTTGCTTTCTATCTCACAACGCTCGGCCTTTCTGTTGCGGCAAGCTCTGTGCCTGATAATATGTTCAAGCAGATATGCCTCATTCTTGCGTCCGTCCTGCTTTTTCTTATTTGCGGATGGTGGCTCAGGAATCTCCGCCGTACAGCTGCGCTTAGGATACCGGCAGCCGTTGCCGCTCTCGGCCTGCTTGCGATAAACCTTCTAATAAGCCACGAAACGAACGGCGCAAAGAACTGGATAGAGCTTTGGGGCTACTCGGTTCAGCCGTCAGAGCTTGTTAAGGTCGCTTATATCTACGTCGGCGCATCTACGCTTGACAGGCTTTATATGAAGAAAAACCTGTATGTTTTCATCGGTTTTTCCGCTATATGCGTTATTGCACTCGCCTTGATGGGGGACTTTGGTACGGCGCTCGTGTTCTTTGTAGCATTCCTCGTAATAGCCTTTATGCGCTCGGGCTCGCTTGCAACGGTCCTGCTCGCTGTCAGCGGAGCGGGCATGGCGGGTTTTCTGGCCGTGTCCATAAAGCCTTATATCGCACAGCGCTTTGCAACGTGGGGCCATGTCTGGGAAGACGCATATAACGCAGGCTACCAACAGACGAGGGCAATGTCCGCCGCGGCGGGAGGAGGCCTTATCGGCAAGGGTGCCGGAGCGGGTTGGCTTGAATCCATTGTTGCCGCTGACACGGATATGGTGTTCGGCATGATATGCGAGGAAGAGGGACTTATCGTAGGTCTGTGTGCGGCACTTGCGGTGCTCGCGCTTGCTTTCTTCGCTGTCAGAGCGGCAAGAAGAGGGCGCTCGGCGTTCTATGCGATAGCTGCCTGCGCAAGCGTGACCATGCTTACGGTGCAGCTCGCGCTCAATGTTTTCGGTTCAATGGATATTCTGCCGTTCACGGGGGTTACGTTCCCGTTTGTATCGCGAGGCGGCACCTCGCTTCTGTCCTGCTGGATGCTGATGGCATTTCTGAAGAGTGCCGACACGCGCAGGGGAGCGAGCTTTGTTGTACGCCCCGTGGAGGATCCTGCTGAAAGCGAGGCGGCCGACAAATGAAAAAAGTTGGAACAAGAGCTGTTCTCGTTGTTTTCCTTGCCCTCGGCATACTGTTCGGACTTGTGACGTATGTTATCAGCTATGCTGAAAAAGGAAAAGACTGGGCCCTGTTTTATTCAATGGAAAACGCGGGATCGGAGGGCTCGATAACGGACAGAAACGGCGTCGTGCTCGCATCGTTTGACTCCTCCGGAAAATATTACGCCGAGGACGAGCTGACTCGCCGCGCGTGCTATCATGTGACGGGCGATTACTGGAACAGAACGGGCACGGGGCTTATATCGCATTTTTGGAGCGATCTGCACTCATATGACTATCTCACCGGTACAACAAAGGCCGAGAGGATAGACCTAAGACTCACGATAGACTCTGAGCTCAATAAGGTGGCGTACGATGCGCTTCAGGGCAGAAACGGCGCGGTGATGATGGTGAACTACCTGACGGGAGAGGTACCCGTTATGGTATCAACGCCGGGTGTTGATCCGCTCGATGCCGAGACGGAGCCGGCGGACGGGGCATATATCAATCGCTGCCTCGCGGCAACGTTTACGCCGGGATCGGTCTTCAAGCTCGTTACAGCTGCTGCTGCGATAGAGAATATTCCCACGATCTACGACAAGACTTTCACATGCCTCGGAGAGTATGATATAGCGGGAGTAACGATAACCTGCTCCGGAACTCATTATGACCAGACCTTTGAGCAGGCACTTGCAAACTCCTGCAACTGCGCTTTTGCTCAGATAGCCGTTATGCTCGGACAGGATACCATGATGGAATATGCCGAGAAGTACGGCTTTACCGAGAATCATGACCTGAACGGCATAAAGACTGCTGCCGGCAAATATCTGACGGATTTCGTCGGCGACCCGGAGCTCGCATGGTCGGGCATAGGTCAGTCAGTTGACCTTGTTAGCCCATATGCTTTGCTGCGCTATGTCTCGGCAATAGCAAACGGCGGTGTCCTCGTTGAGCCGAGCGTGGTATTCTCTGATGAGGCACCGAAGACAACGCGCATTATTGAGGAGCTTACGGCGAACAAGCTCGCGGGCATGATGAACTACAACGTTACAGCGCATTATGACCCCGACAATAATTTCCCGGGGCTTCGCCTATGCGCAAAGACAGGTACTGCCGAGGTGGAGGGCAAGCAGCCGCACGCATGGTTTGCCGGCTTCCTGCTTGATCCCGATCATCCGTATGCGTTCGTTGTCCTCGTTGAGAACGGAGGCTACGGCCTCAGCTCTGCAGGCGGAGTGGCAAACGCGCTGCTGCAGGCGGCAAGTGCAAAATAAGATATCCTTTTTAAGGAGAAATTATGATAGACATTTCAGTCTCCTCGCTCGTTAAATCGTTCGAGGTCGGAAAAAACGTGCTTGACGGACTGTCATTCACCGTAAACTCCGGAGAGCGCGTCGGCATCCTCGGACACAACGGATGCGGAAAGACAACGCTGTTCAAGATCCTTGTCAAAGAGCTTGACTATGACGAGGGTCAGGTTTCGACAGCGCCCGGAAAAAGAATGGGGCTCATTTCGCAGATACCCGTCTATCCCGAGGGATGGACCACCGAGGACGTGCTTAAAAGCGCGCACAGAGAGGTATATGCCATCGGAAGAAAAATCGATGAGCTTCTTGAGCGCATGGAGTATGACCAGTCTGCCGATCTGCTTAAGGAATACGACAGACTCAGCGAGGACTTCCGCAGGCTCGGCGGCTACGAGATGGATACCGACAGAAACCGTGTCGCAAACGGCCTTGATATTCCCGCCGCAATGCGCGCTCAGCTGTTTGACAGCCTCTCCGGCGGCGAGAAGACCCGCGTGAACCTCGCAAGGCTGATCCTCGAGGACACGGATATCCTGCTCCTCGACGAGCCGACGAATCACCTTGATCTTCGCGCCACAGAGTGGCTTGAGGATTATCTGCTCCACTTCAAGGGAACCGTTCTTGCGATAAGCCATGACAGGTTCTTCCTTGACAAGGTCGTTCAGCGTTCGATTGAAATTAATGACGGCGTTGCAGAGCTTTATTCAGGCAACTACAGCTTCTACGTCGAGGAGCGCCAACGCAGATTTGACGAGAAGCTTAAGAAATATGAAAAGGATCAGGCCAAGATAGAACAGCTCACAAGAGCCGCAGAGCAGATGCATCTGTGGGCGTTTATGGGCAATGACAAGCTTCATAAGAGAGCCTTCTCTATGGAGAAGCGAATAGAGCGCCTTTCTCACAGCGAAAAACCGAAGGAACAGAAGAAGCTCAGCGTTAAGTTCAAGGAGAGAGAGTTCAACGGGGACGAGGTTCTCGTTACGGACGGCCTAGCAAAAGCCTTCGGAGGGAAGAAGCTTTTCTCCGACATTACGCTTGAGGTAGAAGGTCAGGAGCGCATAGCGCTTATCGGCGACAACGGTACGGGTAAGACAACCCTAATAAAGCTGATAATGGGCGAGGAGCTGCCCGACGGCGGATATCTGTACAAGGGTCCGTCCGTCAAGTGCGCATATCTCCCGCAGATAGTTAAGTTCACGAAGGATGACCGATCTGCGCTTGATACGATGCTGTATGACTGCAAGGAAACGCCGCAGGGCGCGAGAGACAGGCTCGCCGCATTCGGCTTCAGAGGTGAGAGCGTTATGATACCCGTCGGTGCGCTGTCGGGAGGCGAAAAAAGCCGCCTCAGACTCTGCATGCTTATGGGCGGAGACGTGAACTTCCTTATCCTCGACGAGCCGACGAACCATCTTGACATCGCAAGCCGCGAGTGGATGGAGGATGCGCTTTCCGATTACGAGCAGACGTTGCTTTTCGTATCACATGACAGATATTTTATAGAAAAATTCGCAACGCGCATCTGGGCGCTGCATGACGGCGTGATAACCGATTTCCGCGGCGGGTATAAGGACTACTGCGAGTGGAAGGAGCGCCAGGCCGTATTTGCTCAGAACGAGAAAACGGCAAAGAAAGAAAAAGAGAAAAAGCCTGCGCCGCAGAAACAGCCTAACCGCGATAAGGCTGCGGCGAAGATAGAGCGCGAGATAGAAAAGCTCGAAGGCCGCCTTGCGGAGATCGAGGCGCAATACGCCCGCTACTCAAGCGATTATCAGAAGCTCATGGAGCTTGACGGGGAAAAGGCCGAGATCGACGCGGAGCTTATGGAAAAATACGAACAGTGGGAGGAGCTTAACGCATGAGCAGACTGCTTCACTTGCCCGGGTGGGTATACTCAGCGGCGATACTTCTCGCCTGTGCCGCATTTTTCAGATTTGCTCTTGAGGGATATGACTACATAGGCCATACATGTACGCTTGCGGCGCTTCTCGTTGCGCTGCATCATTTCCTGGGAAAAGGACTTTGGCGCGCGGTTGTCGTGCTGATGTGCATAGGGATATTATACTTCATCGCGGTCGAGGTCCCGATAGTGAAAAATTCCCGTACAGACAAGGATGCGGGGAGAGATTACCTCGTTGTTCTCGGCGCGGGAGTGCGCGGCGACGTTCCGTCAAGAGCTCTTTTGTACAGGCTTCAGGCCACGGAGAAGTATCTCAGGCAGTACCCCGATTCTGTAGCGATAGTCAGCGGCGGTCAGGGAGAGGGCGAGAATATCACCGAAGCGAAATGTATGTCCGATTGGCTCGTTGAAAAAGGCATTTCACCCGAGAGAATCATTATGGAGGATAAGGCCACCTCCACAAATGAGAACCTGCAGTATTCGTTTGATATAATCAGAGGTCTCGGAGAGGATCCGAACGGGAATACGGCCATAGTATCAAGCTCGTATCACCTTTACAGAGCAAAGACGATGGCAAAAAAACAGGGAGTGACTGCGGCCGGCGTATCCGCATACCCGGGATGGGCGCTTTTGTCCGCGAACTATTACATCCGCGAGGCGTTCGGAGTTACATATCTCTGGGTATTCGGATAATAAAAAACCCTTGCGGCAGTGCCGCAAGGGGATTAATAAAAAATCATCTGTGCGCGAGAGTGTTGTGCGCTTCAATTAGACCGGCGCAGAGAGCGTCTGCGTCCTCCTGTGTGGTGAAGCGCGAGAGGCCGATGCGTACGGCACCGTCAATCGTCTTTGAGCTTAAGCCGATAGCCTCAAGCACATGGCTCCTGCCGCCCTTTTTGCAGGCAGAGCTCTTTGAAACGTAGACCTCCTTTGCCTCAAGAAAGTTCATGAGCACCTCGCTTCGAAAGCCGGGGAGAGATATGCTCAGAATGTGAGGAGCGGGGGTGTCAACGTAAGTGAGCTCGGGAATAGCAGATGTGAGCGTCGAGATGATATAAGCCTTCAGCTCTGCCATGCGTGCGCAGTTTTCGTTAATGTGGGCAAGAGCTGTTTCACAGGCTTCGCCGAAGGCGGCTATCTGAGGCATTGCCTCCGTTCCCGCGCGGCGGCCGCTTTCCTGCCCGCCGCCAACTATGAACGGCTTGAGCTTGACCCCGTTTCTGATGTACAGAGCGCCTATGCCTTTCGGAGCGTGTATCTTGTGCCCGCTGACGCTTATCATATCGGCTCCGAGCGTTTTGGCGGAGAATGGGATCTTCATGAATGCCTGCACCGCATCCGTGTGAATAAGCGCAATAGAACCCGCTTTTTTCAGCGCCTTTGATATTGCGGCAATATCCGTAACTGCGCCCGTTTCGTTGTTTACAAGCATGAGAGAAACGAGTATTGTATCCTCGCGCAGAGCACCGAGGACGGACTCAACGGTTATCGCGCCGGCGGCGTCCGGCATAAGGCGGGTCACCTCGAAGCCTCTCGCCTCAAGCTCGTCGAGGCTCTTGCGTATAGCATCATGCTCAACATAAGAGCTTATGATGTGCTTTCCCTTGCGGCTCATATACTCGGCACCCTTGATGAGCGCCCAATTGTCGCTCTCGGAGCCGCAGGATGTGAAGACAAGCTCAGTTGGCTGGCAGCCCATTGCGGATGCGACCTGCCTGCGTGCCTTATCGAGAAGCTTTGCGGCGTTCCTGCCGAGCGTGTGTGTGGAGCTCGGGTTGCCGTAGATCTCGGTCATTGCTCTGAGCGCGGCTTCGGCGGCTTCGGGGCATACCTTGGTAGTGGCGGAATTATCTAAATAGTGTTCCATCTTTATGTTTTAACCTGTCCTTGTTTAGGAGAATTACGATGAAATATATTATATCAACTCTCGGCTGTAAGGTCAACCAATATGAAACGCAGGCAATGGAAACTCTTTTGAATGCGCACGGACATGAGTGTGCCGCAATAGGGGAGATAGCCGATGCGGTCATCGTTAATACCTGCGCCGTCACCGCCGAGAGCGGAAGAAAATCGAGGCAGGCAGTACGAAGGCTTTCCGAGGAAAATCCCGGCGCAGTCATCGCCGTATGCGGATGCTACTCTCAGCTTAGCCCGAATGAGGCGGATAAGCTCGGAGCGAAGGTGATTTTCGGATCCAATGACAGAGCCGCGCTCGTTGACGCTATAGAAAAGGCAGTGGCAACCGGCGAGGAGACAAGAAACGTCGATGAGCCGTTCAAGCGCAGAGAGTTCGAAAAGCTCCCGGCCGGAGCTGTATACGGAAGAACAAGGGCTATGCTCAAAATACAGGACGGATGCGTCAACTTCTGCACATATTGCATCATACCGTATACGAGAGGAAGACTGCGCAGCCTGCCGATAGCCGATGCGAAAGAAGAAACGGCAAAGCTCGCCGCCGAGGGTTATGGGGAAATCGTTCTTACCGGCATAGAGGTAGCTTCTTACGGGAGAGACCTGCCGAATAAAGAGACGCTTGCGGACGTGATTTGCGCGTGCGCGGAAGAGTCCGGCGGGATGAGGATACGCCTCGGCTCGCTTGAACCGACCGTAATAACCGATGACTTCTGCCGCCGCCTCGCTGAAACGGGCAAGCTTTGCCGCCATTTCCATCTGTCGCTTCAGTCCGGATGTGACAGAACGCTCAAGGTAATGAACCGCAAGTATGACACAGCGGAGTTTTACGCCTGCGTTGAACGGCTGAGAAAATATTTCCCCGGCTGTGCGCTGACGGCTGACCTTATCGTCGGCTTCCCGGGAGAGACAGAGGAGGATCATTACGCAACGCTTGAGTTTATCAAAAAATGCGGATTCTCTCAGATGCACATTTTCCCGTATTCCAGAAGACCGGGCACTCCCGCAGACAAAATGCCGGAGCAGATCGACCGCGCTGTCAAGGCAAAGCGTGCAAAGGAAGCGCAGAAGGTCGCAGGGCAGATGCACAGAGATTACCTCGAAAAGCAGATCGGAACGAGGCTCGACGTTCTCTTCGAAACGGAGAATGAGGGCAAATGCTTGGGCCACAGCGATAACTATATCGAGGTAGCCGTTCCCGCGTCAGCTCTCAGGGGAGAGGTGAAGTCCGTTTTGATAACGGGAGTTGACGGTGATATGCTGACGGGGGAGCTTTAAACGGAAAAAAGGTTGACGAATTATATCTATAGTTATATAATTATCAAGTTAATTCAGCAATGTAATGCTTTAATATATTAAACAGGGGTGAATTTCAATGAACAGAGAACAGGTTTTCAATTACTGCGCAGGCCCGTCTACCATGCCGGACAGCGTGTTGAAAAAGGCTCAGGCCGAGATACTCAACTTCAACGGAACGGGCGTTTCCATCATGGAGATCAACCACAGAGGCAAGGATTTTACCGCTGTTCTTGAGGAGACAAAGTATAGACTCAAGCGCATAATGAATATCCCCGATACGCACGATATCCTGTTCCTGCAGGGCGGTGCTTCCCTCCAGTTTGCCGCTATCCCGATGAATCTGCTTGAGGACGGCGAGGCTGACTATGCCATTACCGGTAACTTCTCAAAGCGCGCCGCAAATGAGGCCAAGAAGTACGGCAAGATAAACATTGCCTGCGATACGACGGAGTCGAACCATATTTATATCCCCGCCCAGAATGAGCTTAAGCTGACGGATGGCGCTAAATACTTCTACTACTGCGCAAACAACACCGTATTCGGTACAGAGTGGCAGTATACTCCGAAGGTCAGCGTTCCTCTCGTGAGCGATATGTCCTCGGATATTCTTACTCGCAAGGTCGACGTTTCCAAGTACGGCATTATATACGCCGGCGCACAGAAGAACATGTCCGCCGCAGGTGTTACTGTCGTTATTATCGATAAGCGCCTTGCGGGACGCGAGATGCCTATCACGCCGATGGTCATGAGCTACAAGCAGATGCTTGAGACAAATTCCGTTTTGAACACGCCTCCGTGCTGGTGCATCTACATGCTCGACCTTATGCTCGAGTGGCTTGAAAGCGAAGGCGGCATTGATGCTATGGAAGAGCGCAAGAAAATCAAAGCGGGCAAGGTTTATGACTTCATTGACAACAGCACCTTCTACAAGGCAAAGGCACTTCCCGGCTCAAGAAGCTATATGAATATCACGTTTACGACCGGCAGCGAGGAGCGCGACGTGGAATTTGCAACAGAGGCTGCCTCCAAGGGCCTCATCTGCCTCAAGGGTCACAAGGTCGCAGGCGGGCTCAGAGCATCCCTCTACAACGCGATGCCTATGGAAGGCGCGGATGTACTTATTAACTTCATGAAGGAATTTGAGAGAGCACATGTTTGAGATAAAGACAATGAACACGATATCTCCCGCGGGCATAGATGTCCTGAGAAAACAGGGCTGCCGTGTCGGCGAGGATATCAAGGCACCCGACGCCATGCTTATCCGCAGCGCGGAGCTTCACGGCTATGATTTCAACGAAGACCTTCTTGCAATAGGAAGAGCGGGCGCGGGCTATAACAACATCCCCATTGAGGAATGCGCAGAGAAGGGAATAGTTGTTTTCAACAGCCCCGGAGCAAACGCGGAGGCCGTAAAGGAGCTTGAGCTCTGCTCGATGGTCATGGCCTCTCGTGACGTTCTCGGCAGTATCGACTGGGTGAAGACGATCGCGGACAGGGGAGAAGCGATCCCCGCTCTCGTTGAAAAGGGCAAGAGCAGCTTTGCCGGTCCGGAGCTTCTCGGCAAGACTCTCGGCGTTATGGGTCTCGGAGCAGTCGGAGCGCTCGTTGCAAATATTGCAATAGAGCTCGGAATGACGGTTTACGGGTATGACCCTTTCATGTCCGTTGATGCGGCGTGGAGACTGTCAAGGCAGGTAGTTCACGCTGAGACGGCGGATGAGCTGTACGAAAATTGCGACTATATCAGCCTCAACATTCCGTATTCGGAGCAGACACATCATATGCTCAATGCCGATGCGCTCTATAAGATGAAAAAGGGTATTCGCATTATAAACGAGTCCCGCGCAGAGGTGGTTGACGATGATGCGATGCTTCAGGCACTTGAGGACGGTCAGGTCGGCCGCTATATGACGGACTTCCCCAACGAGAAGATACTCCGCGGAAAAAACGTCACCGCAATGCCGCATCTCGGTGCATGCACGCCCGAAAGCGAGGACAGATGCGCCGTCATGGCCGCAAAGCAGCTTTGCGATTATCTTGTTGACGGAAACATCAGAAATTCCGTCAATCTCCCGTCGGTCTCTCTCAACAGAATGGGTGTTTGCAGGCTTTGCGTTATCCACAGAAATGTGCCGAGAATGCTGACAAAGATACTCGATTTCATAAGCGAGAGAAATATCAACGTTGAGCACATGATAAACAAGCCGCGCGATAAGTATGCATACACGATCATCGACCTCGGAGACAGCATCGGCGAGGATGTGGCGGACAGCATAAGAAAAATGGACAACGTCCTTCGCGTAAGAGTCATCTGAATAATTGATTTAAAAAGCACGGTTCACTTCAGTGAGGTGAACCGTGCTTTAAAATTAGATTTCGCCTTTAACTATCTTGTACAGATAGATATATTTAAGCCCGCAGAACTCTGTGCCTGATTTGACCTCAAACATTCCGAGGTGACTGCAATTAAGTATCAGAGAGTTTCTCGCGTATATTGCAAAGCCGTCAAGCTCTGAAAGTGGGAAAACCCTGCCGCAGCATTCAAGCCTGTCCTTATATGCCGTCAGCGTGCCCTCTTTCTCTTCGGCTATATCGTGGTTGCTGCCCATCGTCTGAAGACGGACTGTATCTGAGAAAATAGGGGAGGACTCATCGGCGGAGCTTACTATTTCCTTGAGAGCCGCCCTTTGCTTCCTGTCAAGCTCTGTGACGGTGAACTTTTCGCCTTTATCATCAGTCAGCATGCCTAATTCATCATATGATGCCCTCCAGCCGCATTCGCAGAATACGGATGTATCATCAGAACGAAGGGTAAGCCTGCCGCACTTGGGGCAGATGAAAAGTGCTGAATCAAGTCCCAACGCAAGATTTTTACCCTTGAAGCGGATCTGCCTTTGCGACTGGGTTTCGTAAGCGTTTTCCTGAAGGTCGCGAACAATAGCGCTGTTCGCCTCGGCGGGAGTCATCGCTTTGAGCTCCTCCGGAGTGTATACATGGACGATCCTTCCGGAAACCTTGCCGCGCCTCATGGTCGTGCTCCAGCGCGGCTGCGTGAGGTAGCCGCCTTCTATTCTATATGTGACAACGGGAACTCCGACTGAGCGTGCGAGGTTTCCTGCGGAATTGGCGATAGGACCTGTGATGCCGTTGAAGGATCTGTTGCCCTCGGGGAATAGGCATACGCTTCTGCCTTTTTTTAATGAGCTCATTATTTCCTTGACGGTTTTGATACCGGCTTTGCCCTTTTGATGGATGATCGGGTGGAACAGATACATTAATACCTTTGTCCAAAACCCTTTGCGCATAATGTGCTCACTTGCAACAAAGTACATATGTCTGCGGGAGGAATATGCGACCAAAACAGGGTCAAGATCAAGCGTATGGTTTACAAGGAGGAGATACGGAGCCTTGAGCTTCCTGAGACTTTCACCCTTGAAGTTGAGCTTCAAGGCAAAGATCCAGCCGAACAGATTGATTGCTGCTTCGTAAACCCATTTGTGGCGTTTAAAACCGTCCAAAGGACATCACCTCTGTCTGCATTTTACAGTATATTGCAAATTATATCAATAGTGAGCAGAATAGTAAAGGAAAACATCAATTACGAGGATTGACATTTGAAAAGCAAAGTTTTAAACTTACAAATCGATTTATTGAAAGAAAAAACGGAGCTTAAATAAATGACATCTTCACTTCTTCGTAAAGCACCGAAATACAGATTCGCCGTATTCGTGCTTTTGATGTTTCCTTATATACTCGTGTATGTCGGCATTCAGATAATATCTTCTGTAGGCCCTGATATTATGTCAACCTTATCCGTGGGCGAAAGCAAGCTCAGCCTTCTGTCCTCTCTCGGGTCGCTGTCAAAGGCTTTTCTCGCTGTTGTATCCGGCGCGCTCGCGGGCAGGATAGGCGGCAAGAAGGTCGTTGTCGGCGGTCTTTGCATAATGGCAATATCGGGCGTGCTGTACATGCTCGGCGCGAGAAGCTTTCCGATACTCTGTGTTGTCCGCCTTGTTCAGGGGGCGGGCAGCGGCCTTACCTCCGGCTGCCTTACCGCACTTCTCAGCGCATGGTTCCCGAAGAAGGAGCGAGGCACGGCACAGGGCGCTATGAGCTGCTTCTTCGGAGGAAGCGTTTCTATCGCGACTGTGTATGCGTATGCCTGCGAGACTGTTGGCATGGCGTGGAATATGACCATCGGTATTATGCTCCTTGCCGTCGGCGCTGTTATGGCTATAATGATGGCAGTTTTCTATAAGGATGTCAAGACCGTTTACGGCGTGAGTTTTATAGATGAAGTCATGGGCGGCAGCGACTGCGCCGAAGAGAAAAAGACAGCGCGCGAGGGCATGCCTTCAACATGGAGAGAGATCTTCCGTTTTCCGGGCTTCTGGATAACCGGCACGATGGAGTTTTTCTATTGCGCATCCTGCTTCGGAGCGGGCTTTATCATGCCGCTGTTTATAACCTCATGCGGCTTCGAGGGCGCGACAGCCGCAAGCATAATGACAGTCGGGACGCTCAGCAGCATTGCAACGTCGTTTATCGGCGGTGTTATGAGCGACAGGCTCTTCAAAGCAAGACGCTCCGAAATGGTGATTTTGGGCTACGGAGGAGCGGCTGTCCTGTTCCTCGCGATAGCACTTCTCGGCAGGAGCATGTCGGCAGCTGTGCTTACCGCGGTATACTTCTTAGCGTACGGCGCTCTGATGCTCGCATCCTCTCCCGCGTGGGTAATACCCGTGGAGATCGTCGCACCGAAGTTCGCGCCTCAGTCTCTCGGCACATGCATCACTTTCTCTGGGATAGGCGGCTTTTGCGCCACCTATGCTCTCGGCGGATTTACTGAGAAAATCGGTATAGGTGCGGGTATGCTCGTGCTTGTGGTCTGCATGACGATAGTTGCGCTCTGCGCATTTGTTATGAAAAAGAAATACAGAGCATAAAAAACATTTGTAAATTAATTTTTCTTTGCTATAATTAACTTAAGATCCTCGCGATAATACAACATATAAAAGGAGAAGACGTAATGAAAAACACAAAACTGATCGCTCTTCTGTTGGCGGCCGTTATGGTCATGTCTCTGTGCGCATGCGGCTCGCAGCCTGCAGAGGAAAAGCCTGCCGAGACACCCGCAGCGGCACCTGCCGAAGCGCCTGCAGCAGAAGCTCCAGCTGAAGAGCCTGCTGTT
>DCGN01000085.1:0-4732 GCA_002315275.1 Clostridiales bacterium UBA1777
GGAAGCGTAAAAGCACCGCCGTTATATGCGGCGGTGCCATTATGGTCATTTGCCGAGATACGCCTTCTTGACGGCATCGTTGCTGAGGAGCTCTCTGCCCGTGCCCTGAAGGGTAATACGCCCCGTTTCGAGAACATAGGCATAGTCGGCGATCTTGAGGGCCATGTTAGCGTTCTGCTCTATGAGAAGCACCGTGACGCCCTGCTTGTTTATCTCTTTGATGATATCGAATATGCCCTTGACTACAAGCGGCGCGAGGCCGAGGGACGGCTCGTCCATCATGATTATCTTAGGTCTTGACATCAATGCTCTGCCTACGGCAAGCATCTGCTGCTCGCCGCCGGAAAGAGTGCCGGCATACTGCCATTCTCTCTCCTTGAGGCGGGGGAATAGCTCATACACCCAGTTAATATCCTTTGTGAGATCGTCCTTGCGCAGATATGCGCCGATCTTCAGGTTTTCGAGCACGGTGAGGTCTGCAAACACCTTGCGCCCTTCTGGAACGAGCGTGATGCCCTTTGAGACGATATAGGTCGTATCCTTGCCGGTAATATCTTCGCCGTCAAGCACTATCGAGCCGCTCGCGGGCTTGACAAGGCCTACTATGGACTTGAGCGCCGTGGATTTGCCTGCGCCGTTTGCCGCAATGAGCGATACTATGCTCCCGCGCTCGACATCAAAGGAGATGCCCTTGACGGCTTCAATGCCTCCGTAATTCACGCAGAGGTCTTTAATGCTGAGTATCGGATCACTCATCTTCGCTCACCCCCAGATATGCATCGATAACTCTCTGGTCTGCCGCAACGGCCTCGGGCGTGCCCTCGCAGATGAGGTGGCCGAAGTCTATGGCGTATATTCTGTCCGAAAAGCTCATGACGAGGTCCATATGGTGCTCGATCATGAATACCGTCAGATCAAATCTGTTCTTTATCTTGACGATGAAATCGCCGAGGTCGAGAGTCTCCTGCGGGTTCATGCCCGCGGCAGGCTCGTCGAGAAGCAGGAGCTCCGGCTCGGTCGCAAGCGCTCTGACTATCTCGAGGCGGCGCTGCTTGCCATATGGCAGACTCGTTGCGAGAGAGTCCTTTTCATCCGCAAGGCCGACAATGTCAAGAAGCTCCATGACCTTCTCTCTCTGCGCAGCCTCTTCCTTGGCGTTAAGCTTGAACATCGCGGAGAACATATTGCTCGTGCGGCGCAGATGCATCGCGATAAGGACATTGTCAAACACGGTCATGCTGTTCCAAAGGCGGATATTCTGGAAGGTTCTTGCTATGCCGAGCTTCGTCAGCTCATCGGGAGAGGGGGCAACTATGCTCTTGCTCATGTACATATCGCCGTTGTTGCCCGAGTAGGTTTTCTTCATCTTGCCTGTGGGATGGCCGCGGACGATGACCTTGTCCTTATAGAATATCTCGCCGTTGGTAGGCTGATACAGGCCGGTGATCACGTTGAAGGCCGTTGTCTTTCCGGCGCCGTTAGGGCCTATGAGAGAAACTATCTCGCCCTTGTTCACTTCGAGATTGAGGTTATCGACAGCGACGACTCCGCCGAACTGCATTGTTGCATTTTCAACTCTAAGAACGGATTCACTCATTCTGCCGCTGCCTCCTTCTTCGTTTTTTTGCTCTTTGCTTTGGCTTTCCATCCTCGGATGACCTCGGGAAGCTCCTTATCGCCCATGATGCCCTTGCGGAAGAACAGCACGACCACCATGATGATAACGGAGAACACGACAAGGCGGAAGCCGTTTCTGAACACGTTTGGCGCGTTGATGCCGAGGAAGCTGCCCGAATCGAGGCCGCGAAGCCACCATTCGGATGCCGCAACGAACAGCATAGAGCCGATGACGCTGCCGGAGATCGAGCCGATGCCGCCGAGAACGACCATCAGCAGTATTTCATAGGTCATGGCGACCTTGAAGTTGCTTGCCTGCGCAATGGAAAGCACCATTGCCATCGTTGCGCCGGAAACTCCGGCAAAGAAGGAGCTCGTTACGAATGCGAGCATCTTGTGCTTTGCGAGATTGATGCCCATAACGCTCGCCGCAATCTCATTGTCGCGCACGGCCTTAAATGCTCTGCCGTAGGTGGAGTTGACGAGCATGACGATGAGAGCTATCGATACCGTGGCTATCAAAACGGGCACAAAGGTCGCAAGCTTTATCTGCGTTGAGCCAATAGTCAGGATAAATGTGCTTGTACGCTCAAAGCTCTTGAGCAGGTTTGAGCCGTTGGTTATAGGGCCGAGCTTTGCCCACTGGAATATCGCGCGGATTATCTCCGCAAAGCCGAGCGTGGCTATAGCGAGATAGTCGCTCTTAAGCTTAAGCACCGGAAGGCCGATGAGGTATGCGAAAAAGCACGCTGCGAGACCTGCGAGAATGACCGCGAGGGCAACGCCCAAAACCGTGCCGAACGGGCCCATCGCGTTATGAAATACCTCGGGGAACGAGATGTTTATCGCGGGATCAAAATACTGATAGACGGTCGTTCTGGATGCGGAGGGGATCGTGAAAATCGCGTAGGTATAGGCTCCGATAAGCATGAAGCCCGCGTGACCGAGGGAGAAAAGCCCCGTGAAGCCGTTAAGAAGGTTCATGGAGACTGCCGCGAGGGCATATACCGAACCCTTCTGCAGCACCGTAAGCAGCATGGACATTTTGGAAGTGGGCTTGATGACTTGGTCAAGCACAACGACGATTGCGAGGAAAATGAGTATGCCTATGAATGCGCCGACGCTCTTGGACTTGTTTTCTGTTCTCTTTATCATATGGCGCACCTCCTCAGACCTTGTCCGTCTGCTTCTCGCCGAACAGACCCGTGGGCTTGAAGACAAGAACGATAATGAGCAGGACGAACGTAAACGCATCGGAGAAGGTCGCAAGGCCGATCTGTTCGGTTATGACGCCGCTCGTTATGAGAACAGTATCAAGACCCTTGATGACGGACTCGCAGATGCCGATGATGAAAGCGCCGATGACAGCGCCGGGGACGGAGCCGATACCGCCGAAAACAGCCGCAACGAACGCCTTCAATCCGGGCATACCGCCTGAGGTGGGCACAACTCCGGGATAGTTTGTGAAGTACAGAAGCGAGCCGACGGCAGCAAGGAAGGAGCCTATGATAAACGTCGCAGAGATGACCTTATCTATCTTGATGCCCATAAGCTGGCTCGTGGTAAAGTCTCTGGAAACGGCGCGCATCGCCATGCCTATCTTCGTCTTGTTGATAAACAGAACAAGGATGACCACAAGGAACAGCGTAAGAAACGGCGTTATGATTGTTACGCGCGTGGTCGAAAGGCCGGAGATCGTGACCTGATCGGATATCCAGGGAATTGCGGGATAGTTCTTGTTCAGGCCGCCCGTTATGTACAGCGCGAGATTCTGCAGCAGATAGCTCACGCCTATTGCAGATATCATGACCGACATACGCGGCGCGCTTCTGAGCGGCTTGTATGCAACGCGCTCGATAACGCACGCGAGAATGACCGTAATAACGATAACGAGAGGAATGGCGATATAGATCGGCATTGATGCGGCAAGATATACCATCACAAGACCCGCGACCATGAATACGTCGCCGTGGGCAAAGTTGATAAGCCTTAATATGCCGTAAACCATCGTGTAACCGATGGCGATAAGGGCATACTGTCCGCCGACGGATATGCCGGAAATAATATACGGAAGAGTAGTTTTCAAAGCTTCCATAGAAGCGACCCTCCTATTGAATGATCAGAAATTGCTTTTGCAGGGGCGTTTCGAAAACGGGCACAGTCTTTGTACGCTTTCGGAGCCCCCTGCCGAAATAACGCGATTGCCGGAGGAAGCGTGGCTCCCTCCGGCGGAATAAAAACCGTAAAGAAACTTGCCTTATGCCTTGGGCACAGTTACCTGTGCAACGAAGTCCCAAACACCGGTCTCGGTGTTGCAGCTCTTAACGAAAGCGGTGTCGCGCATTGCATCGCCGATCTCATCAAACCGGATGAGACCAGTTACGCCGGTGTAGGTGACACCGGGGAGAACCTCGAGGACCTTTGCGGGGTCTGCAGAGCCTGCGGCCTTGATCGCTTCAAGTGCCATGAAGTATGCATCGTAGCCCATTACGCAAACAGCTGCGAGCTCGTCATTGCCGCCGTTATTTGCAAGAGCGGTGGAATCGCCGTTGATCCATGCCTTGATGGCTGCGTCAAACTCGGGTGCTGCGCCTTCCTGATAGAATGTGGTTACGCAGATCTGGACATCGGTGCCCTTTGCGGCCTCAAGGATAACGTTGGAGTCCCATGTATCGCCTGCGAGGATGGGCATGCCGAGAGCCTGAGTGTCAGCCTTTGCGATGATCTGTGCAGCGGCTTCGGTGGAAACGGGAGAGAAGAACACTTCGCAGCCCTGATTCTGAGCGTTGGTTATATAAGTAGAGAAGTCCTGAGTGCCTTCGGGGAACTGCTCGTAAACGCAATTCTCGGCACCGAAAGCTTCGATGAAGTAGTTGCAGAGACCGCCGGAGTAGTCATCGCCCTGCTTTGCGAGGCAGTATGCCTTGGAAGCGCCGAGGTCATTCTTTGCGTAGTTTGCAAGAACAGTGCCCTGGAAGGGATCGAGGAAGCAGATGCGGTAGTAAACATCGCACTCGGAGGTAACCTGAGGGTTGGTGCAGGAAACTCCGATAGCAGGGACGCCTGCTGCCTTGAAGGTATCGCCTGCAGCGATGGAAACGCCGGAGCCGTAGGA
>DCGN01000085.1:4741-7733 GCA_002315275.1 Clostridiales bacterium UBA1777
CCGAGAACAACGGACACGCCGCTGGAGATCAGCGTCTGTGCGGCGGTAGGTGCCTTATCGTTGGAGGAGGCATTGTCAGCATAGACAAGCTCAACCTTGTATTCCTCGCCGTTTATCTCAACGGTGGGGCAGACGTGATTTGCATACTGCATGCCGAGGACTTCCTGCTTGCCGCCTGCGCCGTTATCACCGGACTGAGGCTCAAATACGCCTATCTTTACGACCTTCTCATCGGATGCGTTTCCGCCGCATGCGCAAAGCGCAAACAGCATTACGCAAGCCATAAGCATTGCAACGATCTTTTTCATTTTCATTTCTCCTATACACATATTCTTTTCGCCTTGTCCGCTCCGCGCGAACATTTGTTTTTCTTTGACGATATTTTGATTATGTACTATAGTACGCTAAATTACAATGCACAGTTTTCACTAAAATCTCCTTGTGTTTCCTGCGTAAATTGTCTTATTTCACAATAAAAGGGCCTGTTTTCCAATCGTTTCCACCGTATCTATGCTCTTTTTGGACGTATGAGATCGCATAAATGTCATGAGCGCGTGCGCCCACGGAAAACAGCCTTTCCGCATCACCTCCGAGTGTCTTCACCCGTGCGGGTTTTGTCACAACGCAGGAATTCTCAGCGCTGTTAATATCTCTCAAAAGCACGCAGCCCTTTCCGTTCGCCGCAAGCACGCGTGCATACGGGGGAACGCCGTTTGCCATGCCGTCCGTTATACCGAGGGCGGCGCACATGGCCATGCGCCTGATCCGCGAGACGGCATAGCGCTTGGTCGACGACGCGGCTATAACGGAGGCAACCGTCGGCTCAGCGGCAGCAGCCCTATAAAGTCTGTCTCCCACGCCGTCCGCCGCATCCGGAAGCGCGTTGTAGTCATCTCTCGAGAGCATTCTGAACCTCGACATGACTGCGGAATCAAGCCTTTCCGCATCGATGACACGACCGAGCTCCGCCTCATGCTTATATATCTCATACGCACTGTCCGGAATAAGCCCGCTCACGGACTTTCCGGCAGAAATGATCTCTCTCAGCTCCGAGGATGATTTAAAGCCGTCTCCCCGTTCATCATGTCCGCTGCCCAGACGCTTCACGGCAAACGGCCTAATATCGGCATCAAGGCTTTTGATCGCTTTGAGATATTCAACTCCGAGCAGATCGTTTGGCCTTGCGATGAGCGCGGCCTTTTCTCCGATAAGCTTTTCAAGCACGCTCTGCCTTGCGGCGGCGTAGCTCAGCGCGGGCTCCGCCGAAAGCGCTCTCTTCACGAGCTCGTTAAGCTCCTCCGTACACAGTACGGCCGCTATCTCTTCAAGCGCGTCCGTATCTCCGCTCTCGCTGCCGAACGATATTATGTCAACCTCAAGCTCTTTCATCAGGCCGACCGCTCCTCGCGCGAAGCCCTCTGCCGACGAAAGCGCCCAGGGCGCAGGAAGCTCTGCAACGATGTCAGCGCCGCAAAGGCAGGCCGCCTGCGCTCTTGCGAATTTTGAGAATACCGCCGCCTCTCCCCTCTGCACGAAATCACCAGACATAATGCAAACAACGGTGCTGTCCTCGCCGAAGCGCTCGCGAACGGCCTTTATCTGATATTCATGTCCGAGGTGAAACGGGTTATACTCCGCGGTAATGCCTATAATACTCATACGATGCCCTCAAAAAATACTTGCATTTATTTTTTTCTGTATTAAAATAGAAAAGGTTTGATATAAATATATTTTACCTATTTCCTGATGTATTTACAATAGAAAGGAACCTATTTTATGAAAATTCTTGTTATCAACGCAGGCAGTTCTTCCCTCAAGTACCAGCTTATCGACATGGAGACCGAGCAGCTCCTCGCAAAGGGTCTTTGCGAGCGCATCGGTATCGACGGTCATCTGAAGCATACTCCCCTTGTAGGCGACAAGCCTGTTTACAACGAGGATATCTCCCTCCCCACCCATTCCGAAGCCATCGCAGCCGTCATTGACAAGCTCACCAGCAAGGAATACGGTGTTGTCGGCTCCATGAAGGAGATCGATGCTGTCGGTCACCGCGTTGTTCACGGCGGCGAGAAGTTTGCTTCCTCCGTCAGGATTGACGATGCCGTCATGGCCGCTCTTGAGGAGTGCACTCCCTTTGCTCCTCTCCACAATCCCGCAAACATCACCGGTATCAATGCCTGCAAGGCAGTTATGGGCGATGTTCCCATGGTCGCAGTTTTCGACACCGCTTTCCATCAGACCATGCCCGGCAAGGCTTTCATGTACGCCGTTCCCTACGAGTACTACAAGAATGACGGTATCCGCCGCTACGGCTTCCACGGCACCAGCCACAGATACGTTTCCTCCCGCTGCGCTGAGCTGATGGGCAAGGATATCAAGGATCTCAAGATAGTCTCCTGCCACATGGGCAACGGTTCCTCCATCTGCGCTATCGACCAGGGCAAATGCGTTGATACCTCCATGGGCTTCACTCCTCTGGTAGGTCTCCCCATGGGCACCCGCTGCGGTGACCTCGACGCAGGTGTTATCCAGTTCGTCATGAACAAGTACGGCTACGATGTCAACGAGATGCTCAACATCCTCAACAAGAAGTCCGGCGTTCTCGGCGTTTCCGGTGTCTCCTCCGACTTCCGCGATCTCGACAAGGCCGCTTCCGAGGGCAATGAGCGCGCTGCTCTCGCTCTTGACATGTTCCATTACTGGGTCGCAAAGGTAGCAGGCTCCTACGTTGCCGCCATGAACGGTGTTGACGCTATCGTCTTCACGGCAGGCGTCGGCGAAAACAGCTCCGGCTCCCGCAAGGCCATCTCCGAGTACTTCGGCTACCTCGGTGTCACCATCGATGACGAGGCCAACTCCAAGCGCGGCGAGGACATCATGATCTCCACTCCCGATTCCAAGGTCAAGGTCTTCGTTATCCCCACGAACGAGGAGCTCGTTATCGCACGCGATACCAAGGCTATCGTAGAAGGCTGATCATTAAAAGCTCAAA
>DCGN01000050.1:0-17445 GCA_002315275.1 Clostridiales bacterium UBA1777
CACGATCTCCGCCCCGTAAACGCACCCCTGAAGACAGCCCGCGCGATAGACCCGCGGGCTGCTCTCCGCTTTTTCGAGCGCGAACGAGCGCACCTTGTTGCCGTCCTCCGCAAGTATCTTCGCAAGCTGCACCGATCTGCCGTCGCCTCCGAGTATTGCGATGCGCACCCTCAAACCACCTCCCTGCTGTTATAATATTCTCCCTTTGCCGTTCTTGTTCTGAAATTCTTTTGTTGTTGACTTCTCCTCAATATATGGTAGAATAACCTCAAATTTACGCGTAACAAACGCAACACAGGAGGATTTTCAATGAGCAGAGCAGACGAAATTTTCATCCAAAACTGCAAGGATATACTCGAAAACGGCATCTGGGATACCGACAGAGAAGTACGCCCCCGTTGGGAAGACGGCGAGCCCGCTCACACCGTGAAAAAGTTCTGCATAGTCAACCGCTACAACCTCGCTGAGGAGTTCCCCATCCTCACTATCCGCCGCACCTATTGGAAGAGCGCCATCGACGAGCTTCTCTGGATATGGCAGGCAAAGAGCAACAACGTAAACGAGCTGCGCACCCGCGTTTGGGACGCTTGGGCTGATGAGAACGGCTCCATCGGCAAGGCGTACGGCTATCAGCTCGGTGTCAAGCATCATTATCCTCAGGGCGATATGGATCAGGTCGACAAGGTCATCTGGGATCTCAAGAACAACCCCGCCTCCCGCCGCATCATGACCAATATCTACACCTTCGCAGACCTCTCCGAGATGGCTCTTTATCCCTGCGCCTACTCCATGACCTTTAACGTGACGGGCAACAAGCTCAACGCCATCCTCAACCAGCGCTCTCAGGATATGCTCGCCGCAAACAACTGGAACGTTGTCCAGTATTCCGTGCTCACGATGATGATGGCTCAGGCAACCGGCTTCGAGCCCGGCGAATTTGTCCACGTTATCGCAGACGCTCACATCTATGACAGACACGTTCCCGCTATCGAAGAGATAATCAAGAACGAGCCCAAGCCCGCTCCGCAGTTTATTATCGACAAGTCCGTTGATGACTTCTACAAGTTCAACCGCGACAGCTTCAAGATGGAGAACTACCGGTTCTCCGAGTTCAACGGCAAAATCCCCGTTGCTGTCTGAGGCGGATAAATGGATGCAATAGTTGCGGTCTACTCCGATTGGGGCATAGGCGCAAGGGGCACGCAGCCCGTCGTCCTCTCGGCTGACAGGAAGCACTTCCGCGACCTCACCAAGGGTGCGGCGGTCATCGTCGGCAGGAAGACACTTGAGGATTTCCCGAACGGACAGCCCCTCAAGGGCAGAGACAACATAGTGGTCACGCGGCAGGATATCGAGGTCGCGGGGGCATCAGTCGTTCACGGCACGGAAGAGGCCGTTGCCGAGGCCGCCAAGTACGACCGCGCGTTCGTTATCGGCGGGGCAAGCATCTTCAGGCAGTTCTTCCCCTTTACCGACAGAGTTTATCTCACAAAGATAGCTCTCGCGCCAACGTCCGACAGCTTTTTCCCCGACCTTGACGCAGACAGCGCGTGGAAATGCACCGACGAAGGCGCCGAGCAGGAGGAAAACGGCATACGCTTCCGCTTCTGCACCTACGAAAGGATCAAATAAAGCTTAAAGCCTTCTCCGATCGGAGAAGGCTTTTTACGGTGAAAGCACGGTATTCGGATAGTAATGAGCGAGTATCTCCTCATAGGATGCGCCGTTTTTCGCCATCACGTTCGCGCCGTACTGGCTCATGCCGATGCCGTGGCCGTAGCCCGTGACGGTAAATGTGAAAATGCCGTCCGCCCAGTCTATCGAAAACGCCGCGGAGCGGAGCGCGAAAAGCGTTCTCAGCGCCGTCCCCGGAATGGATATACCGCCTATCTCTGCCGCCGCGACTCTCCCGCTCTCATCTGTCTCAAGCGCGCCGACCCACGAGCTTTCTTCTCCCGTGAAGTCCGCCTCCGGGTACGCCGAGAGCAGAGTATCGCGGAAATCTATCGCCGTTGAGCTCACATAGCTTACATAGTTCGGCACGTCGGCAGCTGATTCGGGGCTCGTCACGCTCGTCAGATACGGGATGTCGCTCCATATCGCGTAGCTGTTCTCCGTTCTGCCTGCGGAGGAGGAGTGAAACGCGGCGAAGATGACCTTCCCGTCATATGAAAGGCAGCGCCCGTCCGTTTTGTCGACGGCGGCGGCGACCCTTGCAAGATTTGTCTCATATTTATCGCCCCAGCTGTCGCGGAGCGCATCGTCACTCTTCCACGCCTGACAGCAGGAATGATCTGTGCAGACATCGGCATTTCCGTGCTTGTGCTCTTCGGCACAGTATACGGCATAAGTCCTCGCGGCAACGGCCTGCGCGCAGAGCGCCTCCTCCTCAAAAGAGGCGGGCATCTCTGCCGCCACAACGCCCGCAAGATACTCGCGCATCGTCATTTCCGTCTCCTCTCCGTCAACAAGCACCGTGAGCACCTCCGGCGCAGGCGGCAGCGGCTCGGCCGTTTCTGCAGGCGATTCGGTCTCCGCGGTTTCGGCCGGCGTTTCCTCCGAGGTATATTCTGCCTGCGGAGCTTCCGCGCTCGCATCGGGCGTGTACCTTATGATAAACGGCAGCGAAAAACATATTGCCGCCGCTAAAACTGCCAGAAAAACGGTATTTTTCATCGGCACTCCTTGATAATGCTTGACTGATGAGTCAAAAAAGTATAAAATTCAGAGAATGAAAGGGTGCGTTTTATACGCGCCGCTATAATATTAATAATATTGGATTGGTATTGATAATATGCGCAAAAAACCAATGGAATTGTGCCTGTATACGCTCGGCGCGGGAGCCTTCGGTGTTTTCATCCGCTGGCTTCAGCTTCAGATAGCCTTCAACGACGAGGGTCTGCCCGACAAGAGCTTTTTCAACGTCGCCGTCCCGGTGATGATCGTTATTATAGTGCTGATGTTTGTCCGCTTTGTGGATGCTTACAGGAACGCCCGTTACTATCTGCCGGACGATTTCTGCTCCGCGCTGAAAAACCCCGGCCGCATCCATTCGCTCGTCCGCTATGCCGCAGGCGGGATGACGGCCGTCGGCGCGATATTGCTTCTGCTCAAGTGCGAGATCGACCCGGATGCCGCGTTCCTGCGCGTGCTGTCGATCCTCGGCATCTTAGCAGGAGTCGCTCACCCGCTTATCCTCGGCGCGGCAAACAAGGGCGAGCCCCTTCCCCGCCGCCGTCTCTGCATCCTCTCCGCCGTACCCATCCTCTTCTTCTCCGCATGGCTCATAACCTGCTACAGAGTGAATGACATCAACCCCGTCCGCTGGAGCTATGCTATAGAGATCATCGCCGCCTGCGTTGCCATTATTGCTTTCTTCCGTCTCGCGGGCTTTATCTTCGATGCTCCGAGCGCATGGCGCGCTCTGTTCTTCTCAATGCTGGGTGCGGTAATGTGCATCATGGCGCTGGCCGACGAGCGCTACTTCGGCGAGCAGGTGATGTTCATCGGCGTTGCGCTGATGTTCCTGCAGTACGTGTGGATCATATGCGCAAATCTCAAGCGCGGCGAAGCCCCTCCCGAGGACACCCCGAAGGACGGCTTCGAACGGCTGCATTGATCTGAAAATCGGCAAAGAGTCCTCTTTGTTACGGGAGGACTCTTTTTGTTACTGTTTTTTAGCTTGAAAGCTCGGTTAGGCTATTGTATAATCGGCAGTAGTCGGAATTTAATATCTGCTATGTCAACAGGAAGGAAACACCATGAAAAGACTGACTAAGCTTCTATCTGTACTGCTTATCTTTGCTTTGGCGGCAAGCCTGTGCTCAAGCGCATTCGCCGACGGAGGCATCCAAAGCGAGTACAAAGCTATTGACGAAAACGGAAACGGCGGCGTCCTGATCCTCGGCGACAGCTTCGGCGCGGGCATCGGCTCATCCGAGAACTACGAGGAAGAAACAGAGACCGTTCGGGCCGGAGACGGCTGGCTGCGCTGGATAACCGGCGCATATACCGGTCTTGTTGCTGAAGCCGTGGGCTGCACAAGGGAGGCAAATTCTGCCCTGCTGGATTCCACCGGCAATTTCTGGACATGCGTTATGCCCGGCATGCCCGTTACCGCAGTGCTTGATCTTCTCGGAGTTGATGACGGCTTTGACGACCCCGGCTATTATCACAGCAGCAGCACGCTCAGCTTCGGCGGCAAAGATATGGTTTTCAGCGATTATTATCAGCGCCTGCTTGATTACTTCGGCGAGTACGGCGTGAGCTATTCCGACGGCTGCGAGCTGACAGCTGACGGCAAGGTCGGTGCGCTGTCCGATATGGTCAGGAAATCAAGCCTCATCGTTATCGAGCTCGGCATGAACGACATCTTTGCCCGCTCGATCTTCAGTACCGTTTCCCAACTGGGCGGCAGTGCAGAGGTATCCGCAGAGATAATAGAGCCTCTCATGCAGTCGATGTATACTGAGCTGAACAGATTCCAGTCCTCTTATCCCTTGGCCGTCAAGACTATTCGGGAGTTAAATCCCGATGCCACCATTGTCACCGTCGGCATGACGAACGTAGCTTTCAACATAACGCTGAATGAAGACTCCGTTCTTCCGATCGGAAGTGCGCTTTCCGCCATAACCGCAGTTATGAACCGGCAGATGAAGAGCTGGGCAGCTCAGTACGGCACCGTCTATGTCGATATTTCAAATATTGATCTCGGCGGCTCTCAATACGATTTTACCCTTGCGAACATGAACGAGTGTGTTAATGACTGCGTCCACCCCACTCCGGAGGGTCACGCTCAGATTGCACGCCTCATCGTCAACGCTCTGAATGACGAGTTCGTGAAGAAGACGGATGTCAAGGTTGATATAGGTCACTTTGACCGTGTTGACTACGTTTTGCTTGACGGAAAAGTCGTTACCGATTTCACCGTTGAAAATAATGTTCTGACCGTTCACGGCGGCTCTGTGAATGCAAAGAATCTGACGATCGCCGTTGTTAACGGCACAAATCTCGCTGTTTCCACCTATCAGCTCTCCTACAGCAACGGCTACACCGCTTACCGCATCTACACGACGAACAGCGTTGTCACAACTGTTTCGAAGGCGGCCGCTAAGGTCACCTCTGCGGTTAAGAGTCTGTTCGGCAAGCTTGCGAAATAAACCGAAATAAACGAAAAACTGAGCGCTCCGCCTAATGGAGTGCTCAGTTTTTTATTTCTTCTTGACGTCAACTACGGTGACCGTCTCTTCATCCCCGGTGAATTTTACCGTCATATCGGCGAAATCCATCGCGTAGACGCGCTCCCCGCTTTTCTGATAGCGTGGGCGTGGGTCATTTTCGAGTACGCCGATAAGCGCGGCGCGCTTTTTCGCGGGGATACACCGCTCAAGCTCCGGCGGCACGGTGACGTTCAGCTTTTTCCCCGCGTCCGGGGCAAAGCCGGAGAGAGCGTCCGCACGGCAATCGGCATACGGGATATAGGGCTTGATGTCGAAGATCGGCGTGCCGCTCATCATATCCGCTCCCGAAACGCGTATCACGGGGCCGTCCGGCGCATCGAGCTCCACGCCCAAAAGCTTCACGCAGGAAAGCCCGAGCGAATTCGGCCTGAACGGAGAGCGCGTTGCGAAAACGCCCATCCTCGTATTGCCGCCGAGTCTCGGAGGGCGCACCGTCGGCGACCAGCCCTCGCGCACGGCCTCGGAAAACTGCCATATCAGCCACAGATGTGAAAAGCCCTCTATGCCGCGAAGCGCATCCGGGTTGCGGTACTCTTTTTCAAAAACAATTCTGCCTTCAAGCTCTTCTACTACGCCCGCCTGACGCGGGATGCCGAACTTCTCGGGAAAATCCGTGATAATATACGCTATCGGAGTTATCTCAATGCCCATCACACAAGCCCTCCCAACAGGTTCGCCGCGACAAGAGCGACGCCGTTATTTATAACGTGCAGAAGGATGCTTGCCCAGATGGAATTCGTCCGCTCGTAGCAGCGGCATATCAGATACGAAACCGGAATATACTGCAGGAGATACACCCAGTTCCACGGGTTCAGTATCGCATATCCCCATACATGGTATAGCGAGAAGAAGCCGACCGTCATCACATATGCGATGAAGCGGCTCTTTTTGTACAGCGTGGAGAATATCCCGCCGCGGAACATTATCTCCTCGATGACCGGTGCCATGAACAGCACGGCGGCGGACATGTTGCCCGTTGTATCCTCGACAAGATCAAGCACTGTGCTGTTGTTCGGATTTTTTCCGAAGCCGATCAGAAGCAGCGCGCCGTTGACAAGCAGGTTGCACGCGAGGATAAGTCCGTAGCTTATCGCTATCTCCTTAAAGCAGAGAACGGGTCTGTCGCAAAACGCATCAAATTCACGGCGGAGGAACTTTGGCATGAAGCACACCATGTAGATGAGGCCTATCGCGTAGACGAGCATATTGCCCTCGGCAAGCGAAACTCTCCCCATGTTTATCGCCACGCCAATCAGAAGCGGCAGAATGACCGTGTGCATCGGCAGATAGCCGATCGCCTGTATCTTTTCGACCTGGGTGAGATAGCTTGTGAACTCAACCTTATCGCGCATTGTTATGCCCTCGCCTTTTTCTGAAGCTCAAACAGCATGTTCATTGCTTCAATGGGCGTTACCGTGTTCAGATCGGTCTCGAGAAGCATCCGGCGCACCTCGTCAACTCCGACGTCGGTGAAGCTTATCTGATCCGTCGCTTTGGCGCGGACCATCTCCGCGGGGCCCTGCGTCTCAAGCTCCTTCAGATAGCCCTTTGCCTTAGTGATTATAGTGTCGGGCAGGCCTGCCAGCTTTGCGACCTCGATGCCGTAGCTGTCATCAGCCGCGCCGCGGACTATCTTGCGCAGGAACACGAGCGTGCCGCCCTGCTTCTTCGCGGTTATGTTATAGTTCTTCACGCCGGGAAGCTCGCCCTCAAGCGCGGACAGCTCATGATAATGCGTGGCAAACATCGTCTTTGCGCCGAGTCTGCGCTTGTCGGCGCAGTACTCAAGGACGGCGCGGGCAATTGCCATGCCGTCAAAGGTCGAGGTGCCGCGGCCTATCTCGTCAAGAATGAGAAGCGAGGCAGCAGTGGCGTGCTTGATGATGTTCGCCATCTCGTTCATTTCGACCATAAAGGTGGACTGGCCCGACGCGAGATCGTCGGACGCGCCGATGCGCGTGAACACTCTGTCGACAATGCCGATCGTTGCGCTCCTTGCGGGGACGAACGAGCCCATCTGCGCCATCAGCGTGATAAGCGCAGTCTGACGCATATAGGTGGACTTACCTGCCATATTCGGGCCCGTGACTATTGCGACACGGTTGTCCCCGTCACCGAGCATCGTATCGTTCGGGACAAAGAGGACGTCCTTCATCGTCTGCTCGACAACGGGATGGCGTCCGTCGATTATGCTGAGCTCGCGCGAGGTGTCGACCTCGGGCATCGTGTAATTGTTGCGCACGGCGACCTCGGCGAGAGACGCGAGCACGTCAAGCCTCGCGACGGCGTCGGACGTGGCCTGAATGCGGTTCACCTGCGAGGCGACCGTATCTCTCAGCTCGGCGAAGAAGTTATATTCAAGCTCGTTTATCCTTTCGCGGGCGGTGAGGAGCGTATTTTCAAGCTCCTTCAGCTCCTGCGTGAAGTAGCGCTCATTAGAAACAAGCGTCTGCTTGCGGATATAGTCCTCGGGTATGCCCGCATCGCCTACGGACTTAGGCACATCGATATAGTAGCCGAAAACGCGGTTATAGCCGACCTTGAGCTTTCTTATGCCTGTGCGCTCGCGCTCGCGCGCTTCAAGCTCTGTCACCATCTGCGCGCCGTTATCGCGGATATTGCGGAGCTTATCGACCTCCTCGGAATACCCCGGCCTTATAAAGCCGCCCTCGCGCACGGAAAACGGTGGCTCATCATCGATGGCTCTGTCTATCCTCACGCGGATATCCTCGAGCTCGTCCATCTCGCAGATATCGCGAAGCTCCATGCACCTGAAGGTGCCGAGAAGCTCCTTCAGAATAGGCAGCCTCGCCGCGCAGTTTGCAAGTGTGCGCAGGTCCCTTGCGCCCGCGGTGCCGTAAACACAGCGGCCGACGAGACGCTGCATATCGCTTATCTCGCGCAGCGCCTCAATAAGCTCACCCCTGCGGACATTATCCCTGAAAAGCTCATCCACAGCGGAAAGCCTGCGCTTTATCGCGACCGCGGAAAGGAGCGGCCTTTCCACCCATGCGCGCAGAAGCCTGCCGCCCATAGGCGTTTTCGTCTTATCCAGCACCCACAGAAGCGAGCCGCGCTTTTCGCCGCTTCGAAGTGACTCCGTAAGCTCAAGGCTGCGGCGCGTTGTCCAGTCAAGCTCCATATACCGCCCGCCGTAGAACACGTCGAGCCGGTTTATATGGGAGGTGTCAAACTTCTGCGTTTCGGTTATGTATGTGAGCAGCGCTCCGACGGCACAGACGGCGCCGTTTCTGTCGCCGATGCCGGATTCGTCTATGTCGCTGTAGCCGAACTGCTCGCAGATCCTCGCGGAGCAGGGCATGAACTCGAAGCGGTCATTGCCGTGCTCGGGCATGGCGTTGAGCTTCTGAATGGCAAACTCTACTATCTGCCTGTTCTCCTCCGCGCCCGCGGAAAAGACTACCTCGCGCGGCGCAAAGCGGCCGAGCTCGTTTATGATATGGCTGACGGCGTCGCTCTCAAAGGCGGCGCAGCAGAATTCTCCCGTGGATACGTCGCAGAACGCGATACCGCCCTCAGCCCCCGTGAGGCTGACGGCACAGATATAGTTGCTGCGGCCCTCCTCGAGCATTGAGCTCTCCGTGACCGTGCCGGGAGTGATTATTCTGATAACGTCACGCTCGACGAGACCCTTCGCGAGAGCGGGATCCTCCATCTGCTCGCAGATGGCGACCTTGTAGCCCTTCGCAATCAGCTTTGCGATATAAGACTCCGCGCTGTGATACGGAACGCCGCACATCGGCGTTCTCTCTTCGGGATTCTCGACAGACCTGTCCCTCGTTGTGAGGGCAAGATCGAGCTCTCGCGAGGCGACCTTTGCGTCCTCATCGAACATCTCGTAGAAGTCTCCGAGGCGGAAGAACAGAAGGCAGTCTCTGTGCTGATCCTTTATAGCGTAATACTGCCGCTTCATCGGCGTTAATTCAGCCATTTTCCATCTCTCCATAGAGTGCCCACGTGTTGGAGGACACTATTTTCACGTTTATGTACTGACCTATGAGCGCCTTGTCTCCGTGAAGGTGGACGAGTCTGCCTCCGTTCGTGCGGGAGGAGAGGTTATATTCCTCCTTGCCCGTCTCACCGTCCACGAGCACGCGCACCGTCTTGCCCTCATACTCCTTGTGCTTCTCGCCCGAGATGCGGTTCGATACGTCCATAAGTCTGTCAAAGTGGCGCTGCTTGTCCTGCCGCGTGAAGGGGTCAAGCATGCTTGCCGCGGGAGTGCCGACGCGCTTCGAATAGATGAATGTGAACATCGCGTCATATCTGACGGCCTCAACGAGCTTTATCGTGTCCTCGAATTCCTCGTCCGTCTCGCCGGGGAAGCCGACGATTATATCGGTGGTAACGACAAGGTCGGGCATATACTGCTTGGCAAGCTCAAGCTGATGCATATACTTAGCGCTGTCGTATCCGCGGTTCATGACCTTGAGGATCCTGTCGTTGCCGGACTGTACCGGCAGATGGAGCTGATGGGCGCACTTTTCGCATTCCGCCATCGTCCTGAAAAGCTTCTCGGTGGCATCCTTCGGGTGGCTCGTCATGAATCTGATGAGAAACTCGCCGGGAATATCGTTCACCATGCGGATAAGATCGGCAAAATCTATCGGGTCGGGGAGATCCTTGCCGTAGGAATTGACGTTCTGGCCGAGGAGGGTAATGTCCTTATATCCCGCCGCGACAAGCTCTCTCGCCTCGCGGAGAATGTCCTCCGGCAGTCTCGATCTCTCTCTGCCGCGCACGTACGGCACGATGCAGTAGGAACAGAAATTGTTGCAGCCGTACATGATGGAAAGCCACGCTTTTATGCTGCCGTCTCTCTTCAAGGGCATGCCCTCGATGACAGAGCCCTCGTCATTCGCGGTGGCGAAAACTCTCTTATGCTTCGTCATCACGCTCTCCATAAGCTCAGGGAAACGCCACAGCTCATGCGGGCCGAAAACGAGATCCACCACGGGGTAGGATTTTTTAATCTTTGCCGCCATGTGCTCCTGCTGCACCATGCAGCCACAGACTGCGATTATCTGGTTGGGGTTATCCTTCTTCGTATGGTTGAGCGCGCCTACATTGCCGAGGACGCGCATTTCCGCGTGCTCTCTGACGGCGCAGGTGTTGACCACGATGACGTCCGCCTGAAATTCATCCTGCGTGAAGCCGTAGCCCATCTCGGCGAGATAGCCTCTTATCTTCTCGCTGTCAGCCTCGTTCTGCTGGCAGCCGTACGTGTCCACCATGGCAAGGTGCTTTTTCCCGTCCGCCGTGACCCGGTCGAAGATCCTTGCGCAGATGGCCTCCTGCTCTTTGACCTTTGAAATATCTATCGTTTTTCTGACGTAGCTCATAGTGCTTTCCTTGTAATCATAAGAATTCATTTTATATTATCACAAATTCAGTAGCGCTTTCAATATAAATAAGTTATAATATAGGAAACAGCTTAAAACATTCCGTGAAAAGGCCCGTTTTGACCGTTTGGGAGCGGGTCATGAGGTAACTCCATGTCAGTTATAAATATATTAGCCCCTCATGTTGCCGATATGATAGCCGCGGGCGAGGTCGTTGAAAGACCCGCCTCCGTCATCAAGGAGCTCGTTGAAAACTCGTTTGATGCCGGCGCAACGAGCGTCACCGTTGAGATACGCGGCGGCGGCGCGGCATATATCCGCGTTTCCGACAACGGCTGCGGCATGGCCGCCGAGGATGCCGGTATCGCCTTCACGCGCCACGCCACCTCCAAGCTTGCCGATGAAAAGGGTCTCGAGTGCATCGGCACGATGGGCTTCCGCGGCGAGGCTCTCGCGGCCATCTCCGCCGTCTCCAAGATAGAGATGACGACCCGCCGCGCCTGCGACAGCGAGGGCACACGCATCACTCTCGACGCGGGAGACATTCAGGACATGCTCCCCTGCGGCTGCCCCGTCGGCACGGTGATCACCGTGCGCGATATCTTCTACAATACGCCCGCAAGGCTGAAATTCTTAAAATCCGACAGAAGCGAGGCCTCTGCCTGCCAGCTGACGGCGCTTCGCTGCGCCCTCGGCAGGCCGGACGTATCCGTCCGCTTTATCAAGGACGGCTCGGAGGAGTTCTTCTCCCCCGGAGACGGGCGCGGAGATTCCTGCGCATATGCCCTTCTCGGCCGTGAGACGGCGACCGGCCTCATGCCCGTCACCGGTGACAATGACGGCATCAGGGTCACGGGCTTTGCCTCCTCTCCCGCCGCGGGCCGCGGAAACCGCGCAATGCAGTTTTTCTACTGCAACGGCCGCTTTATCAAGTCTCAGCTCCTGCAGGCCGCACTCGAGCAGGCATACAAGAATTCCCTGCTCTCCGGCCGCTATCCGAGCTGTGTTCTGTACCTTGATATGAGCTTCGCCTCTGTTGACGTTAACGTCCACCCCGCGAAAACGGAGGTCAAATTCTCCGCCGAGCGCAGGGTGTTCGACACGGTCTACTATGCCGTGCTGTCCGCGCTTGAGGCAGAAAAGCCGCTCGCTCCCGCCGTTGAAAGACTGTCTCCCGCTCCCAAAGAGGGCTTCTATAAGCATATGACTGCCGCGGAGTACCGCTCCTCCCCGCTCGCTTCGGGCAAGCAGGGTACGTCCGAGATGCAGCTCCGCGCCCCTGAGGAGCACTATCAGACGAGGCTCGACCTCTCCTCTCCCGCGAGCACTGTCCGCGCACCGCAGCCACAATATACTGTGTCAGGGCATTCTGCCGAAAAACCGAGGTCTGCCGCTCCCGCTCCCGCTTATACGGCGCCGAAATCGTATTTTTCCGTTTCAGACGGCAAAACACCTGCCATTTCGCCCGTTTCCGCACCGATTCAGCCCCCTGCAGAGCCCGCTTGTCAACATAATGTTGAAAACTGTGTTCAAAATGTTGAAAGCCCCCTCGTCCCCGAACACAAGATAGTGGGTGAGGCAATGAAGACATATATCATAGTCGAGCAGGGCGATTCCCTTATTTTGATTGACAAACACGCCGCTCACGAGCGCATGATATTCGATATGTTGAAATCACGAAAAAGCGAGATCATGTCGCAGACGCTGCTCTGCCCCGTGACGGTCCGTCCGTCCGGTGACGACGCGGAGCTTATCGAGCGCAACGCAAGCCTTCTCGGTGAGCTCGGCTTCGAGATAGAGCCCTTCGGCGAGAGAGACTATATCGTGCGTGCTCTGCCTGCCGATATGGATGCCGGAGAGGTCGCCCCCGCGCTTGAGGAGATATGCGAAAAGCTGCGCCGCGGCAAAGCGCCCGACGCACAGAGCGCAAGAGACGAGATACTCCACACCGTTGCCTGCAAGGCCGCTATAAAGGCCGGCTGGGACACCTCGGCCAAGGAGCTTGAGCGCGTTGCGGATGCCGTGCTCTCCGGTCAGGTGAAATACTGTCCGCACGGCAGACCCGTATCCGTTACAATGACAAGGAAGGATCTTGACAAACAGTTCAAGAGGATAGTATGACGAACGCACCGAAGATAGTTGTCATAGCAGGGCCCACCGCAAGCGGCAAAACGGCTCTCGGCATCGCGCTTGCCAAAAAGCTCGGCGGCGAGATAGTGTCCGCCGATTCGATGCAGATCTACTGCGGGATGGACATCGGCACAGCCAAGGTCACGGCGGAAGAGCGTGCCGAGGCCGTGCATCATATGATAGACGTTGTCTCCCCGCAGGATGACTGGTCTGTCGCGCGGTATGTCGGCGAGGCCGCCAAGTGCTGCGATGATATAATTGCCCGCGGGAAAATGCCGATACTCGTCGGCGGGACGGGGCTTTATATCGATTCGCTCATATCCGGGCGCGACTTTGCCGCCGAGAACGGTGATGACGACGTGCGCGGGCGCCTCGGCGCGGAATATGACGCGGAAGGCGGCGAAGCAATGCTCGCAAGGCTCCGCGCGGTAGACCCAGAGCGCGCCGAGAAGCTCAGCTTCGCCGACAAGCGCAGGATAGTCCGCGCGCTTGAGGTATATGAGCTGACAGGCGAAACGATAACCGCTCACGACAGGGCAACGCAGGCCGTTCCCCCGCGCTACGATGCCGCAAGGATCGTTTTGAATTTTGCCGACCGCGCCGACCTATATGCGAGAATCGACAGGCGCGTCGATGAAATGGTCGCGTCAGGGCTTTTTGAGGAGATAGAGCGGCTTTTGACGCTCGGCCTGTCCCCGGAGAGCACCGCCATGCAGGCCATAGGCTATAAGGAGCCCATTGCCGCCATGCGCGGCGACATCACGCGCGAGGAGGCCGTAGCTCTCATCAAGCAGTCGAGCCGGCGCTATGCCAAGCGCCAGCTGACATGGTTCAACAAATGGCAGAATGCGCTGCGCATCACATGGGAGCACTCTCCCGATTTTAATTACGCCCTCCGACTTTCGACGGATTTTTTGCGCTCCCGCGATATATCATAAAGCAAGATGATGCCGCGATCGGCTCATCAATACTTTATGACAGAGCGGGCTCGGCTCCGCTCTGAGAGACAGGAGTTGGCCCATATGCAGAAAACGCAAAATCTCCAGGATTATTTCCTCAACCGCCTCAGACGCGACAAAGCAACAGTTACTCTCTTCCTGATGAACGGCTTTCAGCTTCACGGCACGATAAAAAGCTTTGACGGCTTCACGGTCGTGCTCGATTCGGAAGGCAAACAGCAGCTCATCTACAAGCACGCCATATCGACCGTTGTACCGCCCAGACCCATTGACCTCGAGGACGAGCCATAAGTGGACAAGTCTCTTCGGTGGCTGCGCCCCGTATATTTTGCCGCGTTTGCGGCGCTTTGTATGTACATAGGCGCGGCACTTTGGGGCAAGGCCGGCAGCACCGCGGTATATGCCGAGGCCGTTTTGAAAACGGTCTCGGAGAGCACTGCGCTCAAATGCATAGCTCTCAGAGAGGAGGAGCCCGTCTCCTCCTCGGCATTATATTTTGACTCCTGCACCAAGCTTTCCGCCTCGGAAAACACCTATTCAAACCGCTCCGCGCTCTATTGCTGCACCTGTGACGGGCTCGAATATCTCACTCCGGAGAGTGCTTTTTCGCTCTCGGAAGAGGAGCTTTTCTCCGCCGAAGGCGAGAAAAACGACGGCTGCGGCAAGCTTATTTACGGTTCGGATTGGTACATCTTTGCCGTTTTCAGAGGTGAACTACCCTTGTCCGAGGCAGCGGATATCCTCATTGACGGAGAAGAAAAACCGCTGCGTGCGCGCGTGGTTTATGCCGATTCGGGAAGGATAATACTGCGTCTCACGGAGGGGCTTGAAGCGCACGCCGGGCTTCGACATTTTTCGGCTCAGCTCGTCACGGAGAGCGTAAGCGGCATCGGATTTCCCTCTGCCGCGCTGCGCGAAGAGGGCGGCGTAGCGTTCGTTTATGCGGTGGATGCGGGCGTCGTTTCCAAAAAACGGGTGGACATTATCTATGCCTCCGATGATATCTGCATTTCCGCCGTTTCGCGCAAAACGGACGCGCTCTGTGAGGGGAATACGGTCATCGTATCGGGGGAAAATATATACGAAGGAAGGGTTCTTTGATGGCAAGCATCTCCGAAAATGTGGAAATCGTAAAGGCAAATATCGCCAAGGCCGCCGTGGCCGCGGGAAGACGCCCGGAGGATGTTCTTCTTATCGCCGCGACCAAAATGAACGGCTGCGAAAGGGTCCGCGAGGCCATTGCCGCAGGCGTTGATATCTGCGGAGAAAACCGCGTTCAGGAGCTTCTCGAAAAGAACGCACAGCACGCATATGATGGCGTTCCGGTGCATTTTATAGGCCATTTGCAGAAAAACAAGGTAAAAAATGTTGTCGGAACGGTGGAGCTGATCCACAGCGTCGACAGCATCGCTTTGCTCGAGGCGATCAACAGATGCGCCGAGGCTCGCGGTATCGTGCAGGATGTTCTGCTCGAGGTGAACATCGGCCGCGAGGAGTCTAAATCGGGGTTTTTTGAGGAAGAGATTTCCTCCGCGCTGCTCAAAGCGGCGCCCCTCTCCTCCGTCAGAGTGCGCGGTCTGATGGCAATCCCTCCGATTTCCGCTTTCCCGCAAAAAAATTCCGTTTTTTTTACAACAATGAAGCACCTTTTTATTGACAACGGGGAGAAAAAATACGATAATATATCTATGGATTTTCTGTCAATGGGCATGAGCGGCGATTATACTGAAGCGGTCGCTTGCGGAGCGAATATGGTCCGCATCGGCTCGGCTATTTTCGGCCCACGGATCTACCCCGATAAAACTACACCCCACTCTTTGGAGGCACAACCATGAGCTTCATGGACGAACTCAGAAAACTCACCCAGCCATATAATGATGACGATGATTTCTTCGAGGATTCTATTCAGGCTCCCGAAGTTAAGGCCGAGAAGCCTGTAAGCTCCGCACAGCAGCAGTTTGAAAACGCTTTTGCCACCGAGGCCACCCCCGTTCCCGAAAAGGCCGTCAAGCCTCAGCAGGAGGCGGCTCTGTCCGGCGGTTTCCTCAGCAGCTTCGCCGGAAAGCGCTCCGCCAAGCCCGCTCCCCGGGAGAAAACAGTCAGCTTCGGCGGCAGCGAAACACAGGTCTTCCTTTTTAACCCCAAGTCCTTTGATGAGGCAGGCGAGCTTGTGGCTCATCTGCAGCAGGGCCGTTCCCTTGTGATGACGCTCGAGGGCGTCGAGGCAGGCAACGCCCGCCGTCTGCTTGACTTCATCTCAGGCGTTACCTTCGCGCTTGACGGAAAGATCACCCCTGTTTCCGCTAAAACATATTTCATCACCCCGCAGAATGTAGACTTTGTTCCCGCGCAGGGCGAAGCTCCCGCAAGCGAAAGCCAGTACTTCTAAACAGAAAAAGCATTGAAAGGTGGATAAATATATGATTACTGCTCAAGATATTCGCGAAAAAACTTTTGAGCGCAAAAAAGTCGGCGGATACGACATGGACGCCGTTGACGATTTTCTGGAGGAGCTCGCAGACGATCTGACCGCTTCTCAGAAGGAAGTCGCTATGCTCAAGAGCAAGATGCAGGTCCTTGTTGACAAGATCAACGAGTACCGCGCAAACGAGGAGACCCTCAACATGGCTATTCTCTCCGCTCAGAAGCTCGCCGTCCAGATCGAGACCGATGCCCGCACCCGCGCAAACACCATCCTCGCCGATGCTGACAAGCAGGTCAGAGCACAGATCGGCTCCATTTCCGAGAAGGCCGCCGCCGAGGAGAAGCGCCTTGCCGCAGCTCAGGCAGCAACCGACAAGTACATCAAGGAGATGCGCGCCGCCTGCAGCAAGGAGCTCCAGACGCTCGACGCTATCGCCAAGAACTTCCTCCCCAAGATGGACGAGGAGAAGGCCGGCAAGAATCAAGTCGACGAGGCCGTCATGAGCATTGAATCCTCTGTTTCCAAGATGAAGCCCGAGCCCCAGATGCGCATAGATCTCTCCGACGCTATCGCAGAGGACAAGGCTCCCGCTGAGCAGAAGGCTGATTTCGGGTTCAACAGCACCCGTCCCTTCCCGCTGTAATTATCTTCAGTAACTAATGGGGGCGAGCGCAGATGCGCGCGCCCCGCTTATTTATGAATGCCGCTGATGCAGCTGCTTCCTTCCCGAGCTAATGTTTCATCACAGGAGAAAAGAACAATATGTCACAGGATTTCAACTCCACTTTAAATCTGCCTAAAACCGACTTTCCCATGCGCGCAGGCCTCCCTAAGAGAGAGCCCGAAATGCTCGCGCGCTGGGAGGAGCAGGATATATATAACGAGCTTCTCAAGAAGAATGAGGGCAAGCCCCGTTTCTCCCTTCATGACGGCCCTCCGTTCTCCAACGGCCATATCCATATGGGTCACGCCCTCAACAAGGCGCTGAAGGACTTTATTGTCCGCGCCTATGCTATGCGCGGATACTATACCCCCTATATCCCCGGCTGGGATAACCACGGTATGCCTATCGAGTCCGCCATCATCAAGGAGCAGAAGCTCAACCACAAGGCAATGAGCGTTGCCGATTTCCGTTCAGCCTGCCAGGCCTATGCCGAAAAATACATAGGCATCCAGATGGACGGCTTCAAGCGCATGGGTGTCATCGGCGATTGGGAGCATCCCTATAAGACGATGAACAAGTCCTTCGAGGCTGAAGAGATCCGTATCTTCGGCAAGATGTTCCGCAACGGCCACATCTACAAGGGTCTCAAGCCCGTGTACTGGTG
>DCGN01000050.1:17460-17666 GCA_002315275.1 Clostridiales bacterium UBA1777
CCCAAGGACGAGACCGCTCTCGCCGAGGCCGAGATAGAATATCAGGACGATCCCTGCACCACCGTTTACGTCAAGTTCCCGATGAAGGACGATCTCGGCAAGCTCGGTCATGTTGACTGCAGCAAGCTCTTCTTCGTCATCTGGACCACCACGATCTGGACGCTTCCCGGCAACCTCGGTATCTGCCTCAACCCCGTTGAGCAGTA
>DCGN01000045.1:0-1311 GCA_002315275.1 Clostridiales bacterium UBA1777
GAACCGAGAGCCGTCGTGAACCCCGTCCACCTCAGATGCCATCATCCAGCTCTCGGTACCCGTCAGCTCGCGCACCAGGGATTCAATGCCGTTGACTTCTGTTGATTCGTTAGAACAGACCCAGTGGATGATCGAGGCATGGGAACGGATGCGTTTGACCTGCTGTTTCGCACAGGCGAGGTAGAGATCCTGATCATCCGGATGACGCGTGTCGCCCGTCATCCAGAACTCCTGCCAGACCAAGAGCCCGTACTCGTCGCAGAGCTGATAGAAGCGGTCGCTTTCCGTTATGCCGCCCGCCCAGAGCCGAACCATGTTCACGCCCGATTCGGCCGTCAGCCGGAGTTCCGCCGCCATCCGCGCGTCATCCTGACGGAGCATGCCTTCCGGAATCCAGTTCGTGCCGCGGATGAATACGGGTCGGCGGTTGACGTAGAACTGCCGTGCACCGCCCCTGCCGGACTGGTCGCTCTTGAACTCGCGGACGCCGAAACGCACCGTCACCTCATCCGACACGCTCTACGGCAGGTCGTGCTTCCTGTCCGCCACCCGATCATACACCTGACGGTCATCCAGAACAAAGCGCGCCCTGAGCGTATAGAGATTCGCTTCCCCCTTGTTGCGCGGCCACCAGAGCTTCGGGGCCTTCAGTGTCGCCGTCAGACGTTCGGTGCGGCGTTCGCCGCGAATGAAGGACATCCGCTTGACGAACTTCACGTCCGTCCCCTCGACTTCGGCCTCCAGCACACCCTCCCATTTTCCCGGCCAGGCATAGCCCGCCGAGATGCAATCGACTTCCAGCGTCAGCTCGGCCTCGGACATGTCGCCGTTCAGCCTCGTGCGAACATACGGCGCGTCAAGCCAGATCGTATCCGTCGCGAAGAACGTGATGTCCTTCCAGATGCCGGCGTAGCGGTCGCGAATGCCGTCCGAGAACATGAAATCCCATCCCGCACACATGAGCGCGGTCACGTTACGGCCGATTTCGCCGTCACCGCCGTTCGACCACTCTCCGGCCGCACCCCAGGGTTTCTGGAACGGCGCCCCGGACTGATCGACAGGCAGCACCTCGATCTCGAGGTCGTTCTCGCCGGCATTCACGAATTCCGTCACATCGACCGCTACGCGGGAGAACGTACCGACCGTACCCGTCATGCTCTTGCCGTTCAGCTTGATGACACTGCGGTAGTTGATGCCCTCGGGACGCATCCAGACCGTCTTGCGCGAGGTCTTCCACGCCTCCGGAATCGTCACCTTCGCGCGATAGGTCGCCTCGCCCTCCTGCTCGACAATAAACGAAGCAAGAGAGAT
>DCGN01000045.1:1345-3792 GCA_002315275.1 Clostridiales bacterium UBA1777
CCGGAATCTCCTCCACCGCCACCGGAGCTACCGCCGCCGCTGTAATACTGATTCGGGTCGACCCAGTAATTTCTGACGGCCGTCTTGAGCATAAAGCCGACGACACCGTCTGCCTCAACGAGATAGGCATAATCAAACTCGTCAAGCACGGTGAGCTCATCGTTGTAATTGAGAGAAGCGATGCACTCCGTCATATCGAGAGTAGAGTAAATATCGGGGTTCCTGTCTGCATAGCCCTGCCACTCGTCAAAGGACGGCTCACTGTCAAGCCGGAGCAGATACTTTTCCACGATGCCGTAGCCAAGCTCTGTTTTCACAACGTAGTAGCCCTCGAGAGCGCCGTAATCGCCCACTACCTCGACCTCTTCGCCGCGCATCAGGTAGCCGAGTATCGCCGGCGCATCCTTTGCGATGAGCGTTGCCGCAATTGTCTCGGGCTCGGGGGTAGGTTCGGGAGTGGGCTCGGGAGTAGGCTCAGCCGATTCCGTCTGCACGGGCTCCGCCGGCGTCGCTACGACCTTGGGCTCCTCCTCATTTAGCATGCGGATGATAAACACGGCCGCAAGCGCAAGCGCAAGGACTATCAGCACCACTCCGAGTATTATTTTCTTTTTCATTTTTCAATACCTCTTCTGTGCTAATCGGCAGGGCCGGTTCGCCGCTGCCGTTTTGTCATTTAATTATAGCATCCCCGCCCGCCCGTGTCTACACTCGTCCCGCCCGAAACGGGATATTTCTGTTGCGAAACGGGTATTTTCATACTATAATATAATTAATATTTATTGATAAAGCTTCCGGCTGCGAGAAAGAGAGACCGAAATGGGATTTGTTCACCTTCATGTGCATAGCGAATATTCCCTGCTTGACGGGGCGTGCCGCATAGACAAGGCCGCAAAGCGCGCCAAGGCTATGGGGCAGAGTGCGCTTGCCATCACCGACCACGGCGTAATGTACGGCGCGGTCGCGTTCTATAAGGCGTGCTGCGCGGAGGGAGTAAAGCCGATCATCGGCTGCGAGGTCTACGTTGCCGCGCGCAACATGACGGACAAGGAGCACGGGCGAGACAATGATTATTCCCACCTCATCCTCCTCTGCAAGAACGAGCTCGGCTACAGGAACCTCTGCTACATGGTATCCGCCGCTTTTACGGACGGTTATTATATCAAGCCCCGCATCGACTGGGCGCTCCTGCGCGGTCACGCGGAGGGGCTCGTATGTCTGTCCGGCTGTCTCGCGGGCTATATCCCGCAGAGGCTCATCCGCGGTGATTATGAGGCCGCCAAGGCAAAGGCGCTTGAGCTGAAAAGCCTTTTCGGGGACGATTTCTATCTTGAAATACAGGATCACGATATCCCCGAGGAAAAGCGCGCCTCCGCGGAGCTCATCAAGCTCTCCGCGGAAACGGGCATCCCCCTCGCCCTCACGAACGACGCGCATTATACAGAGCGGGATGATGCCTATTATCAGGACGTTCTCATGTGCATCCAGATGGGCAAGACCGTTGATGATCCGAACCGCATGCGCTTTGAGACGGGCGAGTTCTATCTGAAGAGCGAGGAGGAGATGCGCTCCCTTCTGCCCTCTCATCCCGAGGCCGCCGACAACACGGTGAAGATCGCCGAAAAATGCTCGTTTGATTTCGAGTTCGGCCACTATCACCTGCCGCGCTTCAAGCTGCCCGAGGGTGAAGCCGACAGCTATGAATATCTGAAAAAGCTCTGCGAAAAGGGCTTTGCCGACCGCTATGCCGACCGTCCCGAGGTACACACCCAGCTCGAATATGAGCTGAACATGATCCGCAAGATGGGCTTTGTCGATTATTTTCTGATAGTCTCCGATTTTATAGGCTACGCAAAGCGCGAGGGTATCCCCGTCGGCCCCGGCAGAGGCAGCGCCGCAGGAAGCGTTGTGTCCTACTGCCTCTATATCACCGACGTTGACCCGATAAAGTACAGCCTGTTCTTCGAGCGCTTCTTAAACCCCGAGCGCGTTTCCATGCCCGATATCGACGTTGACTTCTGCGTTAACCGCCGCAGCGAGGTCATAGACTACGTCAACCGTCTCTACGGCAGCGATCACGTCGCGCAGATAGTCACCTTCGGCACGATGGCCGCGCGAATGGCGATACGCGACGTCGGCAGGACGCTGAACATCAGCTATGCCGACACGGATGCCGTTGCCAAGCAGGTGCCGATGGCGCTCAACATGACGCTTGACGAGGCGCTCAAGCTCTCGAAGCCCTTGAAGGACATTTACGACAGCGACGAAAAGCTCAAGCGGCTCATCGACGTTGCGCGCGCCCTTGAGGGTATGCCTCGCCACGCTTCGACCCATGCGGCGGGCGTTGTTATAACGGAAAAGCCCGTTTGTCAGTACGTCCCTCTCGCAACGAATGACGAGTCCGTCGTCTGCCAGTATCAGATGACGACGCTTGAGGAGCTCGGCCT
>DCGN01000045.1:3950-4100 GCA_002315275.1 Clostridiales bacterium UBA1777
TATCTCAGGGTCACACGAGCGGCGTATTTCAGCTTGAAAGCACGGGTATGACGGGTGTCTGCACCTCGCTGAAGCCGAAGAGCATCGAGGATATCACCGCCGTCATAGCGCTCTACCGCCCGGGTCCGATGGACAGCATCCCGAGATTCA
>DCGN01000129.1:0-11606 GCA_002315275.1 Clostridiales bacterium UBA1777
AGCAGGTGCAGGCTTTTCGGGCGAAAGCGCGCCCTTCGGCGCGAAAACACAGAGATGACCGTGCGGAGATGAGCTATGGCAGACACAAAATTCACCTTTCAGCGCTATGAGAAGAAGTATCTCCTTTCTCCGGAGAAATATGCGGCTCTCAGGCGCGAGCTGGATGAGCATATCGAGCCTGACAGGTTCTTTCGAAGCACCGTCTGCAGTATTTATTACGACAGCGATGACTACGAGCTCATCCGCCACTCGATAGAGAAACCCGTTTACAAAGAAAAGCTCCGCGTGAGGAGCTATAACGTCCCCGGCCCGGAGGACACGGTCTACGTGGAGCTCAAGAAAAAATTCAAGGGCATCGTTTACAAGCGCCGCGCCTCGATGCAGGCGAAGGATGCCGCCGATTACCTTGCCCTGCGCATCCCCGCCCCGGAGGACACGCAGATCTTCCGCGAGATAGACTGGGTGCTCCACCGCTATGACCTCTCTCCCAAGGCCTTTATCGCGTGTGACCGTTCGGCCTACGTCGCAAAGGACGATAACGACCTTCGCATCACGTTTGACGAGAATCTCCGCTGGCGCGAGACCGAGCTTGACCTTATGCTCGGCAGTCACGGCTCCCCCCTCACCGAGGAGGGCTATGTCCTCATGGAGATCAAAATCCCCGGCGCCGCCCCGCTCTGGCTTGCGAGAATGCTCAGTGAGCTCGAGGTATTCCCCACCGGCTATTCCAAATACGGCACCTGCTACAGGCAGGAGCTTATCGAAAAAATTAACGACGGAGTGATTGTTTGTGTTTAATTCTGTAATTCCCGTTTCCGCTATGACGCTCAGCGCCTTCCTCATCTGCATAGGCTCTGCCCTCGTGCTCGGCATACTCGCCGCGCTCGTGTTCCAGTACCGCTGCCCGCACAGCGGCTCCATGTCTATCGCGATGGCCGCTCTGCCCCCCGTCGTAACGCTCGTCATCATGATGGTCAACGGCAATATCGGTGCCGGCCTCGCCGTCGCGGGCACGTTCTCCCTCGTCCGCTTCAGAAGCGCCCCCGGCTCCGCCAGAGATATCACCGCCATCTTTACCGTCACGGCTATCGGCCTTGCCTGCGGCATGGGCTTCGTCGGCATCGCGGCAATATTCTTCGTCATCATGGCTCTGCTCATCATCGTCCTTACGACCGTCCGCTTCGGCGAGGCAGGCTCAAGCTACCGTAGGCTCAAGATCAGCATTCCCGAGAATCTCGACTATGACGGTCTGTTTGACGACATCTTCGATAAGTACACCCGCTCTCACGAGCTCATCAAGGTCAAGACCACGAACATGGGCACTCTCTACGAGCTGACCTATCTCATCAATCTCAAGGGTACCACCGTCCAGAAGCAGTTTATTGACGATCTCCGCTGCCGCAACGGCAACCTCAACATCATCTGCGGCAGAGACAACGATAAAGACTCTATCTGATATAACTGAACAAGAGGCATTCATATGAAAAAATCTCTCCCTCTCATCCTTGTCCTCGCGCTCTGCCTTGCGCTTCTTTCGGGCTGTGAAGACGTTGTCATCGGTCAGACCGGTGACGCTTCCTCCGCTCCCGCCTCCGCAAATACCGCCGATGTTTCCGACTCCCGCGAGATAGTCCTCAGCGGCTCCTCTGCCGATTGCAAGGCCGGCGGCGTTGCCATAAGCGGCAGCACCGTCACTATCAAGGCCGGCGGCACATATTCCGTCACCGGCAAGCTCGATGACGGGCAGATAATCGTCAACACCGGGGACGATCCCACCGATGTCGTCCTAATCCTCAACAATGCGGATGTCACCTGCCTCTCCGGCCCCGCCATTCACGTTCAGCAGGCCAGGAATTTTGACCTTCAGCTCCCCGCCGGCACCTCGAACCGCCTCACCTCCGGCACCGAGGCCGACATGGCCCTCTGCGATGACACCAAGTCCGGCGGCGCCATCTTCGCCGAGGACGATCTTGACATCAAGGGCGAGGGCGCTCTCGAGATAAACGGCTACATCAACAACGGTATCACCTGCAAGGACGATATCGATATTCAGGGCGGCACGGTCTCCGTCATCGCCGCGAACAACGGCGTGCGCGGCTCCGAATCCGTTGAGATCAGCGACTGCACGCTGAATATTACCGCCGCGAACGACGGTATCAAGTCCACCTCCGCCGTCAAAGCGGGCAAGGGCTACGTCACCGTTCACAGCGGCAGCATCACTATCCTCTCCACCGGGGGCGACGGCATCTCCGCCGAGACCGAGCTCAACATCCTCGGCGGCACTATTAACATCACCACGCAGGGCAACAGCGAGCTCGTCAGCTCCAAGGGCCTCAAGGGCAACACCGCCGTCAACATCTCCGGCGGCGAGATAACCGTTCTCTCCACCGACCATGCCGTTCGGAGCGCCTCCGTCATTTCCGTGACCGACGGCGTTCTCAGCCTCACGTCCACCGAGGGCAAGGCCATCAAGGCCGATTCGGATATCACTGTCTCCGGCGGCTCTCTCGAGCTTTCCGCCTTTGATGACGGCATTGCCTCCGCCACCGCGCTCACGATAAGCGGCGGCGATATATTCCTCACCGCCGGAAATGACGGCCTCAAGGCCGGCGAGAAGGCATCCGGCTTCAACGCCTCCTCCGGCACGGTGCTTATCAGCGGCGGCACAACGGTGGTCTCCGCCTGCGCCGACCCGATAGACGCGAAGCTCAGCGCCACAGTTGACGGCGGCACGGTTCTCGCCATCGGCTATTCCAAGACGCTCAAGCCGCTCTCCGCAGGTCAGCAGGCCGCTGTATCTCAGAGCTTCGGCATTTCTCAGGGGGCAGACGTCTCCGCGCTTGACGGCTCGGGCAGCGCAATAGCCTCCATCCCCGCCGCGGCCTACAAGGCGAACACCGTTATCGTCTCCGCCCCCTCCGTCACACCCGGCAGCACCGTGACCCTCACCTCCGGCACCGACTCCGCCGACTTCACGGCGTAACTCCATATTATAAGCAGCACCGCCCTCTCCTCATCCGGAAAGGGCGGTGCTGCTTATTCACTTTTTGAACATGCTTATTATCGCCACGAGCATCACGATCAGCAGTATGATATTCAGCGCCATCGCTGGGAGCGTTATCATGATAAGGCAGCCCGCCACCGCCGTGACCGTACCCGTCGTCATCGCGGCAAGGACGGTCTTTTTGTGGTAGTTCCCGCTCTTCACGAACTTCGCTCCGCCGACTATCGGCGACAGCCCGCACATCACGAGCACGAGCGTCAGCGTGCACATCGGCGACAGCCCGAGCAGAAGGAACAGCGCCGTCAGCGTCGGCTTGCACGGAACGCCCATCATGTTCAGCGCGCCGCATATGAGGCACACGACGATCGCTATAACGAGCCTTACGCCGTGTATGCTCGATGCGCTGCCCGTCGTCCCGGCTGAAACTATCATCTTCACGATAAGCGCGCCCATCGAGAACACGAGCGCGATGCCTATTATCTTTTTGATGCTCTTGCCGTCAATATTCGTGAGGAATACCGCGGCGAAGACCGTGCCTATGAGCATGCACGCCGTGCAGATTATCAGCGTCGCCGTCTCGATAGGCTCGGCTGTCTTGAGGTATGTGAACGCGATCACCGTGCCCGGCACTATCGCGCAGAGGTTCACCGTGCCGGGAATCTTCGACGCGTCATCCGACCTGAAGCGGTTGAACACTATCGTGTTCATCAGGAAGTCCGATATGCCCATCGTGGCTATGAAGTAAACCACGGCCTCCGTTACCGCCATAACGGGCAGCGGCTTGCCGGGTTCACCGATTATTTTCTGTTTCAGAATGGTCCGCAAAAGCACAACGGCCCAGATAAAGCCGAGCGCCAGAAACGCGTATCCGAGTATGTCCTGCAAGCACATCACCTCTTGCGGGCAATTATACAGTATTTCCCGCCCGGATACAAGCACCGGGCAGATCAAATTTCGCGCCGAAAAGCCTTGACAGGAAAGCTCTGCGGTTGTAGTCTTTATTTATAAACAAAATTTAGGAGAAAAACATGAAAAAGCTTTCGAAACTTCTCGCCCTCCTGCTCGCTGCCGTCATTTGCTTCTCATGCCTCGGCGTCAGCGCGTTTGCCTCCTCCGTGAAGCAGTACGGCAAGGTTGATGAGGCCACCGGCCGCGGCGGATACATCGCCTTCGGCGACAGCGTTGCCCGCGGCTACGGAGTGAACGGCCGCGACCTCGGCAACTATAACCTCTACAACAACCGCGTTATCCCGAATTCCTATCCTGCGGTGGTTGCCGAGGCTGTGGGCTGTACCGTAGTCAACGATGCGTCCTCCCCCGCGTTTAACAACTTCGTTCCCGTGTGCTTTTCGGGCATGACGCTGTCGGCCGCGATGGATCTTCTTGGCATCGAGGATGACTATTACGACGAAGTATATGACCACGGGCACGGAGACTTCCTGCTCTATCCCCTGATGGAGAAATATTACAGCGGTGCGCGTGACTTCCTTGTGAACAATGCCACCCTCGTTACCATAGGCCTCGGTCTTTCGGATGTGGCCTACGCCCCGATACGCAGAGCCATGGAGGGCCGCGAGGAGCTTGATGCCGACTTTGTCAAGGCCGCGCTTGAGAACATGGCAGAGGGTCTTGAGTACTATAAGCGCGCATACCCTCTTCTCTTGAGCTTTATCAAGGAGAACAACCCGGACGCTACGGTAGTCCTCATCGGCAACTACAACGTGGGCGGCGATATGCCCGTCTCCGATGACATTCTGCTTCCCGTCGGCCATCTCGTCACGGCCATGGTAGCCTATACGAACTCCTATCTCAAGCAGTGGGCTGAGGAATACGGCTATATCTACTGCGACATTACCAACGCCGAGACAGTTGCCGCGCAGAACGACATGGGCGTCATCGGGGAATTCCTTGACGATGTCGGCTATTACGGCCACCTCTCCGTTGAGGGCTATGCGTACGTCTGCCGTCAGATCCTCGAGCTTCTCGAAGAAGAGCCCTCCGAGGCAACGAATGATATCGCCGTAGACCTCGGCCGCTTCACCTCCGTCAGCTACGTCATGCTTGACGGCATTCTCCTCGACAAGAGCGATTACTCGATGGACGGCTACAAGCTCGTCATCCCCAACGACCGCCCCACCGCCAAGCTTCTCACCGTCGCCGTCATCGGCGAAAACGGCAAGGTCACTGTCAACACCTACACGCTGTCCTACAGCTGCGAAGCCGGCTACAGCGCATATCTCATCTCGGGTATAGACGACGTGTCCGCCACGGCGAAGAAGGCCTCTATGGCCGTCTATTCCGTCGCGAAGAAGGCCGTTACAGCCATTTCAGGCTTTTTCAAGACAAAATAAAAGCCTGCATCTGCTTGATTCCGATTAATATTACCCCCCGCGTTCCGAGCCGGGCAGGCCCGCGGAAGGCGGGGGTTTTCTATCCGTTTTTCGGCCTCACTTCTCCGCGAATCCCATTTTCTCCGCAAGATCGCACTTGCTTTTGGCGTACGGCGCGGGGGTTATCGTCTGATGCGTTCAAAGGCTTTTTTCCATCTGCAGGTCGCAGGGCTCATCCTCGGCGTAGAACGGTATAGGCCTTTCGCTCAGCTCAAAGCCCATCGCGGTGTAGAATTTCACCGTCTCCTCCGCGGAGCAGGCGGAGGCGTAGAGCGCCGTCGCCCCGCGCCGGAGTGCCTCGTTTTCGGCAGAGGCAAGGAGCATCCGTCCGATGCCGCGCCGTCTGCAATCGTGCGAGACGTGGAAGCTGTCGATTATGAGCCTCCCGCCGTCGAGCTGCGGCACGAGCATTATCTCGCCGACGATGCGCTCCCCGTCAAACGCGCAGTAGGTCACGAAGGTGCCGCTCATGATCTCGGCTTCCTTTTCGCGCTTGCGAGCGCTGTCCCAAGTCTCCGTGAACGGGTCTGCCGTCAGCACGGGCTCGCCGTCAATAACGCGGTATACCCTGTGCACCTGCTGAAACCTGTCAAAGCTCTCAAGCGATCCGACGTGAAAATTGTCCTTATCAGCAAGCCTGATCTCGATCATTCAGCGCCTCTTAAGCACAACTATCTCGGGATCCGCGCCGTTGCAGCCGTATTCGCACACGAGGATCATCCCGTCGTTCGCGGCGATGCCTAAGCAGCGCTCGCTGCCGTCTCTCTCGAGCTGGTTGCCGAGGTAGCAGGCGTCATCGTCGAGCAGCTTGAATTTGTTGCCGTTGAGATCATATTCAAGATTTACATACGCGCCGGACAGCTCAAAGAGCTTAGTCACCTTCGGCATACCGGGCACGTTGAGGTCGTTTATCTCCTGCATGAGCTTTGCCTTCATTTCGCATTCGCCGCACGCAGCGCAGCTTTCGTTCCCCTTGCCGATGCAGCATCCCGCCACGGGGCAGAGCGAGCCGTGCGGCATACCCTTTGTCTTAACGCAGCCGGGGCAGGAGCTCCCCTGCGGGCACGCCTCGCAGTCAGCTCCGCAATACGTTTTTATCATAACCGTTCCTCCCTATCAAAAGCGCTCTCCGATGCGTATCGCTCCGGAGAAGCTGCCTAAATTAAAGCACACCTCTCCGCCGCAGTCAATCGCAAATTGCAAAGCGGGCAGCCACCGGCCGCCCGCTTTTATCATCGAAAACGCTTATATGTTCATCGTATTATACTGCCCTTTTCTGACGGACTGATTGATCAGCGCCCCGAAGAACATATTGAACACAACGTTCTCCGTCTCGGGTGTATTCGGCATCCTTCCGTCCACGACCTGCTTGCCGAAGTCGAATATCATGCCGAACAGCGTGTACATGCAGCACTCTGTCGCCTCCATGTTGCTGAAGAGCCATTTTACGGACTCGGAGAGCTTGGAGAGCTGGCTTCTGTGAAAGTCCATCGCGTAATTGAAGCTCGGAGAATGGTAGTAGTACACCGCAAAAAGGCAGTAATCCGGGTCGCTGAGCAGCTTCGTCCACGCCTTGTGGAACATAAGCTGCGCGCACTCCGGCAGATGAAGGCTCGTTCTGAGATGGAGATAGTCTATCTCGGAGATTATCTCGTCAAAATAGGCCGTGCTCTCCTGGATATAAGCCGCAAGCAGCAGGTCTTCCTTAGTCTTGAAGAAGCGGTAGATATGTCCGTCATCCACATCTGCGACCTTCGCAATAACGCGCGTGCTTGCTCCCTCGACACCGTACTGAGCTACCGCCGATTTGACCGCCAGCAGCAATTGATCGCGCTTTTCCGTTTTCATTACAAATCACGCCTTCTTTTGTGTTATTATTCCCGCATGGGGCATGCCGAGGCAGGCTTGGCTTTATATACCAAAGGATATCAATTCCCCGATGAACATTCAAGCCCCTCGCTTCGTTCGCAGGCTCTGCAAGTTATTCCGTCATAAAAAGGGACATCGGCCCGGATTTGCGGCTTATCCCGTGTTTTTTTGTGTTTTACAGCTCATTTCCATTTGGCTGTTGACAGCTCCCGCCACGATGTATTATTCTTTTATCGGAAGCATATGCTTCCTGCCCGCATGTAATTATTCCCCGTTTATGATCGTAATTATTCAATGTCCGTTCATCCGAACGGCTGATTCGGAGGTAACCTATGAATCACATCTCAACTAAGGAAGCGGCCGCCCGCTGGGGCATCAGTCAGCGGCGCATCGCCATGCTCGCCGCGTGCGGGCGCATTCCCGGCGCAGTCCTCATAGGCAAGAGCTGGTTCATCCCCGCGGATGCCGCCAAGCCCGAAGACGGGCGCAGAAGCTCCTCGGCAAAGCCCGCCGAGGCGTACGTGTTTCCCGTTCCGATGGCATACCGTCGCTTGGGGGAAACGCCCGTCGGACAGCAAAGTCAGGACGCGGAGTGCCTCTGTCTGGCAAACGCGCTATATGAGAGCGGCGATTTCGAAGCGAGCCTCGCCCTGTCGGAGGATGTGCTGAGGACATCCGAAAACAGCTATATCCGCATAGGTGCACTGTTTCTCCTCGTCTACACTGCCCTGATGCTGCACCGTTTTGACGACGTCAGCAGGTACTCCTTCCTCCTTTTCGGCAGCATATCCGAGGCTCCGGAGCACCGCGAGGAGCTGGCGTTTCTGTATCACGAGATCGAGTCTGTTATCGATTCAAGCGATTGGTTTTTAAACTGCTTCAGCATTGACAGCTCATATCCCTATTCCCGCTCCGGGACGAACTACATATCCGTCCTTTTGATGTACCGCGATGTGCTTCTGGCCATTCTCGGAAGGAAGGATGTTGACCCTCTCCCGCATGAGCTCACATGCCTTCGCCTTGAGCAGGACGGCTATATATATCTTGCCACGATGATGCACATATATCTCTCCGTCCTCTATGCCTCTAAGGGAGATTACCGCGCGGAAGAGCGCCACGCGAAGCAGGCCGTCGATTACTCTGTTGAGAACAACATCTATACAACGTCTGCCATGCTCTTTGCCCCCATGCCCGACACGGCGCTTCGTCTTATGAGCGGATATCCCGAGGAGGTTCGCAATAAGTTCATCTCGCTCGGAAAGCGCTCCATGACCTGCATCGCGGATTACCTCGCCTCATCGGGCAAGACCTCGCTTCTTACGAAGCTCTCTACCGCTGACCTCCGCTTTATCTCCTACTGCGTGAAGGGCTATTCCGTCGAGGCGATGGCCGATATGGAAAGCCTCTCCGTCTCTGCCACGAAGCATAGGCTCGTCCCGCTGTATAAGAAGGTCGGCGTGAGCAGCAAGAAGCAGCTTTCCGAGACCTATTCCCGCCTTTTAAGCGATTTCCGGCTCTGACAGGCCGCGCCGCTCCCATATATTCCGTATGACACCGCGGGCAGAGTTCTTTTCTGCCTGCGGTTTTTATGCTATCTCAATGCCCGATGCAGGGCTTTATTTCGCCTTCAGCGCAAAAAAAGGCTGCGCTCAATTCTCGTGATAATGCGCGAGGAACTGACGCGTGCGCTCCATTTTCGGGTTTTCGATGACCTCGTGTGCGGGGCCCTGCTCCTGCACGATGCCTTTATCCAGAAAGATCACCTTATCTGCCACATCTCTGGCAAACGCCATCTCGTGAGTGACGATAATCACGGTCATATGGTGCTCGGCAAGCGAGCGGATAACGCGAAGCACCTCGCCCGTAAGCTCGGGGTCCAGTGTCGACGTAGGCTCGTCAAAGCAGAGGATGTCCGGAGAGACCGCCAGTGCCCTTGCGATAGCCGTCCGCTGCTTCTGCCCGCCCGAAAGCTGGTGGGGATAGCGGTCCATTCTGTCGGCAAGGCCCACGTCCGCAAGAAGCTTTTTGGCGTTGTCCTCGATTTCCCTGAGGATCTGCTTTTTATTCTCCTTGTAGTCGGGCCGCTCCTTTGCCAAAAGCTCGCCGGCAAGCGTTACGTTGCGGAGGACGGTGTACTGCGGGAACAGATTGAAATCCTGAAACAGCAATCCGAAGTGAAGTCTTTTTTTCCGCAGCTCCGCATCGGATTCCTTGACCGGGTTCTCCGAGTCGAACAGCGTCTCTCCGTTTAATATTATCTTTCCCCCGTTGATCGGTATAAGAAAATTGAGGCATCGCAAAAGCGTTGTCTTTCCGCTGCCCGAGGGGCCGATAATTGCAAGCGTCTCGCCCTTTTCAAGGGAGAAGTCCACGCCGTTAAGGACATGTGTTCTTCCGTTGAATTGCTTTTTCAGGTTATGTACTTCAAGTAATGCCATCGGGAGCCCTCCTTAACTGCGGAAGAAGTCAAGCTTCTTCTCAAGCCGTCTCTGCAGAACCGTCAGGATTCCGTTGAAGGTGAGATAGTACAGCCCCGTAAAGAACATGGGCCATATCTCGCCGGAAATACCCTGCGAGCCCTTCATGAAAGCCTGCCCTGCCCATATTACCTCCTGCAGCGCGATAATACGCGCCAGCGAGGTGTCCTTCACGAGCGTGATTATCTCGTTGGACATAGGCGGAACGATCAGCTTTATCATCTGCAGCAGCGTAACGCGGAAGAAGATCTGGCTGTTGGTCATGCCAAGCACCTGACCCGCCTCCTTCTGCCCTCTGGGGACACCCAGAATACCGCCGCGGAATATCTCGGAGAAATAGCAGGCATAGTTGAAGATAAACGCAACCGATGCCGCAAGAAAGCGTCCGTTTTCTCCGCTTCCCCAGATGGGGTTATCCCATACGAGCCCCGGAAAAAAGTAGATCACAAGCAGCTGCAGCATCAGCGGTGTGCCGCGCACTATCCACACGATGATCCTGAACAGCGCGCTCACCGGCTTTATTTTGCTCATGGTGCCGAAGGAAATGAGAAGGCCCAGAGGAATCGCGCCCACCAGTGTAACGGCAAAAAGCTTCAGCGTCTGTATAAAGCCCACGTTCAGCGCATTGAACACGGCCGGGAACTGTTGAAAGAACGTACTCATAAGAACATCCTATCCGATATTTCTTTTAATAGCAGTCAATAACAAGCCGCTTTAAGCTTACTGCGGAATGATGGAGGCCTGCACGCCGTACTTCTCGGCTGTTTCCGTCATGGAGCCGTCCGCATAGGCGTTCTTCATAAACTCGTTTAACAGCTCGGCAAGGTCGCTTCCCTTGCGGAAGCCGACGCCGTACTGCTCTCCCTCTTCCTCGTTGAGGCTTACGGTGTATGTGAGGTCGGCGTACCCTGTGCCCTCGCCGACCATCGCGCCCGCCATAAGCGCATCGATCACGGCGGCGTCGCAGGTGTGTCCCGCGACCTCCATCAGCGCAGTGGCCTGATCCTTTACGGGGAGAGTATTCAGAGCGAGCCTTGATGCCTCATTTTCTCCTGCAGAGCCTGCCTCAACGGCGAAAACCAGCTGCTTCATGCTCTCAACGGTGGGGTAATCCTCTGCCGTATCTGTGGGAAGAATAACTACCTGCGTGTTGCTGCAGTATGCGTTGGAGCATTCCATGGCGCTCATGACCTCATCGGTAAGCGTCATACCGTTCCATACGCAGTCGATCGTCTTGCCGTCCAGCTCAAGGATCTTGTTGTCCCACTCTATCTCAACGAACTCCACGTCCACGCCGAGGGTCTTAGCAAAGGCATTTGCCATATCGGCGTCAAAGCCTATCCAGCTGCCGTCCGCAGCTCTGAAATCCATGGGGTTAAAGTCGGTAATTCCCACGACAAGCGTGCCCTTTTCCTTTATGTATTCCAGATCGGTTTTTGCATCGGAATCGGCTTTTTCAGCGCAAGCCGCCATGCTCACCGTCATAAGTGCCGCAAGCGCGACAGCGAGTAATTTTTTCATGTTTATCATCCGTCCGTAATTGTTGATTGCCCTTTCCCGTACCCGTGAACACAGCCGAAGCTGTCATTGCGAACCTGCGCCGCGATCCTCCCCTGCTGTCATTGCGAACCGATGCGCACATCGGTGTGGCAATCCGCAGCCCCCGTTGCCTCCCCTGCGGTCAGGGGAGATGCCCGGTGCGCACACCGGGCGGAGAGGTCGACCCGTATTCCGCAGCCCCCGTTGCCCCAGCTTTAGCCCAAGGGGAGGCCTTCGGACTCGCTGCGCTCATCCCTGCGGCGAGCCGCCCGACTTGCGCACCACCCCGTAGGGACGAGCGAGGCGCAGCCGAGAGAGTCCGCCGCG
>DCGN01000129.1:11702-13484 GCA_002315275.1 Clostridiales bacterium UBA1777
TTCTCCTACTCGTGAACATACCCCTCGGGGCAAGCCTTATCAGTTGCTTTTCTCGGCTCTTCTGAGCATAAACCACGTTGTTGAGTTAAGCTCCTCAACAGTATGCTTTTTTATGGTTTCAAAGCCGAAGTGGGTATAGATCGCGGCGTTGCGCTCGGTGTTCGTGAAAAGAAATACGTCTCTGTCCTGCTCGTCAAGCTCCTTGAAAAGTTGGCGCATCAGCTTTGAGCCGAGCTTCTGTCCCTGCCGGGGTGTCTGTACCGCCAAAGCCTCGACGTAAACCGTACCGTCTCTGAACTTCAGCTCTTTTTCGTCCTCGCCGATGTATTGCATTATCTGCGTCAGGTTGTCGCCCACCTCTCTCGTTTCGAGGGCTGCGAGCTTGTCTCCGAGCGCGACCACATCGACCTCTGCCGAACGGTCGACCGGCGTGAGCACCAATACGGCGGAATAGTCCTCGTTTGTCAGCACGAGGCCTACGTTCTGCGCATTGTCTATCCACGCTTCGGAAAAATCGTAAAATATCTTCATGAAGGATGAATGAGATGCCGGAAGCGACGGAACGGGATACTTGTAGTCTGCAAAGGCCTGTGTCACCGTCAGAGACGCCAGCTTGTGGTCGATCTCGTCTTCAACAAGGCGAAAGCCCTCGGGTAATGCTTCAAACAGATTTAGGTTGTTCATATTTCCTCCGTAATTATTTATTGTCTTTCTTTTCGTATTCGCGGACATACCCCTCGGGGTAGCCCGCTTTATTCTTAGGCAGACGGTGCTTTCAGATAAACCGAGATGTCATTCGATGTGTCAAACATATAATAACCGGCATCATTCGGCAGCTGATCGGTATATTCCGCATCGGAATATACTTCATAATCAGTATACAGCAGGAAGTAGTCACTGTAAACCGCTCTTTCAATGACTCCGTTTTCTGTATATAGCTTCACCGAAATATCCTTTGCGCCTTTTTCCAAAGCAGCGTTAACGTTCGCCATAAAATCGGGACAGTCGTCGCTGTCATAAACGAACTCGCCGTAGTTCGCTTTTACCGGCTCGCTTCCGTCTGCAAAAACGTAATAGTTTTCATATTTCAGCATTTCGTATTGCTCGTTCAGTACCATCTTAAACATGATTTTGTCACCGTCGGCGCATTCTCCGTCCGCGAAAAACGCCGAATAGAACGTAGGTACGAATGACATATCGCTGTTTTCGCCTGTTATTTCATAGCCGTTATCGGTTTTTTTGCATTCAGTTATGGTCTGATTGTATTCGGGCGGCACCAAGCCGAACACAGACATACCTTCAACCGTCGTAATTCCGCTTTCTGTATAAACCTCCAGCATATCAAATACTGCCTCTTCCGATATCATCGGCTGCAAATACAGACATGAACCGTCATCTGTGATATATCTGACGTCCCGCATTAAATTTCCCTCACCGTCCATATACGGAAATGTATTAAATGCAAAGCAGGAATTGTTCCAATAATACTCACATTCAATATATTCGCCGTTTGTCAATTCGTTGTCCTTCATCAGAATGGAGCTGTGATTTGATGTGACGGCCGAATATGTGTTTGCTTCGTATATGTCGGCATACTTTATGGCGGCGGGTTCCGGCTCTGCCGGAGCGTTTCCTGCGCATGAGCAGAACAGCATAATTGATATGCAAGCAAATAAAGCGAGGATAACTGTCTTTTTCATAATTCTGTTTCTCCCTGTTTTTTATTTCTTCTCGTACTCGTGGACGTATCCGAAGCCGTCATTGCGAACCTGCGCCGCGATC
>DCGN01000098.1:0-580 GCA_002315275.1 Clostridiales bacterium UBA1777
TTTGCGGTTGCGGGGATAGCTGCGAGGAGCTTCTCCGGGCAGAAGGGGCGGAACAGACGGACCTTGACAAGGCCGACCTTCTCGCCGTTTGCGTTCATGTAGTCAATGACTTCCTCTGCAACGTCGCAGATGGAGCCCATGGCGATGATGACGCGGTCTGCATCGGGAGCGCCGTAGTAGTTGAACAGCTGATAGTCGGTGCCGAGCTTGGCGTTGACCTTGCCCATGTACTCTTCGACTATTGCGGGAACTGCATCGTAGTACTTGTTGGAAGCCTCACGGTTCTGGAAGAAGATATCGCCGTTCTCGTGGGAGCCGCGCATCGTGGGATGCTCGGGGTTGAGAGCGCGTGCGCGGAATGCCGCAACAGCGTCCATATCGCACATTTCCTTCAGATCCTCGTAATCCCAGATAGCTATCTTCTGAAGCTCGTGGGAGGTACGGAAGCCGTCAAAGAAGTTGAGGAAGGGAACGCGGCCCTTGATGGCTGCGAGGTGAGCAACGGGGCCGAGGTCCATGACCTCCTGAACGTTGGTCTCGGCGAGCATTGCGAAGCCGGTCTGGCGGCAAGCCATAACGT
>DCGN01000098.1:672-5025 GCA_002315275.1 Clostridiales bacterium UBA1777
TTGGGGATCATCAGAAGAAGACCCTGGGAAGCGGTGTAGGTGGTAGTGAGGGCGCCTGCGTTGAGCGCACCGTGGACTGCGCCGGCAGCACCGGACTCAGCCTGCATCTCCTGAACCTTTACCGTGGAGCCGAAAATATTCTTGCGGCCCTGAGCAGACCACTGGTCAACATAGTCGGCCATGGGGCTGGACGGGGTAATGGGGTATATTGCGGCTACCTCGGTGAATGCGTAGGATACGTGAGCGGCGGCGGTATTGCCGTCCATTGTCTTGAACTTTCTCTGCATATCTCTTGATTCATCTCCATTGAAAAATTAGTTTTGACCTGTTTTGCAGGCCATAAAACAACTATTATAGTTTACCATCAATTCTCCTAAAAGTAAACCTTGATACGCACTTTTTTGAGAAAAAACAAAGAAATTAATTCCAAGCACCTTCCCGGACACAAAACCGGCGCGGAGCGGAGCCGCTTTAGACATTCTGCGGCAGAATAATACTTGTGCTTTTCCTTTTTATATAGTATAATAAATTGTCACGGTATTGACTGCGGCAAAATCTCGGGAACAGGAGCGTGTTGCGAACAGTGAACATGGTCAAGATCAAGAACAGTATAGGCAGAATTCACATTACCGACGAGGTGTTCACCAATCTCGCGGGCGATGCGGCAACGAGCTGCTTCGGCGTGAAGGGTATGGTTGCCTGCAGCAAGGAAGGCGGCCCCTGGCAGCTTCTGCGCAGAGAGTCCATGTCCAAGGGCGTCAAGGTCAACTTTGACGAAAAGGGCGGCGTTGCCCTTGAGCTGCATATCGGCGTGGACCGCGGCGTGAATATCAGCGCGGTTTCCAACAGCATCATGAATGAAGTCAAGTATAAGCTGGAGAAGTCCACCGGCGTACCTATCCAGAGTGTTGACGTTTTTATAGATACAATAATCGGATAAAGGACAGGTGCTTCCCTTGAGAGAATACATCGACGCAGCGGCATTCAAAGAGATGATCCTTTGCGCTGACGCTGCACTCCACGCTAATATACAGATGATAAACGACCTGAATGTCTTCCCCGTTCCGGACGGAGACACAGGCACAAATATGGGCCTTACGCTCAACAATGCCGCCGCAGAGCTGAGAAAGAAGAGCTTCCCCACGCTCTCCTCCGCCTGCGATACCGTCTCCTCCGCGCTGCTCCGCGGCGCAAGAGGCAACTCCGGCGTTATTCTCTCCCTGCTCTTCCGCGGCATAGCACGCAGGCTCAAGGGCGCGGAGACGGCAAAGGCCCCCGAATTCGCCGCCGCTATGGCTGACGGCGTTGACGCCGCTTACAAGGCCGTCATGAAGCCCGCCGAGGGTACCATACTCACCGTTTCCAGACTTGCCGCCGCAGCTGCCGCGGAAAACGCCTCAAAGGGACTCGAGGCCATGTTCACGGCTGCAATCAGCGCCGGCGAGGCCGCGCTTGCAGACACCGTCAACCTCAACCCCGTACTGAAAAAGGCCGGCGTTGTGGACGCGGGCGGCAAGGGTTATATGGTCATGCTCGGGGCAATGCTCGCATCTCTTCGCGGCGAGGCCGTTGCTCCTGCCGAGAACCTCAAGACTCCCGAGGAAGAGGAGACCGCCTTCGAGTGCTTCAGCACAGAGGACATCACCTTCGCGTTCGACACGGTCTTCATCGTGCGCAAGAAGGAAGAAAACGTTGACCTTGAGCCGCTTCGCAAGTATCTCACCGGTATAGGCGATTCCCTCGTTATCGGCGAGGATGACGAGAGCTTCAAGGTGCACGTTCATACGAACATCCCCGGCAACGCGCTGAACAAGGCGCAGGAATTCGGCACGCTCGAGCTCGCAAAGATAGAGAATATGCGCACTCAGCATGACGATCTTCTTGCGGGCAGAAAGGCGCAGTCCACGGATGACCTGGACAGGATCGAGCAGGAGCTCGAAGCGCAGGACGTTATCGCCGCGCCGGAGAAGGAGTTCGGCGTTGTGGCGGTCTGCGCGGGCGCAGGCATGGAGAATCTCTTCAAGGAGCTCGGAGTTGATGGCGTTATCACCGGCGGCCAGACGATGAACCCCTCGACGGACGATATCCTCCGCGAGATAAACCGCACCCCCGCTTCCACGGTCTTCGTGTTCCCGAACAACAAAAATATAATAATGGCGGCAGAGCAGTGCGTCCCGCTGACGGAGAAAAAGGTCATCGTTATCCCGAGCAAGACCGTTCCTCAGGGCATCACGGCAATGCTCCGCTTCAACCCCGATGACACTGAGGAGAATATCACCGCCGAGTTTACGGATGCCCTCGGCACCGTACATACCGCGATGATAACCTACGCTGTCCGCGATTCCGACTTTGACGGTCACGCTATCCACGCAGGCGAATATCTCGTCCTGCTTGACAACAAGATAATCGGCAGCTACGCCAACACCAAGACGCTCTTCAGCGAGCTGAGCTGGAGCTTTGACGAGCTTAACCCAGAGTTCATCACCGTGTACTACGGCGAGGATGTGGACGAGAAGGCCGCAAAAGAGGCGTCCGAGACGATTTCGGGCTGCTTCCCCGAGGCGGAGATCAGCGTGATAAACGGCGGTCAGCCCGTGTATTACTACATGATATCCATCGAATAAGCAAAAAACGGGGCGATGCGCTATGCACCGCCCCTTGATTTATAAAGGAGAGACAAATGGAAAAGTTCATACCCTATGAGAAGCTCTCGAAGAAAAAGCGCAGAGAGCTCGATGCCGCAAGGCGCGGCAGCTGGAACGGGGTCGACCCCGTGAGCAGAAGGATCGAAAACGGAAAAGCGTATAACAGAAGACGAGCGCAGGATTGGAAAAAGGATTCCGGTCTTGCGCCCGTCTTTTTTGCGGTGCAGAGAGCTTTATCTGAAGTTATCAGCCCTCGAACCTGCAGAAGGCCTTGTAGTCAAGGGAAACGTAGTTGTCCTCATAGGCCTTGACGGCAGTCTCGGCGAAGTCGTTCGAGATCTTCTCGTCGTTTGCGACGCTCCAGTCCTCATCATAAGTTCTGTACCAGGGCTCCTTCTCATTTACGGAGAAGTCGGATACGAGGCCGACCTCGAGGGAGAGTGCAGTGCCCTTGAGCGTGTAGATCATGACGGCGCTCAGAAATGCGCTTGAGGAGCCGCGGTTGACGATGGCGTTGTCGGGCTCAAGATAGAAGCTGTTTCTCTCGCCCGCATCGATGACGAGCTTCGGTGACGTGCCCTCGAGAGCGTAGAGCGCGTAGATCTGCTTTTCGCCGAGGCAGCCGATGAGAAGCTCGGGAATATTGTCGCCGTTTACGTCTCTGAACAGATAGCCGACCTTGGACGCGTCGTTTACCGCGCCGACAAGAGAATTGAGCCCGCGGTCATAATAGACCTGGCGGTCGGCACCCTCGGAAAGCGCGGTGACGTACTGCTTGATAACATCGTCAAAATAGTGCTGATACTGCTCCTGAGACGGAGTGGGAGCGGGTGTCGGAGTAGGAACGGGAGTGGGAGCTGCCGCGGGGGCGGCAGTCTGCTCGGCGGGAGCCTCGGTCTGAGCGGCGGGAGCTTCCGTCTGCCCGGCGGGAGCTACGGTGCTTGCGGGGACATCCTGCCCGGCGGGCTCCTCGGCCTTTTCGCCGCAGGCGGCAAGGCACAGAAGCATCGACAGCGCGAGCATAAGCGCTATAAGCTTTTTCATTTATATTTACCTCGTTTCAAGAAAAAATCCACAGAGAGAATATCACTCTCCGGTGAAAAGGTCAACGGAAAATCATCCGCGCTGTAATAAGATACGACTGACGCGGATGATTTGTCTCATTTTTATAAGCAGACGAGCTGCCCGTCTGCTTCGTCGACGATTATCGTGTGACCGGCGGTGAAGTCGCCGCGGAGGATCGTCTTTGCGATGAGCGTTTCAACGGTGCTCTGCAGATAGCGGCGGAGCGGTCTCGCGCCGTAGAGCGGGTCGAAGCCGCGGTCGATGATGAGGCGCTTTGCCTCGTCCGTCAGCTCGAGCTTCAATCCGCGGTCTGCAAGGCGGGCTCTGAGGGAGCTTATCATGATGTCGATTATTCCGTTGAGATTATCCTTCGTGAGCGGGCGGAACATTATCGTCTCGTCAAGACGGTTGAGAAATTCCGGCCTGAACGCGCCGTGCAGCTCGGCCATGACGGCCTTCTGCGCGGCCTCGGAGATGCTGCCGTCCGGCTCGATACCGTCAAGCAGATACTGGCTGCCGAGGTTCGAGGTGAGGATGATGATCGTGTTCTTGAAATCGACAGTGCGACCCTGAGAGTCGGTGATGCGGCCGTCATCGAGGATCTGCAGGAGAATGTTGAACACGTCGGGGTGAGCCTTCTCGA
>DCGN01000098.1:5085-6716 GCA_002315275.1 Clostridiales bacterium UBA1777
ACTGCTTGCGGCGCACGGCCTCCGTGAGCTGACCGCCCTCATCGTAGCCGACGTATCCCGGCGGCGCTCCGATGAGGCGGGACACGGAGAACTTCTCCATGTACTCGGTCATGTCGATACGCACGATGTTGTGCTCGTCATCAAAGAGGCACTCGGCAAGAGACTTTGCAAGCTCGGTCTTGCCGACACCCGTGGGGCCGAGGAACAGGAACGAGCCTATCGGCCTGTTCGGGTCGGAGATACCGGCTCTTGAGCGGAGGATGGCCTCCGTCACGCGCTGCACGGCCTCGTCCTGCCCGATGACACGCTTGTGCAGGTATTCGTCAAGNNNCGACACCGGTCGGGCCGACAAAGATGAAACTCACCGGCTTATGCTTTGGTGAGATGCCCACGCGGTTACGGCGAATGGCAGCAGAGACGGCGGCAACCGCCTTATCCTGTCCGACAATGTGCTTTTTGAGGCGTTCGTCAAGCTCGGAAAGGCGCTTGAACTCGTCCTCGCGGATACGGGAGGCGGGAATCTTCGTCCACAGTTCGATGACGCGGGCGAGATTGTCCATCGTCAGTTCAGGAGTCTGGTCGCCAAGCTGTTCGAGCTCGCTCTTGCCCTGCATAATGCGGCTGCGCAGCTCGGCAATCCGCTCAAAGTCAGGGTCAACACCGTCCTGCGTGCTTTTTTCCTCAAGCTNNAAGCTGACGTTCAAGCGCGGGGAGATCGGAGTACTTGAGCTTCGCGGCCTTTTCGTACTCGTATCTGAGCTGAGCGTCTTCAATGTCGGCGTGCAGCTTCTCTATCTCGCCCTTGATGCGTTTTACGTCATCAACGCTGTTTTTCTCGCTGTCCCAGCGCGCCTTCTGCGCGTTGAAGCCCTCCTTGAGATTCGCAAGCTCCTCGCGGAGCTTCGTGAGCCTGTCCTGAGAAAGCCGATCGTCCTCCTTCTTAAGCGCCATCTCCTCTATCTCGAGCTGCATTATGCGGCGGCGCATATCGTCAAGTTCCGCGGGCATTGAATCGAGCTCGGTGCGGATAAGCGCGCAGGCCTCGTCGACGAGGTCGATGGCCTTATCGGGCAGGAAGCGGTCAGTGATATAGCGTTCCGACAGCAGCACGGCCTGACGCAGGATGCCATCAGAAATGCGGACGCCGTGGAACTGCTCATAATAGTGTGAAATACCTTTGAGAATTTTGAGAGAATCCTCGATGCCCGGCTCGTTCACGGTAACGGGCTGGAAGCGGCGTTCCAGTGCCGTGTCCTTTTCGATGTGCTTGCGATACTCGGTGAAGGTGGTCGCACCGATGACCTGAATTTCACCGCGGGAGAGGGCGGGCTTCAAGATGTTGGCAGCATTCATGCTGCCCTCAGCATCACCTGCGCCGACGATATTGTGCACCTCGTCGATGACGAGGATGACATTGCCCATCTTGCGAATTTCTTCAATGAGGCCCTTCATGCGGGACTCGAACTGGCCGCGGAACTGCGTGCCCGCGACAAGCGCCGTGAGGTCAAGCAGATACACTTCCTTCGTGCGCAGCTTGAACGGCACATTGCCCGCGACAATGCGCTGGGCAAGACCTTCGGCGATAGCCGTCTTACCGACACCGGGTTCGCCGATGAGGCAGGGATTGTTCT
>DCGN01000120.1 GCA_002315275.1 Clostridiales bacterium UBA1777
CTTCTATTGAAGCTCTCATGGCGGACAGAGAAGCTGCGATTTCAGGCAAGCAGTTTATACCCTATTATCAGCCGCAGTATAACCATTCCACCGGTATGATAGTCGGTGCCGAGGCTCTGACGAGATGGAAGCATCCAGAGTTCGGCATGGTCTCCCCCGCTCTGTTTATCCGTCAGTTCGAGGAGGACGGCTTCATTTCCAAGGTTGACCTTGCGATGTTTGAGCAGGTATGCGCTTTCCTCCGCAGATGCATAGATTCCAACTGTGTTGTCGTTCCCGTGTCCGTCAACATTTCGCGCAGAGATCTCTCAGTTGAGGGCTTTGTCTCCGATATGGATGCGATACGCGCGAAATACGGTGTGCCGACGAAGTTTATCCGCATCGAGATAACCGAAAGCATTGCCGCGGGCGGTATCGAAAAGGTCTCCGCATTTATAACCGAGCTTCACAAGCTCGGATACGTTGTCGAGATGGATGACTTCGGCAGCGGCCTCTCCTCGCTCAACGCGCTCAAGGAGCTTGATTTTGACATGATCAAGCTCGATATGAATTTCCTCGGCGGAGATATTTCTCAGGGCAAGAGCGGCACTATTCTCAGCTCCGTTGTGCGAATGTGCAAGTGGCTCGGGCTGCCGGTCATCGCCGAGGGTGTGAAGACCGTTCAGCAGGCCGATTTCATGCGCAGCATCGGATGCGACTATATTCAAGGTTATCTGTACTCCGGCCCCATCTCCGGGGATGAGTATATTAAAAAGCTGAGCGACAAAACAGTCGGCGCGCTCGTGCCCGAGATGACGTTTATGGAAAAGCTCGACGTCGGCTCGTTCTGGAGTCCCGACTCGCAGGAAACGCTGATATTCAACAACTACGTCGGCGGCGCGGCTGTTTTTGAGTACAAGAGCGGCTCCGCTGAGATATTCCGCGTCAACCAGAAGTTCCTGAAGGAGCTCGGCATGAACATGTCCGAAAAGGACATAATCTCGCGTGATCCTTTGGATTTTATCGACGCTAATGACCGCCCTGCCTACGAGCAAATGCTAAAAAGAGCAATCGAGTCCGGCGACGAGGAAGAGTGCGAGGCATGGCGAACCATCAAATCCGCCTGCTGCGGCGAGGAGCATCTGTGCATCCGCTCCACCGTGCGCCTCATCGGCAAGTCTCCCGTAAGCTATCTTTTCTATGAGACAATCCGGAATATCACCGCCGAGAAAATGCAGTTCACCACAATGCTGGAGACCGAAAAGCGCTTCAAGATGGCGAGCGAGCAGGTGAATATATATTTCTGGGAGTACACCGTTGCAACTCACGAAATGCGCCCGTGCTTCCGCTGTATGCGAGACCTCGGCCTTCCCCCGCTCGTCACCAATTACCCCGACACGGCTATCGAAATGGGCATATTCCCGCCCGAGGTGGCCGATATGTACCGCGACTGGCACAGGCAGATCGAAGCCGGCGTTCCCTCGCTTGAGGCCGTCATCCCGCTTACCGTCGGCCGTGTCCCTTTCCTCGTAAGATATACCACCGAATTTGATGACCTCGGCAACCCCGTCAAGGCATACGGCTCTGCCGCACTTGTTGTTGACTGATAATCTTTTCTTTTTAGGTTGGTGTTGATTAGATGAATAACCATTCCCTTCTGACAAAAGACTGGCAGAACGTCGGAAAGATCCTTCTCGAAAACAGAAAAAGCTTTCGTGATCTTCTGACCGATGATGAGGTGCGTGTCCGCATTCAGTTCTTCTGCGTGTTTATCATGTTCATCGTCCTCTCTATCGCTATGACGATCATGAACATAATCACGCATTGGCATATGCTGATGCTGATAACGCTCTTCTTTGCGATAGTCAATGCCGTCAACGTCGTGCTGATGCTTATCGGCCCTCACTGCGAGCTTTTGACGCGCTATCTCTTTGCTTTCGAGATGCTCGCGCTATTCACGTCGTTCGTCATCGTGGGCGAGCCTGAGGGCTTCAGCGCGATCTGGCTTGCTCTTCTCCCAACAAGCGGAATGCTTCTGTACAGACTAAAGTACGGTCTTCTGCTTTCCGGCATTCAGTTTATAATTCTCGTCTTCTTCTACTGGACAGAATTCGGTCGCTCGCTCCTCCTGTTCCAGTACACAGACTCCTTCTCCGCACGCTTCCCGATACTCTTCATTGCGTTTCTGTGCGTCGGCGCGTTCTTTGAGTTTATCCGTCAGACAACGCAGGAGGAGCTCATCAAAATGCGTAAGAACTATGAAGATCTGTCAAAGCATGATCCTCTGACGGGACTGTTCAACCGCTTCGGCTTTTATGCCGCCATCGAAGAAGAGATAAAAGAGGAAACCGGAAAAGGCTGCGCCGTCGCCATTATCGACTTTGACCATTTCAAGGAGATCAACGACACCTACGGCCACACTCTCGGCGATGCCGTGCTGAAGGGTACAGCTCAGAAAATGCTCGATATAATTGACGGGCACGCTTCCGCCTGCCGCTGGGGCGGAGATGAATTTGCGATCTATTTCAACGAAAAAGCAAATTCCGAGGAGCTTTGCGGAAAGATCCTCTCTGCCGCAAGGGAGCAGAAATTCAATGCAAACGGGAAAATGCTCAGCGTTACCGTCAGTATCGGCCTTATGACCGTAGACCCGTGCATCAAATATAACCTCACCGATATCATTAACGTCGCTGACAGCAATCTTTACTTCTCCAAGTCCAGCGGCAGAAATAAGCTCATAGTTTCCAACTATTCACCCAACAACACTCCCGACAACGATATTCTTACCGGCAGCTGCTCGTAAGATGACTTACTCATAAAATTCGTAGTCGGTAAAATTTCTCGCATAAACTATTAAACCGGGCAGCACAAAAAAGCGCTGCCCGGTAATTTTAATTCTGCAATGATCTCAGCCATATTATCTTTCTGTTGTATTACCTTGCGAGCTGTTTGCCCGTATGGTCTATAGTGTAGTTATCCGTCATGATAAGCTCAGAAACGGGAACGATCGTGAAGCCCTTGCCGATAAGCGCTTCGAGTATGCCCGCCAGTGCCTCGGGAGTATTCTCTGCGGCGTTATGGAACAGCACTATACTCCCCGACTTTACGTTGGAAACGACCCTCTTTGTTATCTCGTCGGATGAGATGCCCTTCCAGTCAAGACTGTCAACGTCCCATTGTATGGCGTACATACCGATTGAATTCACGGTTGAAATAACATGGTCGTCATATTCACCGTAGGGGCATCTGAAAAGATTAGGCCGCTTTCCCGTTATTGATTCTATCTTATCGTTGCAGAAATTAATATCCGCGATTATCTCAGCGTCTGACAGTTGAGAAAAGTGCGCATGGTTTGATGAATGATTCATCACCTCATGCCCTGCATCAGAAAGGGCTTTAACCGATTCGGGATACTTATCCACCCAGTCACCGACGACGAAAAACGTTGTCTTCACGCCGTACTCGGCAAGAATGTCGATAAGCTGCTGCGTATCCTCATTCCCCCACGCGGCGTCAAAGCTGAACGCAACGCGGTTATCATTCCGATCCACGCAATATATCGGAAGCTGTCTCGACGTTGCCGCGGCGCCGACTAATGCGGGATTATTTACCGTGTAGAATATCAGGCCTATCAGCAAGGCAAACGCGATCCCCGATAGCACCCTCCTGTATTTTATATAATAATGTCTCAGATCGATCACACTCATCACTCCTTCGCTTCATTCTATGATGGGTGTGACCGTTATTATTAATACTTGCCCTCGGGTATATCCACGCCGAGATATACGCAATTATACCATGTGTCCTTGTTCGGCTTCATGTTGATGCAAACGACTTCCATCTCGTCTATCGTTTCATACCACCATTCGCCGTCAACGGGTATCCGCAGAGAGCGAATATCGTATTTCAGATAATCCTTTGCATTGAGCATAAGCGATGCTATCTCTCCGACGGAAAGATTTGTTTTAATATTCGGCAAAATAGCCTCCGCAACGTCATTCAGCTGAATGAGCGTGCTGTCCTTAACCTTATCTAAAACGGCGTTGATTATCTTACGCTGTCTGTAGGTGCGCTCGAAGTCTCCTCCGCCCGTGTTGCGTATTCTCGCATATATAAGCGCCTGCTTGCCGTTCAGGTTGATCATGCCCGCTTTATCTGTTTCAATAACATCCGTGCCCTGCGGGTCGTTAAAAAGGGCATTCATCTCAACATAATAATCGCGCATACCGACGAGCTCCTTTTCGGACACGTCGACATCAATCCCGCCTATGGCATCTATCGCGTCGGCAAAGCTGTAAAAATCAACGACAACATACTTGTCGACCGGCATTGAGAATGACTCACGAAGCGTTTTCATCAGAAGCTCTGCGCCGCCTATGGGGTAGGCCGTATTAAGGCGGTTCGTCCACGCGCCGGGTATCCAAACGTAGATATCCCGCATCATTGACGTTACGGTAACCTGCTTCGTGCTCTTATTGACAGAGACAACAAGCATGGCATCCGTTCTGCTGCTCTTATCGGAGTCGCCGCGGTTATCTGTTCCAATCAGAAGAATATTGATAACGTCATCGGTAAATACGAGCTCCTCTGCATTGCTTTCGAGCTCCTCACGCATCAGCTTCTCATAGTCTATGAGCTCCTCGCTTTTTGCGCTGTCATCAATCAGGTATTCGGCCGTCACCGGGATCTCCTCATCCGAGCTCTTTGTGAAATCTATCATTCCGAGATAGTGCACCGCTATACCAAGCACACAGACAGCAATTACGGCTATTGCCGCAGCTGCGGCAATTATGATAGCGCGTGTTCTCTTTTTTGTATCCGCACCTGATGACTCGGGCACCGTATCCTCGCCGTGAGCAGTAATTTCGGCTGAAAATTCGGCATTTTCAGCCTTGCCGTTTTCCGTTTCGCCGCCGTTTACGCGGTCTTTTTCATTCATGAAGTTCGCCCTCTAATATAAAATACTGGTTTAAATATACGCTTGATTATTATTCCCGTCAAATGTCTTTTTTATAGAAAATTATAGTGACTTTTTTTATTTAATATGTTATTATTAAACTAAGCATATTCATACAAACAAAACGAAATATATATTGGAGGGAATCAAATGGTCACAAACAAAGAAAACCTGCTTAAGCTCGGCAAAAAGATGACTGACAGAATCACGTTCAAGTTAGGCATCGAAAAGCTTACAGAAGAGTCTCCCGAATATTGGGGTCTCGTTAAGGTTCTCGATGATGACATGGTCAACATCGCACTGAGCATGAAGCAGCGCGTTCCTATGTCTCTCGAGGAGATCTCCAAGTCTTCCGGCTGGAGCGATCTCAAGGTCCTTGAGGCAAAGCTTCAGGAGATGAGCGTTGTCGGTCTCATCGAATACAACTGGGAGAATGAGGATCACCACAAGCAGTACGTGCTTCCCCTTTTCGTCCCCGGCGCAGCTGAGTTCCTCAACATGCGCATGGAGCTCGTTAAGGATCACCACGAGGTATGCGACTTCTTCGAGGCCATGGCAAGACTGCCTCTCGAAGCTGTAACTCCCATGGTGCCTCCCGGAGGCGGCGGAATCGGCATGCACGTTATCCCCGTTGAGAAGGCTATTCCCGCGGAGTCTCAGTCCGTCAGCGTTGAACATCTGTCTCATTGGCTGAAGAAGTACAAAGATTTCGCAGTCGGCGTTTGCTCCTGCCGCCGCTGCCAGTCCATCCGCGGCGAAGGCTCCGGCGATCCCGAGGATCTCTGGTGCATAGCTGTCGGCGATGCCGCTATCTATTGCGATGAGACCGGTAAGGACGGTAAGCGCATCTCCTATGAAGAGGTCATGGAGATACTTCAGCGCGCCGAGGAAGAGGGCTACGTCCATCAGATCACCAATATTGACGGCGAAAACAAGATATTCGCTATCTGTAACTGCGCCCCCGGCGTTTGCTTTGCTCTGAGAACTTCTCAGCTTTTCAATACACCTAACCTCTCCAGAAGCGCATACCGCGCCCATGTTGATAAAGAAAAGTGCGTTGCCTGCGGCAAGTGCGTTGAAGTCTGCCCGGCAGGTGCTGCAAAGCTCGGCCAGAAGCTCTGCACTCAGCACGGTGCCGTTGAGTATCCCAAGCAGGAGCTGCCCGATGTCTCCAAGTGGGGCCCCTCCAAGTGGAATCCCAACTACAAGAATGACAACCAGATCAACTGCTATGAGACAGGTACTTCTCCCTGCAAGTCTGCCTGCCCCGCTCATATCGCCGTTCAGGGCTACATCAAGATGGCAGCTCAGGGCAGATACATGGAAGCTCTCGCTCTCATCAAGCAGGATAACCCCTTCCCCGCTGTCTGCGGCAACATCTGCAACCGCAGATGTGAGGACGCCTGCACCAGAGGCAAGATCGACCAGGCTCTCGCAATAGACGAGATCAAGAGATTCATTGCCGAAAAGGAGCTTAACGAGGAGACCCGTTACATTCCTCCCAGAAGAAACCGCAAGCAGTCCCTCGCGGATTACGAGGAAAAGATGGCTGTTATCGGCGCAGGCCCTGCAGGTCTGAGCTGCGCATTCTATCTGCGCAAGATGGGCTATCCCGTCACCGTTTTCGAGAAGAACCCCGTCCTCGGCGGTATGCTCACGATGGGTATCCCTTCCTTCCGTCTCGAGAGAGATGTTATCAACGCTGAGATTGATGTCCTCAAGACCATGGGTGTTGAGTTCAAGTGCGGCGTTGAGGTAGGCAAGGATGTCACGGTTGACGCTCTCCGCGCCGAAGGCTTCAAGTCCTTCTTCCTCGCAATAGGTGCTCAGAAGTCCGCTCCGATGAACGTTGTCGGCGAGGATCTCACCGGCGTTTACGGCGGCGTTGAGTTCATGTGCGAGGTCAATCTCGGCAACAAGCCCTTCGTCGGCAAGAAGGTCGCTGTTATCGGCGGCGGCAATGTCGCTATGGACGTATGCCGCACCGCTGTCCGTCTCGATGCAGACGAGGTCACCGTTATTTACCGCCGCAGCGAGGAAGAGATGCCCGCCGACAAGGCAGAGCTCGCAGAGGCTGCCGAAGAGGGCGTCAAGTTCCGTTACCTCGCCGCTCCCGCTGAGATACTCGGCGAAGACGGTAAAGTCAAGGCTATCAAGGTCGAGCTCATGGAGCTCGGTGAGCCCGATGAGAAGGGCCGCAGGAAGCCCGTCGGCACCGGCAAGTTTGAGGATATCGCCGTTGATTCCGTTATCTCCGCTATCGGCCAGAAGGTCGATCTCGGCGGCATCGCCCCCGAGGGTATGACCTTTAACAAGAACGGCACCGTTATTGCTGACGACACCACCCTCCAGACCGCTCAGAGCGACATCTTCGCAGGCGGCGACGTACTCACCGGCCCGAAGTTCGCTATCGATGCTATAGCAGCAGGCCGTGAGGCAGCAGAGTCCATGCACCGCTTCGTGCATCCCGGCAACAGCCTTACTCTCGGCCGTAACCTGCATCAGTTCCCCTCCCTCAACACGGACGATATCTCCGTTCCTCAGGAGTGCTACGACAGACCTGCACGCCAGGTTCCCGCACATGATGCGGCAAAGGCAAAATCCTTCAAGAAGGACATTCTTCCTCTTACCGAAGAGCAGGTCAAGCTCGAGGCCTCCAGATGCCTCGGCTGCGGTGCTACCGAGGTCGACGAGAACCGCTGCATAGGCTGCGGCCTGTGCACCACGCGCTGCGAATTCGACGCTATCCATCTCAGCCGTGACCTCCCCGAGGCCAGCAAGATGTACAAGGCCGAAGACAAGGCAAAGTGGCTGCTCGGCTATGCCGCTCCCAGAGCCGTCAAGATCCTCTTCAAAGGCAAGAAGTAATGCACGAGCTCGGAACTATAGTTTACGTTATGGACGCGGTGGAAAAGATCGCCGAAGAAAACAAGCTTACTGCGATTGAATCCGTCACTCTTGAGGTCGGCGAGGTCAGCGGGATTGTGACTGACTATCTGATCGATTTCTGGAACTACTCCAGAAAGAAATCTGAGCTTCTGAAAAACACGGAGCTCAAGATAGAAACGCTTGAAGCCGTCACCTTCTGCCAGAATTGCGGCAAAACATATCCTACTCTCAAGTATGCTAAGATATGCCCCTACTGCAAGAGTGATAACACCTTCCTCGTAACCGGAAACGAATACAACATAAAAGAATTAGTCGCAATGTAAAAGATGCTCTCCCGATCTTGAGATTGGGAGAGCATTTTAATGTTTATTTTTTAGCTGTTAGCGCGTTGAACTGTTCCTCGTTATACTGCCTCGTATATAGCTGCCAGTAGCTTCCGCGCATTGCCATAAGCTCGGCGTGAGTTCCCTGCTCAACTATCTTTCCGTCATGCACAACGAGAATAAGATCCGCTCTGCGTATGGTAGATAGTCTGTGAGCAATGATAAACGAGGTCCTGCCCTGCATTACCTTCTCTATAGCATTTTGTATTTTGCGCTCCGTGACCGTGTCTACCGACGAGGTTGCCTCGTCAAGGACAAATATCGCAGGGTCGGCAAGAAGCGCTCTCGCAAAGGACAGAAGCTGTTTTTCGCCCGTTGACAGACTGTTGCCGCCTTCTCCTACGTTGGAATCAAGCCCTTCCGGAAGTCTTTCTATGACCTCATCGGCCGACACGGCCTTCAGGGCTTCGTTTATTTCCTCGATCGTGGCATCCGTTCTGCCGTATCTGAGGTTTTCGAGAACGGTTCCGGAGAAAAGATGCGGCGTCTGCAGGACGTAGCCTATATTGGAGTGGAGCCACAGCTGGCTGCGCTGCCTTGCATCTATACCGTCTATCAGGACTTGTCCCTCTGTCGGCTCATAGAAACGGCATACAAGATTGACAAGCGTGGATTTTCCCGCCCCGGTCTCTCCGACTATAGCGACGTTTGTGCCCTTCGGTATCTTCAGATTGAAATGCTCAAGGATATTTTCGTCTCCGTCGGGATACATGAAGGTCACGTCTTTGAACTCAACATCGCCGTAAAGCTTTTCCCAGTTTTCGCGTTTAGGAGAAAAAGCATCGCCGTATTTTTCGATAACGGAAGGCGTATCGCTTACATCGGACTTTGTATTGACGAGGTTTCCGTATCGCTCAAGATTTACCTGTACATTGACGAAGCCTGCGATCGTCTGTACGATGGATTGAATTGGATCCATCATGCCCTGAGCATAGTTCATGAACACGGACAGCGTACCTATCAGCATGACACCGCGCTGAGTGATAATTCCGCCGCGCCACAGCACGAGAGCAAGAGCAAAGGATGCCGCAAAAGCGGTCGTTGACATCATGAGCGCTTTGAAATGTGCCTCCCTAACGGACAGCATCTTCATCTCTCCCGTGAGAGAAGCAAACTCTTTTTCGACCTTATCCTCTATGACAAGGGTCTTTGTCGTCTTCGCGCCGGTTATGCCTTCATTGAACGCAGAGGTTATCTTTGAATTCTGCTCTCTGACCTTTCTTGTGCAGTCGATAAGCTTTTTCTGGATCTTCCCTCCGAATAAAACAGCAATCGGAATGACCGTAACGACCACCGCGGCAAGCTTCCAGTTGAGGATAAACATCATCACAATCGCAAAGACAAGATACGCAAGCACCCATACGCTCTCCATCATTCCCCACGCTACTGTCTGCGAGATCTTATCCGTATCTGACATGACTCTTGCGTGGATATAGCCGACGCTGTTCTGATTGAAGTACGAGAACGAGAGCGTCTGCAGATGGTTGAAGGCGTCACGCTTCAGGTCTCTGCCGACCCAAAGCTCGATCTTGCACGCGCCGAAGGCCGAGATATAGTTCGCAGTTACCTGCAGAATTATTGAAAGCGCTGCGAGAACGATAAATACCCCAAGCCCGTCGACCGTATCGTCGGCAATAAAATGATTGATCGCATACTGCTGGAAAAGCGGGAAGACCGCGTCAAGCGCGCTGCCCACGACACCGCATATTGCGGCTGTAATTGCAAGTGTCTTATATTTTTTCAGATACTTCAGAAGCTTCGGGATACCGTAGAATCGGAGCTTTTCTTCCTGCTTGTTCATGCCTGCTCCTCCTCTCCGACGGCCATCTGCATATCGAATATCGTTTTAAAAAGGCCGTCATGCTTCAGAAGCTCCTGAGGAGTACCGAGCTGTGTTGCCTTACCTCTTTCGAGCACGAGCACATTGTCACAGCTCATAAGAGTTGTAATTCTGTGCGAAACGATGATCGACGTTGCTCCGGATAGGTCGCGCTTAAGAGCAGCGCGAATATTTTCATCGGTCTGCGTGTCAACAGCGGAAAGCGAATCATCAAAAACGATGATCGGCGTTTTCCTCGTGAGCATCCTCGCGATGGCGACGCGCTGCTTCTGTCCTCCCGATAGAGTTACTCCGCGTTCGCCGACGAGCGTTTCATACCCTTGCGAAAAGCTCTCGATATCACCGTTAATGCAGGCCGTAACGGCAGCTTCGCGTACAGTCTCGGCATCCGCGCCGCAAATGCCGATATTATCCTCAATAGAGCGGGAGAAAAGGAAGGGCTCCTGCTGTACCATACCTATATTGCTTCTGACATATTTTGCGGGCATCGAGGAAATATCCTCGCCGCCGACAGTTATTCTGCCGGACGTCGGTGCGTACAGCCTGCAGAGGAGCAGCAGAAGGCTGCTCTTGCCGGAGCCCGTACCGCCGAGGATGCCGAAGCTTTTGCCGGCGGGAATCGTAAACGAAACGTTATGAAGCACGCTTTTCGTCTCATTATAAGCAAATGAAACGTTATCAAAAACGATATCTCCGTTCATCGGCTTTTCAGACGCATCCGATGCGTCTATTTCCTCCGGCGCATCAAGTATCTCGGAAATACGCGTTACGGACACTCCCGCCTTGCTCATCTCCGATATCATTCTGCCGAGTCTGCGAACCGGCCACATCAGCATCGTGTTATAGCAGACAAACGAGATAAACTCGCCCTCCGTCATTGATCCTCTGACCGTAAAAACTGTGCCGAGAATGATAATAAGCATCGCCTGCACATAGCTCGAGAAGTCACCCACGGCCCAGAAATCAGACAAGGTCCGGCACATTTTAACCCAGACGCTTGTATATTTCTGATTTTGCTCTTCGAACCTTCTGCGCTCAAAGTCCTCACGGCCGAAGGCACGAACGACACGAACGCCCGTCAGATTCTCCTGCGCGATAGTGGATAGGACTCCCTCATTTTCATCGCACTCCGTAAAGCGGGCACGTATCTTTCTGTGGAACAGATACGAATAAAGAATGATTATCGGGAACATAATTAGCGCAACAAGAGCAAGCTTGAGGTTCATATCTATCATGAACGCGAGCGACATGATAATAAGCAGCGAAATTCTGAAAACAGGCACGAACTGCTCCTGGAAAAAGACCTTGATGCGTTCAACGTCGGATGTGCAGCGCTGAATGATATCTCCCGTGGGATTTTTCATATGCCAGCTCCACGGGAGGTGCTGAATATGGCTGTAGAGAAGATCGCGGCTCGTTTTTATCAGCGTTTCTCCTGCGATGGAGTTGCACTTCATAAGGCAATACCTCAAGGCCGCAGAGAAAAGGCCGAGAAGTGCAACAAGAGCAGCGCATATCCATATCCTCTCGCGGAAAAACCCGACCCCGCCGACAGCAGTTATCCACTCCGATACGACCGGCGGTACATCAAGCCCAGCCGAGCCGATGACCGAGTCAACCGCGACGCGGATTATCTGCGGAACAAGCAGATCACAGCAGGTAAAGAATATACCCGCAACGATACACGCGATAAAATATTTTTTGCTGCCGCGCAGAAGGCGCGACAGCGTTTTTAAATTATTGTTTTTAGCTTTCATTTAAATAATCAGTTTCTCAGGCTATGAAGCGGAGCGGGGATCCTCCCTCCGCGTGAAACAAATTCTGCGGCCGAGCCCTCGTGAATGGGCATGACCGGTGCTCCTCCGAGCAGTCCGCCGAAATCTATGAAATCACCGACTTTTTTCCCTGTTGCTGGGATAAGGCGGACAGCCGTTGTCTTGCAGTTTACCATGCCGATAGCCGCCTCATCCGCAATTACTGCGGAAATGGTCTCAGCCGACGTATCACCCGGTACGGCTATCATGTCAAGTCCGACAGAGCATACGCAGGTCATCGCCTCAAGCTTGTCTATCGACAGCGCGCCCGCGTTTACGGCAGATATCATGCCTGCGTCCTCTGAGACGGGTATAAACGCGCCGGAGAGCCCTCCTACATGGTTTGACGCCATAACTCCACCCTTCTTGACAGCATCGTTCAGAAGCGCCAATGCGGCCGTTGTACCGTGTGTGCCGCACTTCTCAAGGCCCATTATCTCAAGAATCTCGGCAACGCTGTCCCCCGCAGCGGGAGTTGGCGCAAGCGAAAGATCAACCACTCCGAAGGGCACGCCAAGACGTTTTGAAGCCTCCTGAGCAACAAGCTGACCCATTCTTGTGATCTTGAAAGCCGTCTTCTTTATAGTCTCTGCGACAACGTCAAACGGCTGTCCATTGCAGGACTTGAGCGCATGAGCTACGACTCCCGGGCCGGAAACGCCGACGTTGATAACACACTCCGGCTCACCCACACCGTGAAAAGCGCCCGCCATAAACGGATTATCCTCGACCGCGTTGCAGAACACAACAAGCTTTGCACAGCCCATGGGATCGATATCTGCCGTTTTGCGAATTATCCTGCCCATCAGTGCGACAGCATCCATATTGATGCCCGCCTTCGTTGAGCCGACGTTGATGCTTGAGCAGACTATATCCGTCTCCGTCAATGCCGTCGGAATGGAGTTAATAAGCTTAATGTCGCTCTCGGTAAAGCCCTTCTGACAAAGCGCGGAAAAGCCGCCGATAAAATTGACCCCGACAGTTTTCGCAGCCTTATCAAGCGCGGCTGCTATGGGCGTATAATCATCCTCCCTGCAGGAGGCGGCAACCAGCGATATCGGAGACACCGACACGCGCTTGTTGACGATCGGGATACCGAACTCCCGCTCAATCGTGCAGCCTGTTTCCACAAGCTTTTCCGCCTTGCGGCATATTTTATCATAGATCTTTTCGCAGCATTCGGCGATGCTCTCGTCCGCACAGTCGAGCAGGCTTATGCCCATTGTGACCGTTCGCACGTCAAGATGCTGCTGATCTATCATTTCTATCGTCTGCAGTATTTCACTGCTGTTTATAAGATAGCTCACTTAACACGACCTCAAATCCTATGCATTGCTTCGAAAATATCCGAGCGCTGAATATGTATATCGAGTGCTCTTTCTGCACCCCTGAGCTTTAGAAATTCGCTCAGCTCATCAAAGCTCAAGGCACAGTCCGATATGTCAACGAGCATTATCAT
>DCGN01000076.1:0-3605 GCA_002315275.1 Clostridiales bacterium UBA1777
AGAGTATAGACGAAAGCACCGTCATCTTCAAGCATTGAGCCGAGAGCAGCACCTACTGCGCAAGAAAAGCCCTGCCCGAGAGAGCCGGTTGTCATATCTATGCCGACGGTTCTGTTCATATCGCAGTGGCTGGGCAGATTTGTACCGCCCTGATTGAGAGTCAGAAGCTCCTTGCGGTCAAAAAAACCGCGGTTTGCAAGCGCTGCATAAACCGCAGGGCCCGCATGTCCCTTGGAGCAGACGAATCTGTCTCTCCCTGCCATTTTAGGCTCTGCCGGGTCGATATTCATTTCCTTGAAATACAGTACTGCCAACAGCTCGACCACCGACAGACACCCGCCTATATGTCCGTTACCCAAATGACCTATGGAGGTCATAATGTCGCAGCGGATGTCCTTGCATTTTTTCTTCAGATCACAATTCAACCTGCATTCCTCCTCAATTAATTAAAGGGTCTAATTAATTAAATACTAATACTGCCGATGCTCTTTGTCAATATATAAGATTTAGTTTTTCGCGATCTGCAAATCGTGTTTATTTCGGATCAAAAGCGGCTGTTGACTTTGTTCACGGTTTGAATTAAACTTTAAAAAAAGATACGGGGTGTGGTGTATGAAGAAAGCGCTGTTTATTGATGCGCTCGGCGGATTCTATGATCTCATAATTGCAGGAGTGCTGTGGCTTATATGTTCTCTCCCGATAATCACGGTCGGCCCCGCCACGGCAGCGCTGTATTATACGGTCGTCAAATGCATTCGGCGCGACAGAGGCCGTGTCATACAGACCTTTTTCAATGCGTTTAAAACAGGCTTTAAAGACAGCTTCGTCATCTGGCTCATTTATCTTGCTTATTTGGCCGTTATCACGGCAGACAGATTCGTATACGGCAAGCTCGACGCAGGTGAAGGCGGAATATTCAGCTCGATAGCCACGGTGCTTTTTGTGCCGCCTGTGCTCTCTTTCCCGTGGATGTTTGCCTATATCTCGCGTTTTTCCAACACAAGAAGAAACTGTTTTCTCTGTACCGTATCACTGACGGTCAGGCACTTCGGAAAAACCGTGCTGCTCGCACTTATCCTTGGCGGCACGCTTCTTCTTGCCTATCTTGCGCCGATCACTATACCGTTCATAATCGGCCCGTGCGCGCTCTTGTCGTCGCTTGTCATCGAGCCGGTCTTCCGCGAGCTTACAAAGGAAATGAACACGGACGGAATGGATCCGTGGTTTAATGAATAGGAGTTGTTTGTTATGTACAGCCTTAATAAGACCCCCGGCGGCTTTGACCTTTTTCTGGACGGGAAAAAAGTCATAAGTCATTCCTGCCGTCATCCCGCGCTGTTTCTCGGAAGGGGAAAAGAAGAAATAAAGATGTTCCGCGGCAATTTTGACATTACAGACAGAATTTCGGAGCGAATTGCACTGCGTGCCGATTCCGTTTCGGCTGAGCGCATACTCTTGTCTCACCCGGATATGACGGGGAGATATGTTCTTGAGCTTACCGAAAATGACGGGCTTCTGCGCATCAGAGGAGAATGCGAGGACGAGAGCTTCAATCGGCTTTTTCTGCGGTTTGAGGCGGAGGAGCGTGAGCATGTCACGGGCGGCGGAGAGCAGTTTTCGGCGCTCGACCTGCGCGGAAGAATCTACCCCATATGGACAAGAGAGCAGGGCGTGGGGCGCAACAAGCTCACCGAGGTGACCAGACTCGCTGATGCCCTCGACGGGAGCGGCGGAGATTATCACACCACCTTTTTCCCTCAGCCGACATTTGTCTCCTCGCGCATGTATTTTGCACATCTCGAGAATTACTCCTACTGCGAGCTCGATTTCAGAGAAAAGGATTTCCATGAGCTGTCGGTATGGAATACCGCGATATCTCTCGTTCTGGCCTCCGGGGACGGTTACGCTGCCGTTCTTGAGAAGCTTACAGGGCTTTTGGGCAGACAGCCCGAGCTTCCGGAGTGGGCGATGAAGGGTATGTGGCTCGGTGTTCAGGGCGGCACGGAGAGAGCGGTCTCGCTTCTTGATAGATGCCGCGAGGGCGGTATGGACGTGTCGGCGGTCTGGATACAGGACTGGGAGGGCAAGCGCATTACCTCCTTCGGCAAGCGACTTCAGTGGGATTGGCGCTGGAACAAAGAGCTGTACCCGGGGCTTGACAGAGTTATTGCCGAAGATAGCGGCACTGCGTGGATGGGTTATATAAATCCATATCTTGTGGACGGCGGCGTTCTGTTCGCCGAGGCAAAGGAAAAAGGATATTTCGTAAAGAACTCCGAGGGTGAGGACTATCTTTTCGATTTCGGCGAATATAATTGCGGCGTGGTCGATCTGACAATGCCGGCGGCCTTTGACTGGTATAAGGGCGTTATCAAGACAAACCTGATCGGTATGTGGTTTAAGGGCTGGATGGCGGATTTCGGAGAATATCTGCCCGCAGATGCGGTGTGCTTCGGAGGCAGCGGCATGGAAATGCACAACAAATGGCCGATGCTCTGGGCAAAGTGCAACCGCCTTGCCGTCGAGGAAAGCGATATGCTCGGGGAATGCGTGTTCTTTATGCGGGCCGGCGCTGCGGGAAGTCAGAGATACTCAACCCTCACATGGGCGGGAGATCAATGCGTTGATTGGTCGGCTGACGACGGGCTTCCGTCCGTAATTACCTCCGCGCTTACACTCGGCATGAGCGGATACGGTCTGCACACGTGCGATGCCGGCGGGTACACAACTCTGTTCCACCTCAGGCGCGATAAGGAGCTGCTGCTTCGCTGGCTTGAATTCGCCTGCTTTTCACCCGTTATCCGCACTCACGAGGGCAACCGCCCCGACTCCAATGTTCAGGTCTATTCCGAAACCGATATTATCAAGCAGACTGCCCGTCTCACGGGTATTCATGATATGCTTCTTCCGTATCTAAAGGAATGTGTCAAGGAAAATACCGAAAAGGGCGTGCCGGTGATGCGCCCACTGTTCTTTGAGGCGCCTGACTGTGATAGGGCGTACGAAAGAGATAACTTCAGCTATATGCTGGGAGACGGGCTGCTGGTGGCTCCCGTGACCGTTCCGAATTCAGTGAACAGAGCGGTGTGGCTGCCGGACGGCGAATGGAAGCACCTCTGGAGCGGCAAAAGCTTCCCCGGCGGAGAGTGCTGCGTTGAAGCGCCCCTCGGAAAACCCCCGGTATTCTATAAGGCCGAAGGAAAATGGTGCGTATTATTTGACGCGATCGGTGAGCAGTATAGATGAAACACATAAATTAATAGTGTTAATTTTTGCACAAATGGCTCCGGCACCAGCCTTTTGTGCATTTTTTATAAATATCGCTTCAAAAAAACTTGCATTATGCCGAGTGCATTGGCGCTTTACAAAACCAACCGGTGCAGATATAATTAAAGCAACGAGCCACACTCGTTTTTGTGTGAGGCATTAATTAACTGCGTTAATTAAAAGACAAAAGGAGATCTTGAAAATGAAAAAGACACTTGCAATGATCCTCGCGTTGGTAATGATCTTTTCGCTCTGCGCATGCGGAAAGACGGCAACACCTGCCGAGGCTCCCGCAGCAGAGGCTCCCGCAGCCGAAGCTCCTGCCGAGGCTCCCGCAG
>DCGN01000076.1:3621-8253 GCA_002315275.1 Clostridiales bacterium UBA1777
GCTCCCGCAGAGGAGATAGTTATCAATTTCCCCAGCATTTGGGTAGGCACCGACTCCAAAGCAAATTACATGGCAAAAATGATAGAGGACTTCAACGCCGAGAATGCCGGAGCAATCAAGGTAGTCGTTGAAGAGCAGACCGACTATCAGGCATACCGCGACAAGATACGCACTCTCGTTACCACCGGCGATGTTCCCGATATCTGCATCCTTGACGGCACCTACGATGTTGAGGCATACACCGCTTCCGGCAAATTCATGGACTTTGCTCCCTATCTTGCAGACGGCTGGGGCAAGGATTTTGCAGAAGGCTTTGCAGATCCCTATACTGTTGACGGTCAGCTCTGCATCCTCCCGTTCGAGTCCGCTATTTTCCCGCTTGTTTATAATACCGAGATCCTTGCCGAGTGCGGCTACGACTCCTTCCCGACAAACTACGCCGATATGCTTGAAATGTTCAAGACCATAAAGGCAAAGGGCTACAACGCAATGGGCCAGATGGCCGGTGAAAACGGCTGGTCCTCCATGCTGTGGTACTCTCTGATCGTTCAGGCGATCGGCGGCAAGGAAGCCTTTGAAAACGGCCTTTCCGATCCTGCATTCGTTCAGGCTGCAGAGATCCTTCAGGAAATGTACAGCTACACCTTTGACGGAGCCATTTCCGCAGGTGCCGGCGATGTCAACGGTCACTTCATCGACCGCTCTACCGCTGTTTACCTCAACGGCCCGTGGTGGATCAAGAACTTCTACAAAGAGGACAATGCCGTTGACGGCGTTCTTCTCGCAGATGTCTGCGATGTTGCAGCCAACCCCGTATTTGACGGCGGCAAGGGTGCCGGTGGCGTTGTGACTGCTATTCAGGGCGCTCTCGCCTGCGCAAAGCAGGATGATCCTGCAAAGGAAGCAGCAGTCGTCAAGTTCATCAAGTACATCTCCGATCCTCAGCGTATTTCCGAGTGGTCTCTTGATTCCGGCGCAATGTTCTTCGTAAAGTATGAGGCATCCCCCGACACTACCGTTATTGCTCAGAAGTTTGCCAAGATCGCAAGCGATGCAAAGTATACCACTCTCCATGTTAACGGCACCTTCCCCACTGCGTTCTCCACCGAGTTCCCTGCAGCGGTGTCCGCTCTTGCTCTCGGCGAGATCGATGCTCAGGGTTTTGTTGATCAGCTCCAGACCGCGATTGACAACGCAGCATAACCCCCGTAAAACAGATCCATATAGGGCGCGGCATTATACCGCGCCCTGTTTGCTTTATTTATGATCCCCGCGAGGAGGTATACAGTTGAAACTTACAAGGAAAGATAAAGGGCCGCTGCTTGCATTTCTTGCTCCTGCAGTATGCCTTGTGGTCATGTTTTTCGTGATCCCGGTCATATATGTGTGCGTGGTCAGCACCTTGAAGTGGGACGGTATTTCCGCTCCGATCTTCAGAGGCGCAGCAAATTTCTCAAAGCTTTTTAACGACAAGGCTTTTATAAGGTCAATTACGAACAATATAATCTGGGCGGCTGTTGCAGCCTGCATTCAGGTGCCGCTTGCCATGCTGATGGCGATAATTCTTTCCCGCAAGCCGAAGGGCTGGAAGTTCTTTCGCACGGTATATTTCTTCCCTCAGGTAATATCGGGAATAGCGCTGGCGACATTATGGCGTGCTGTCTATAATGCAGAGTCGGGTCTTCTGAACAATATTCTTATTTCCGTCGGCGCGGAAGGCCTTGCCCGCGACTGGTTGGGCGGGGCGGCAACTGCGTTTCCCGCGTGCCTGATATACTGGGTATTCTATATAGGATACTATATGGTGATCATGATGGCTGATATTACGACCATCGATGAGACCTATTATGAGGCCGCTACTATTGACGGGGCGACTGATTTTCAGCAGGCGATCCACATTACGATCCCTCTGATTAAAAATTCATCTCTGCTTACCTGCGTGACCCTTGCTTCGGTCATGGGACTGCGCCAGTTTGAGCAGGTTTATATGCTTACAAACGGAGGCCCTGCCAACAAGACCTCCACGATCGTCCTCTATCTGTATAAAAAGCTGCAGGACTCCAACTACGGCATGGCCGCTGCTGCCGCCGTGATTCTGATCATTATCGGCGCGGTATTTATAATATGTATACGCAACCTCTTTAAAGAACGCAGAAGGGGGGCTGTTGACTGATGGGCATCAAGATAAAGTCGCATACTCCGAAGGATATTGTCATAGCAATTGTTCGCTGGTTTCTTATTATATTTTTCGCGGCGTACACGCTTTTTCCTCTCTTCTGGCTGATACTTGCCTCGTTCAAGACAAACTTTGAATTTTTGACAGGCCCTGCCTTTGCTTTTCCTGCCATCTGGCAGATACAGAATTATATTAACGCGCTGACGGTTGCCGGTCTGGGGCGCATGATGATCAACTCCGTTATCGTCGGTGTTTTCTCAACGGTAATAAACGCGATAGTTGCAAGTCTGGCAGCATACTGTATCTCCAGATTTCGCTTCAAAGGCAGAGAAAATCTGTTCCTGCTGTTCACTGTAGGAATTCTTGTGCCGCTGAACGCGCTGATGGTGCCGTACTTTGTAATTATCAATAAGCTCGGCTTGTACAACACCTACGGCGGAATGATCGTGCTGTATACCGCCATCGGCATCCCCATGTCCACGGTCATCATACGCGGACTGATGGACTCTATCCCTATGGAGATTGAAGAAGCCGCTTATATCGACGGCTGCGGATTTTTCGGGCGATTTTTCCATATTATGCTGCCGCTTGCCAGAACCGGTATCGTTACGGCGGCAACCTTTGAATTTCTGACCTGCTGGAATGAATTCGTGTTTGCGAATCTGATCGTATCCTCCGATAAGCTCAGAACCATTCAGGTTGGAATCAGATATTTTACCAACCAGTTTTCTACCGACTACGTCTCCATGTACGCTGCCATTGTGATTTCCATTGTTCCTTCTATTTTGGGATATATTATATTCCAGGAACAGATTATCAGCGGCATGACCAGCGGTGCTGTAAAGGGGTAATGATATGACGAGTCTTGAGTGTCTCCGTGCGGCAAACCCGCATATTAAGATATATTCGGTAAATGACAGGGAGTTTTCGTCATACGGAAAAGTGATTAAGGCAGATACCTATGAGCTTTGTGAGATAGTGCGAAATTCAGTTGAATTTCCCGAGGCCGGAAGTCGGTACACTGCGGCGCTTGAGCCGCTTGACACATCAGATGCCGCTGCAAAATTCAGGGCTGTTTTCTGCGGCGAGCTTGACGAGCAGATGGGACTGTGTTGGGGTCATTCAGGCAGGCTCAACGCTTTGGAATGGCACACCTGCAACGAGTTTAACATTGCGGTTAGGGAGCTTGTGCTTTTGCTCGCCAAACGCAGCGATATGGATGAGCAGAACCGACTTGACTCCGCAAAGGTGAAAGCATTCTATCTTGGTACAGGTGAGATGATAGAGGTCTTCGCCGACACCCTCCATTTTTGCCCCTGCGAGGTTACCTCGAACGGCTTTGCCTGCATAGTCGGGCTTGAGCGCGGCACAAATCTCCCGCTTGAGGGAGAGAAAAAACCCGGCCAACTGCTGTGGATGAAGAATAAATGGCTCATTGCTCACAAGGAGAATGCGGCGATGCTTGAAAAGGGAGCATTTCCCGGAATATTCGGAGACAATATCGAAATAAACAGAATTTGATCGGCGTCTTTTCGGATGAAGAGCAAACTTTGCGAAAAAGGGCAAAATAATAAAGGGGCTGTAGCAAAATGAGAAATTTGCTCAGCCCCCTGTTACTTTATCTCTTGCTCAAGCCCGTCAAACTCCGGTGAAGAGAAGAACTCGCCGAGAGTAATGCCGAGGCCGTCACAGATCATTTTTATGGTCAGCAACTTCGGGTTCTGACTTTTGCCGTATAGGATGTTTTTAACGCTCGAGGGCGGAAGAGCGCAAACCGTTGCAAGCTTGTTTATACTCATATTATGCTCATCGCAGAGCCGAAGAATTCTGTATTTGACTGCTTGTACAGTATCCATGATGTTACCTCCTAATGAGATAACAACAGAATACCCAAAATCACTGGACAATATAGGCTATGCATGCTACTATTAGGCTATACATAGACTATTATAAGGCAGATGATATCAATATGGCAGATTATAAGAGAATGTACGCGCTGCTGTGCGGCGCGATAGACGATGTGCTTGACACGCTGGAGAATATACCGCAAGCGCACGAGGAGGCTGATAGGCTGAAGGCTGTCTTGCTTGAGGCAGAGGAGATATATGTCAGCGAGCAGGAAATAGAGGCCCTTGGCTCTGAGCTGAAAGAAGAATTCAATTCGTCCGATCCGGACTATCCACGCATTGAGCATATTCTGGGCAGGCTGACAGATCTGGGTGAGATCAGCGGCAATCCGCCTATTTCATTCGAAGAATTTGTCAAGCGCATTTGCCAAAACTTGAAGGATGACAAAGCCGATTATGAGGTTTGATCTTCATAACCGGCTATTTTTACGGATATTTTGACACGGCTGACGCACTGACAGACAGAACGCCGCTTTCTCTTTTGAAATACTTAAAATTATATTATGTTCCCGATTTTTTAAGAACTGTTTCCAATACAATGACCTTTTA
>DCGN01000121.1:0-12525 GCA_002315275.1 Clostridiales bacterium UBA1777
TTCGACCCCTGTTACCCGCACCATAACAGCCTCCACCGCAAAGGTGGGGGCTGTTTTGGTATATGCAGTACAACGCTTATTTCCGATGGACGCTTGCTGTTTTTGCGTTATTGCTGATTCTGATCGGGGTCGAACTCGCGTATCATTTCCAGCATCGTGGTAAACGGCTCGACGGTTATGAGTTCGTCATAGATCACATTCTTTTTCAAAAGCTTCTGCATGACGAAAATATCACCCATTTCGGCGTTCGGAATCACAGCCGTGAAGAAAAAGCCTTCGGCCTTTGCTGCCTCATAGAGCCTGACGAAGCCGGGAGTGCAGACGTTGATATTGAGCGAGATCATCTCCGCGCCGCGTGTACGCAGCTCAAATACGTCACTGCGAAGGCGCTTGGCATAGTCTTTTCCGATAGCGCTGATCACAACAGAACCCGTGCGTGTTCCGGTACTGTATGACCAGGTGCTGCAGGTGTGCTCTACCTGCGGTTCGACATCGTCGGTAATTAACGTGCGCGGAAGCTTCAGACCGTTGTAAATAAAGCTCGCGGGCTTGATAAGCTCTTCGGGGAAATATACCGTGCGCTCGGAGAAATCATACACAATTGCGGCATATGCCTCGTGAGTGTACTGTCCCTCCTTGAGGAAGCTGCTCGAAAGCGCATCGGGCGGTACACCGTTGAATAAAAAGCCGCAGGGAAAGAAATTGTATTTAACGTGAGTTTTCTGAGAGTACGGATGGGACGTGACACAGCAGCTGATGTAGGTTTTTCCGTTGGCTTCATTTTTCATGAAGCGCAGATTTTCTTCCATCAGCTTTGTGAAAACTCCCGCTCCGCGGTAACGGCCGTTTACTACTGCCATGCTGCATTCCCAGATGCCGGGCAGATGATCCCATTTGAGTGAGGCAAGATGACCGGCAAAGCCGCCGTTCTGATCTACGGCGATCGTGGAATATATCTGACCTTTGTTAATGCAGGCATAGAAACGCTCGGGGTAATATATGTCCTCGCGGAGATAGGTAAGGCCGTATTCGTTGTAGAAGGCGCGGCTGATGCCGAGGATCTCTTCGCGTTTCGGAGGGCGAATCGTGATGACGGCGTTTTCTATGACCTCGTTGTCCCCGGACTTTTCCTTGACTGCAAGGATGGGGAGCTTGTCATAGTATTTTATCAGACATTGGCGGCGGCCTCCGAAGCCGAGGTTCTCGACTCTGAACTCGTCCACAGAGCTCTGCATTATTTCGAGACCGAGCCTCTCGTCTCCCTTGAGCGTCTCGTCGTAGTCACCGGGAAGACCGGTGTCAAGCACGCAGACAGTGAATTTGCCGTCTGCGCTGTCGGCTGTGACGGTAATGTTCGTCATATGGTCGGTTACGCTGTAGCTCAGAACGTTGTTGACGGCCTCCTCAAGAGCAAGGATGATACGGTCAATATCAGCTCTGCTTTTGAAAAACTGCTTGGCGTAGACCTTTACGGATGAAAGGACAGAGGGGAGAAGACTTGCGTCGGGACGGATCTTTATCTCGATTGCGTTCATTATGGCACCCCTTTTTTGATATCGGCGTAAAAGAGAAAGCAGGAACGGAGAATACTGCTTTTTCCTAATACTCCTATTTATGAAAGCAATATATCATACTTTTCCGAAATTCGCAATTATATATTGGCAGATAGTATGCTTGCGGAGCATGTAAAATAAAACAGATAATAACGGACGGAATAGTGTTGACTAATGCTTGTGTAAGCTATAAAATCGAAGCAAAGAGATGTATTTCAGATATCCGCATTATTTTTGGTGAAAGGATAACGGAAAATGAATGTTACAGTCAGATCAATGAGCGTAGACGATGTCGGAAAAGTGAAGGCGCTTATCGAAAAGACAATTCTTGATAAAAGCATGGAAAAGATATACGAAAGCCGCGATATGACGATCTGGAATGATTGTTACGATGAATCGGAGCTGGAGCATATTGCGCGGGAGTATCGCACCTATCTGCTGTTTGATGATTCAAACAGGCTTGTGGCTTCGGGCTATGTGAAGGAAGACGGGGATGGAAATGCTTATATCGGCATGGTATTCTCAGACCCGGACGCGCGCGGAGCAGGCTTGGGAAAGAAGATGATCGAATTGCTTGAGGCTGACGAGTGCGTTAAAGGCTGCAAAAAAATAGAGATCATTGCATCCATGAGTGCGTTTCGCTTCTATCGTAAGCTCGGCTATGACGTCAAAGACGGAGAATATGAGATGCATTCCTTTTCCGGGGTATACGGTATACCAATGGAAAAATTTTTAAATTTATGATAGAAAATCTTGTTACGTTTGGAAAAATTGCAGAATGCGGATATTGTCCGGATTTTTAGGCAAAAGAGAAAAACTAATGAATTCGGCGGCCTTTAGCTTGACGGGATCACCGATGATGTTGTACACTGTCGTATAAACGGTCACGCATTCAAGCTCGGATATTACCGTATAACGCGGCACTCGCAATTGCGGGTCTGCGGTGAAATACTTCAAATACGAGGAGAAAGAAAATGGCATACTTATCCGATATAGAAATAGCTCAGGCATGCAAGCCCGAGCATATCAGGGAAATAGCAAAGCGCGCACACGTTGACGAGAAGTACCTCGAGCAGTACGGAAACTATAAGGCGAAGGTAGACCTCTCTCTTCTGAAGGATACCGACAAGCCGAACGGCAAGCTCATCCTTGTGACTGCCATCACACCTACCCCCGCGGGCGAGGGCAAGACCACCACGACGATCGGCCTCGCCGACGGCCTGCGCCGCATCGGCAAGGACGTTACCGTGGCTCTGCGCGAGCCCTCTCTCGGCCCCGTGTTCGGCGTGAAGGGCGGCGCGGCAGGCGGCGGCTACGCGCAGGTCATCCCTATGGAGGACATAAATCTCCACTTCACCGGAGACTTCCACGCGATAGGCGCGGCAAACAACCTCCTCGCCGCAATGCTGGATAACCATATTCAGCAGGGCAACGCGCTCGGCATCGATGTTCGCAAGATTACATGGAAGCGCTGCGTAGATATGAATGACCGTCAGCTCCGCTTCATAGTGGACGGACTCGGCGGCAAGCCCAACGGCACTCCCCGCGAGGACGGCTTTGACATTACAGTTGCGTCCGAGATAATGGCAGTTCTCTGCCTCGCAACATCGATCACCGACCTCAAGGCGAGACTCGCGAGAATAATCGTAGGCTACACCTATGACGATAAGCCCGTTACCGCAGGAGACCTCAACGCTCAGGGCGCAATGACAGCGCTTTTGAAGGATGCTCTCAAGCCCAATCTCGTGCAGACCCTCGAGGGCACTCCGGCCTTTGTACACGGCGGCCCGTTTGCAAACATAGCGCACGGCTGCAACAGCGTAATGGCCACGAAGATGGCGCTCAAGATGGGTGACTATACCGTCACGGAGGCAGGCTTCGGTGCAGACCTCGGCGCCGAGAAGTTCCTCGATATCAAGTGCCGCATGGCGGGGCTCACTCCCGATGCTGTCGTCATCGTTGCAACAGTACGCGCACTCAAGATGCACGGTGGGCTCAACAAGAAGGAGCTCGGCACAGAGGACCTTGCAGCGCTTGAGAAGGGAGTTCCGAACCTCCTGCGCCATGTATCCAATATAAAGAACGTCTACAAGCTGCCCTGCGTAGTTGCAGTCAACCGCTTCCCGACAGATACGGACAGCGAGATAGAGTTCATCATCAGGAAGTGCCGCGAGCTCGGCGTCAATACGGTTCTCTCTACCGTGTGGGCAGAGGGCGGCAAGGGCGGCGAGAAGCTTGCCCGCGAGGTCGTGAGACTGTGCGAGGAGGAAAAGGGCGAGTTCACGTTCTCCTACTCCGATGACATGACGCTCAGGGAGAAGATAAACGCTGTCGTTACGAAGATATACGGCGGAGACGGCGTGAACTTCATGCCCGCAGCGGAGAAGCAACTTGCACAGCTCGAAAGCCTCGGGTTCGGCTCATGCCCTGTCTGCATCGCGAAGACGCAGTACAGCTTTTCGGACGACCCCGCGAAGCTCGGCGCTCCGGAGGGCTTCACGGTCACGGTAAAGAACGTCAAGGTCAGCGCTGGCGCGGGCTTCATCGTTGTCCTCACGGGCGACATCATGACGATGCCGGGGCTTCCCAAGGTTCCCGCTGCCGAGAAGATCGACGTTGACGAAAACGGAAAGATCGTCGGTCTGTTCTGAGATCATATATAGACTGAGAGACAGCCAATACCGGCTCTGGTATTGGCTGTCTTTTGGCGTTATGATCTTATCAGATACGCTTGTCGCGCTCGAGGTTATCGTAATGCTTCGTCATAAACGGCTCGATAGCCTTGACGAGCTTCGTATCGAGATTGAACCAATATATAGCGACTATTCCGAGGAAAAGGGCAAACAGAGCTGCAAGCAGCTTCAGCAGTACTTTCATATCTTTCTCCTTATTACCAGCTTTCGCTGTCATCAAAATCAACGAGCGTGGGATCGACGGGCTGCTCGTTCATTACCGTCTCCATAAAGGTGTTCACGCAGGCGCGGAGATCGCGGCGGGAGAAGGTCGTGGGATCCATAAGGTCCTGCTTCACCCAACACATCGGGATGCCGCGTGCCCTTGCACCTTCTTCGAACAGACCGTTTATTGCGCCGACACCCTTGCAGGATATCTGGTCAAACATGATTATCATATCGGCGCTGAACTCCTGATACTTTGCCCACAAATCGTTGAGAATGACCTCGCAGCCGCCCTTAGTGTGAACGCGCATCGTTGCGCCCTGAGCCATTTTTGCGATGCCGTAGAGCATAGTTTCGTTAGTGGAGGTGTCGATCAGCTCGCTGCCCTGAAAGTCTATCATCTCGGCAACGGAATCAATGCCCCAGCAGTCAAGTATCCAGTTGTTGAAGTTGGCGTACATATTCGCGGGAGTGTTCCAGATAATAGCTCTGTGGCGCACTGTCTTCGGGAACTTCTTTGCAGCGACCTGCTCGCGGAGATACTCATTGACCTTGAGGTCATTTTCGAGCGCAGCCTTTTTGCCGCAGGCGTACTGATACTCGAATATGCGGTACATCCATGCGGTGGAACCGGTATGCGGAGACAGCGCCGTGCGGTTGAGCTCCCACTTTTCCTGCTTGCACATCGTCTGCTGATTCCATATCTCGCAGGCCTCGCGGAGCTTGTCCCAATCGTACTTCTCGCCCGTATGCTCTTCCATGAAAGCGATTATCGATTTGTACTCCTCAACGGCATAGTCCTGAGCTTCCTCACGCGTCCAGCGCAGAGGCACGTTGAGCGCTATCGTGGGCAGGTTGTGGCGCCTGTCCTGAAGAGGAGTTGTCATTATGCTGCCGTCGCACGGCATGTTGCAGGAGACGGTGCAGCAGCCGACCTTCGGGAAGTCATCATCTATGGCAACGCCTGCCTCAAGAGAGGGGAGCGGGCAGACGTCGGCGGGCAGACCGTAGCTTTCGGACTCGCCGATATAGTGCACGGGGGAGTGCTGATTGATAAGAGACGGGAGATATGCGGGGAGCATCTGCGTGAGGACAATCTTATTGTTGGGAAAGCCTGCGCCGATGATCGAGGGAATAAGCTCGTCCATCTGAATGATCTTCTTTGACAGCTCCTCAGCTTTCCTGCTGCCCGGATGGAGATGGGCATCGGCGGAAAGCTCGGTATCGAGAAGGTCCGTCACCATCTCGACAAGCGTGAGCATATTGCCCCATGCGCCCTTGAGAGCCGCGCCCTTCAGCCCTGCCATGATGCGGGCGAAGAAGGAGGGAACGGTGAGATAGTTGAACATCCACCTATAGCGGAAAATTGCCTTTACATTCTGCTCGGGATGGCTCATTGCCCAGACGAGCAGCTTGCCCCAAAGAGAGCACCACTGAGAAAAATCGTAGCATGTGTCCTCAAGGCCGCGCCATTCTCTGTGCTTCCAGATGGCGGTCTTGTCGAGATAAAGCTTGCCCTGTCCTTTAGCCATTTGACTTTGCCCCCTTCTGAATCTTTTTTATTTCAAGGCTTTCCATGAAGGCCTGCATGCGCGTTGCAAGCTGACCGGACCCGCGCACGACGTACTCTCTGTCGATGCAGAGGCACGGAATGCCGAGCTCGTTTGCGAAGATATTGCTCTGCAGTACACGCTCATAGCCCCAGAAATCGCAGAACTTGGCCTGCTCATAGACAACGCCGTCCGCACGGAATTCTTCAACGAGCTTTCGCACGGTCTCTGTTCTTTCCTGAACTTTTTCGGTTGACATAAATCTGGGACACTGGCTCGTTTCGAGATACTGGCGGCAGACCTGTGTGAGGGCATCCTCATCATCCGTGAGGACTATCTGCTGACGGCCGGGAACGGCGCCGAAGCAATATCTGTCGGCAACGACGTTTGCCCTTGCGACCTCCATGATCTCGGAGAAGGCATAATCGTCAAGCTCGGAGCCGACAACAACGATGCGTGCGCGCCAGTTGTTCTTCTCGTCCGGCTCGCGCGTGCGCAGATCCGCAAGCGTTTCCTCAAGATAGGGGAGAATGAGCCGGGTCGGGCAGGCATAGCTTACGAGGCAGAGAATGTGGAACTCGCGCGGAGTGATTATCGGGTTTTCGGCCTTGCGGAGCTCGCTTATCTCCTCGAAAATCGCGCACATCTTATTGTGCTCCGCAACGGCTTTGCGGATGGCCTCATCACTCACGTCACAGCCGAGGCCCTCAAGCGTTTTCATGAAGCGCGCTTGGATCTGCTCGCAGTAAAATTTCACGCCGTGCGCGCTGACCTTCAGCGGCGCGTCGATTATCTCGTGAGTAAAGCGCGGGTTATCAATGAGGTTCAGCTCATGGATGTTTTCGACAACGCGGTTCATCTGCTGGCAGGTGTCGGACGCAAAGTACGCATCAAGGAAGTTGTAGCCGCCCTCGAAGGCGCGCTCAACTATTGCTCTGGAGTAGCCGCAGATAAAGCTCGTCATATAATAAGCGCTGATGTCGAGACTGCCGGTATTCGGCGCGCGAAGGCGCACGGAGAAGGCCTTATCAACATTCAAAAGAGCCTCGGGAATGTAATAGCAGGTGTAGCCTACTGCGACACCGCCATCATCCTTCGCTTTGCGGACAAGCTCATTGTTTGCTTCCTCAAGAAGCCTCTCATAATAGTGGATATGCTTCAATTCTCTCAAGGGGAAAACCTCCGTTTCTTAGGCGGCGAAAGCCTTTTTTGCCGTTTGAACTCTGATTTAGAGTTTAACATCCAATGCTTACAGTGTCAATAAAATGAGAAAGCATATGATGCAAAGATTTGCCCCGTATGCGGTAGGGCGGCTCGGGTTTTTGATTACAATTTCTGTTGAAAGAGCTGACGGTTTGCGTTATAATAAACCGATAATCAGTTTTTCGTAAAGAGGTAATACCGATGGCAGAGCAGAAGACAAATGTTATGCGCGTTCTTGACCAGAAGAAGATAAGCTACACCGCCCATTCTTATCCGCACGGTGACGAGCCCGTTGACGGAGTAACAGTGGCGGGGCTCATAGGCAAAGATCCGGCCTGCGTTTTCAAAACGCTCGTTCTTCGCGGCGCAAGCAAGAATATATATGTTTTCGACATTCCGGTCGCAGAGGAGCTTGATCTGAAAAAAGCCGCAAAGGCAGTCGGAGAAAAGTCAGTTGCGATGATACATGTGACGGAGATAACCCCGCTCACGGGATACGTCCGCGGAGGATGCTCGCCCGTCGGAATGAAGAAGCAGTACAAGACCGTATTTGACACATCCGCGCTCGAGCATGACACGGTCGTAGTCAGCGCGGGAAAGATAGGCGCGCAGGTCGAGCTTGACCCGCAGGCGCTCATCTCCCTCGTTCGAGGAACAACGGCAGATATTATTACAGAGGATTAAATCAATGCAGGACAGCATTTTTATCAAAGGCGCGAGAGAGAACAATCTGAAAAATATAGACCTCACGATCCCGCGTGACAAGCTCGTTGTCATTACCGGCCTCTCGGGCAGCGGCAAATCGAGCCTCGCGTTTGACACGCTCTACGCAGAGGGACAGCGCCGCTATGTCGAGAGCCTCAGCTCCTATGCGAGAATGTTTCTCGGCCAGATGGACAAGCCCGACGTGGACTATATCGACGGGCTCTCTCCCGCTATTTCAATCGATCAGAAGACTACCTCCCGCAACCCGCGTTCAACAGTAGGCACGGTCACGGAGATATACGACTATCTCAGGCTTCTTTGGGCGAGAGTCGGTGTTCCGCATTGCCCTAAGTGCGGGAAGGAGATACGCCGACAGAGCATCGACCAGATAGTAGACCAGATCATGGCGCTCCCTGCGGGCACAAAGCTTCAGATCCTTGCGCCGGTGATACGTGGCAAAAAAGGCGAGCATACGAAGGTACTGCAGGATGCGAAGAAGTCGGGCTACGTCAGAGCGCTTGTGGACGGCATACAGTATGACCTTTCCGAGGAGATCAAGCTCGAAAAGAACAAAAAGCACAGCATCGAGATTATAGTTGACAGAATAGTCATCAAGCCCGAGATAGTCCGTCGCCTGACGGACTCGGCGGAGACGGCTATGGCGCTTGCCGGCGGGCTTTTACAGGTGGATATTCCCGCTGACGGACAGCGCCTTACCTTCTCGCAGAACTATGCCTGCGAGGACTGCGGCATCTCGATAGAGGAGCTTGCCCCGAGGCTTTTTTCCTTCAATAACCCATACGGCGCCTGCCCGACCTGCTCGGGTCTCGGCGCGCAGCTGCTCGTTGACCCGGAGCTCATCATCCCGAATCCCGCGCTGAGCATTATGGACGGCGGCATTTCCGCCTCCGGCTGGGGCAACGTCAAGGGTGACACAATCTCAAAAATGTATTTTGACGCGCTTGCGAAGCGCTACCATTTCAAGCTCACCTCTCCGATACGCGATATTCCAGAGGACGGCATGAAGGCCATCCTATACGGCACGGGCGACGAGCCGCTCCAGCTCCACTACGAGAAGAGCGAGGGCTTCGGCGTTATCAAGCGCCCGTTTGAGGGCATCGTACCGAACCTGCAGCGACGCTATAAGGAGACACAGAGCCCGTCCATGCGCGCCGATATAGAGGAGTGCATGGCGGAGATACCGTGCCCCGACTGCGCCGGAAAACGCCTCAAGAAGGCCGCGCTTGCCGTAACTGTGGGCGGAATGGGCATATCGGAATATACAGACCTTTCCGTGACGGCGGCATTCGACTTCATGAACGCTCTGAAGCTTTCCGAGAGAGACACCGTGATAGCGGGGCAGATACTCAAGGAGATAAAGGCGCGTCTCGGATTCCTTATGAGTGTCGGCCTCGGATATCTCACGCTGTCGCGAGCGGCGGGAACGCTGTCCGGAGGCGAGAGCCAGAGAATCAGACTTGCGACCCAGATCGGCTCGAGCCTGATGGGCGTGCTGTATATCCTCGATGAGCCGAGCATCGGCCTTCATCAGCGGGATAACTCCAAGCTTATCGCGACGCTGAAGCATCTGCGCGACCTCGGCAATACGCTCATTGTTGTCGAGCATGACGAGGATACGATGCGCTCGGCGGATTATATCGTTGACATCGGCCCGGGAGCGGGCGCGAACGGCGGCAAGGTAGTCTGCGCGGGAACGGTAGAGGATATCTGCGCCTGCGAGGAATCGATAACAGGCAAATACCTAAGCGGCAAGCTCAGCGTACCCATACCGGAGCGCAGAAGAGAGGGCAGCGGCAAGCAGCTCGTCATCCGCGGGGCGACGGAAAATAACCTCAAAAATATCGATGTGGCCATCCCGCTCGGTAAGCTCGTGTGCGTAACGGGCGTTTCCGGCAGCGGAAAATCGTCGCTTATAAATGAAATACTGTACAAGACCCTCGCCGCGGAGAAAAACCGCGTGAAGGTGCGTCCGGGCAAATGCGCGGGGATCGACGGCCTTGAGTATGTTGATAAGGTCATCTCCCTTGACCAAAGCCCGATAGGCCGCTCTCCGAGGTCAAATCCCGCCACCTATACAGGTGTTTTCAACGATATCCGTGAGCTTTTCGCATCCACGCAGGACGCACGCATTCGCGGCTATAGCCAAAGCCGCTTCTCTTTCAACGTCAAGGGCGGCCGCTGCGAGGCATGCACGGGTGACGGACTTGTGAAGATAGAAATGCACTTTCTGCCGGACATTTTCGTGCCGTGCGAGGTGTGCGGAGGAAAGCGTTATAACAGAGAGACTCTCGAGGTGAGATACAAGGGCAAGAACATCGCCGAGGTTCTCGACATGACTGTCGATGAGGCCTGCGTGTTCTTCGCAAATCAGGAGAAGATACTCCGCAAGATAGAGACTTTGCGCGATGTCGGCCTCGGGTATGTTAAGCTCGGCCAGTCGAGTACTACGCTGTCGGGAGGCGAGGCGCAGAGAGTTAAGCTCGCAACGGAGCTTTCCAAGCGCAGCACGGGCTCGACTGTGTATATCCTTGACGAGCCTACGACCGGCCTGCATATTGCCGATGTCCACAGACTCGTGACTATCCTTGACAGACTTGTTGAGGCCGGAAACACGGTGGTCGTCATTGAGCATAACCTTGATGTTATCAAGGTCGCCGATCATATAATAGACCTCGGCCCCGAGGGCGGGGAGGGCGGCGGAACGCTCGTATTCGAGGGTACGCCGGAGGCGTGCGCCGAGTGCGCCGAGAGCTTCACGGGACAGTATCTCAAGCCGATGCTTGAGAAGGCAAGGAAAGAATAAAGCATAAGGAGTTCGCTGATGGATCAGGAGAACGAGTTGCTCGAGCTGTCGGGTACGGTAGAGAGCATCATCTACAAAAATGAAGAGAACGGCTACACCGTGCTCCGACTTAAGGACGGCAACGGCGAAGTAAATACCGTTGTCGGCTGCTTTCCGTGCGCGGAGGCGGGCGAGAGCATGATCATCAGCGGCGAGTGGACGGTGCACGGCGTACACGGCAGACAGTTCAAGGCGGAATTTGCCCAGCGCATGATGCCCGCATCCGCAAGCGCGATCTACTCCTACCTCGCGGGCGGCTCTGTGAGAGGCATAGGCCCTGCGACAGCCTCGCTCATCGTAAACGAGTTCGGAGAGAAAACGCTTGACGTGCTCGAAAATCATCCAGAGCTTCTTGGAAAAATAAAGGGCATAAGCCAGACCAAGGCAGAGGGTATGTCCAAAAGCTTCAGAAGGCAGGCCGGAATACGCAGGCTTGTGGAGTTCGTGTGCTCGTTCAACGTGCGCCCCGTGCTCGCTATGAGGCTCTATAAGTTCTACGGCGACAACGCGCTCGAGATAGTGCGCGATAACCCGTATATAATCGCGTCATCCCATATCGGCGGCACATTTGCCGAGGCGGACTCCATGGCGCTTGAAATGGGGCTCGGCGAGAACAGCACGAACAGGATCTGTGCGGCGGTTATCTTTGAACTCGTGCACAATGCCGGCAACGGCCATTGCTTCATCCCGCGCGAAAAGCTGAGCGCGGCAACGGCGGAGCTTATCGGAGTCGATACAGACAGCGTTGACGGGTGCATCGAGAATCTCATCGAAAACGGACAGCTGTTTTTCGAAAGAATCGCAAATCAGAATGCCTGCTATCTGCCCGCGCTCTATGAGGCCGAAACCGAAACGGCCGAGCGGATAGGCGCGATGAGCCGCAGCAAAATGAAGGACAGAGCCGACACGGACAAGCTCGTTCACGAGCTTGAAAAAAGGTTCAATATAAAATACGCTCCTCTGCAGAGGCAGACGCTGGAGCTTGCTCTCAAGAATCAGGTTATACTCATCACGGGCGGCCCCGGTACGGGCAAGACGACCTCTATCAGAGCTATCCTCGCTCTTTTCGAGCAGCTTGAGCTTGAAACGATGCTTGCCGCGCCTACGGGCAGAGCCGCAAAGCGAATGACAGAGCTTACGGGGCAGGAGGCCTTTACCGTTCACAGACTGCTCGAGGCGAAGTTTGCCGATGACGATGAGACCGTTATCTTCGGTAAGAATTCCAATGACCCGCTCAAGTGTGACGCGGTCATACTCGACGAATGCTCGATGGTTGACATAACACTTATTGCCGCGCTTTTGGACGCGATGCCGAACGATGCAAGGCTCGTCCTCGTCGGTGATGCGGATCAGCTTCCGTCCGTCGGCCCGGGCAATGTTTTCTCGTCGATAATCAGAAGCGGCGTCGTGCCGACCGTGAGACTTACGGAGATATTCCGACAGACGGGTGAGAGCAGAATAATCCGCAATGCGCATATGATAAACCGCGGCGAGCATCCCGACCTCGGCGAGAACGCGGGAGACTTTTTCCGCCTCAAGCGCCTTCAGGCAGGCTCGTCCGTGGATACGATAATCGAGCTGTGTGCCAACAGACTGCCGGCCAAGATGGGCATTCCGTCAGATCAGATACAGGTGCTCTCGCCGACAAGGAAAGGCGAGCTCGGCACATTCAATCTCAATAAGCGCCTGCAGGAGGCACTCAATCCGGCAGATAGGAGCAAGAAAGAAAAGCTCTTCGGTGACTATGTTTTCCG
>DCGN01000121.1:12660-20811 GCA_002315275.1 Clostridiales bacterium UBA1777
GGAGATAAGCGCGGAAAACCAGGCGCTCGTAATAAACTTTGAGGGCAGGATAGCCTCCTACGCATTCGACTCTCTGAATGAGCTTGAGCACGCATGGGCGATGACGGTACATAAATCTCAGGGCAGCGAGTACAGAGCTGTTGTCCTCGCGCTCGGAGGCACGAGCCAGATGCTGCTCTCGCGCGGCGTGCTGTATACTGCCGTCACAAGGGCAAAGAAGCTGCTCGTCATGGTAGGAGACGATCAGGTAGCGTATCAGATGATAGACAACTACAGGCAGACGAGGCGCTATACCGCGCTCGCCGTCAGACTGAAGGCATTGGCAGGTGTTTTATGACACAGCTGCTGAATAACTTCCTCGAGCTGTTATTCCCGACGAAGTGCGTTTTCTGCCATAAGCTCACGGGCAGCCCGCGCAGAACGATATGCGAAAAGTGCTATAAGGCGCTCCCGTATACGCCGGATGCGGCGCAGGAGCAGAAGCTTCCTCATGTTGCGGCCTGCTATTCGCCGCTTTACTATGAGGGCGATGTGAGAGCTTCGCTCCACAGATATAAGTTCTCGGGGCTGTCGTTCTATGATAAGCTGTACGGGGAGCTTATAAGCGAATGTATCGCAAAGCACGATATCGCGTTTGACATAGTCACATGGGTGCCGGTCAGCAAGAGAAGACTGCGCAGCAGGGGGTATGACCAGGCGAAGCTTCTTGCCGTGCAGATAGCAAAGCATACGGGCAAGCCCTGCGAGATGCTGCTTCGAAAGCGTGTCCACAACAGGGCACAGTCCGTAACGGGATCAGCCGAAAAGAGAAGGGCAAACGTAAAGGGCGTGTACACGGCCGAGAACACCGAGCTTATAAATGGCAGGACCGTTCTCATCCTTGACGATATAGTTACCACGGGCGCGACTATTTCGGAAGCCGCGGGCGTATTGCGCAAAGCGGGAGCCGATAAAGTTTATGCGGCAACTCTTGCGCGAAAGCGCGAATAGGCGTATAATATGCAAGATACTGATATGAGGTGAATCAAATGCTTTTAATGGAGAAAGACATAGCCGTCGATATGGGTACGGCGTCCACGCTCGTTTTCGAGCAGGGCAAAGGAATAGTTCTGCGCGAGCCTACCGTGGTCGCAGTTGACAGATTCAACGGCAAGGTCATAAAGGTCGGCCAGGAGGCCCAGAAGATGCAGGGACGCACTCCGGCGAACATAGTATCTATCCACCCCGTTGAGTCCGGCGTTATCTCCGACTATGAGATGACGGCGTATATGCTCAGAGAGCTTGTAAACAGAATAACCTCTCTCAGCTTCTTCAAGCCGAGAATGCTCGTGTGCGTGCCGAGCAGTATCACAGGAGTTGAGGAACGCGCGATGATAAACGCCGCTATCGAAGCAGGCGCAAGAAAGGTCTATCTCGTTGAGACAGCCGTTACAACGGCGCTCGGCGCAGGCGTTGATATCTCCAAGGCTGACGGCCACATGGTTATAGATATCGGCGGCGGCACAACGGAGATAGCAGTCGTATCTGTCGGCGGTGTCGTCGAATGCGAGTCGCTCAAGGTCGCAGGCAGAGCCTTTGACGAGGCGATAGTAAAATACGTCCGCCAGAAGCATAATATGCTCATCGGCATAAATACAGCCGAAGAGCTCAAGCGCAATATCGGCTGCGTCATGCAGAGACCGGATGCCGGCATCGAGGAGATAAAGGGCCGCAGCCTTACGAACGGTCTGCCGAAGACAGTGCAGATAAGCTCCGCGGAGATCGTTGAGGCATTTGTCGACCCGATGAACAAGATCCTCGAGGCCATCCACACAGTTATCGAGAGGACACCTCCTCAGCTCGTCGGTGATCTCGATAAAAACGGCATCATCATGTCGGGCGGCGGCAGCCTTATTTACGGCATGGACAGACTCATCGAACGCAGCACGGGCATTCGCACCGTCGTTGTAGACGATCCCATCTCCTGTGCAGCTTACGGTGCAGGCAAGATGCTCCTCCATCTTGACGAGATGCAGGACGATATGATGAACTTCCACCGCAGGAGAGAACTCAAGAACTGATAAACCGTACAGAGATCTATAAAGGGGGCGCTTGAAAAATGAAGCTTTTGTCAATGTTCAAAAAGAAAGATAAAATGCCGACTTGCTCGGCCGTTGTGGTCGCTGCAGGCTCATCTCAGCGCATGGGCTCGGACAAGCTCATGATGAAGCTCGGAAAGACTCCCGTTATCATGCACACCCTGCTCACTTTCCAGCATTCCCCGTACATCGATGAGATAATCGTTGTAACCCGCATGGATCTTGTCATGCCCGTTGCGGCCATGTGCAGGCAGTACGGCGTGACAAAGGTGAAGAAGGTCATCTGCGGGGGAAAAACGAGAGCGGAATCGTCTCTCTGCGGTGTCTGCGAGGTAAAGCCCTCCGCAAAGCTCATCGCCATTCATGACGGCGCAAGACCGCTCGTTACGCATGAGCTCATTGAGAAGACCGTAAAGACAGCGGCTGAATACTGCGCCGCCGTGCCTGCGCTCAGCATCACCGACACTCTCAAGGCTGTTGACGGCGAATATGTCACAGATACTCTCGACAGAGACGGTTACTGCACCGTTCAGACACCGCAGGTGTTTGACGCGGACATTATCAAGGGCGCGCTCACCTTTGCCGTTAAGAAAAAGATCGCCGTCACGGATGACTGCGCGGCCGTGGAGCACATGGGCTTTACGCCGAAGACAGTTCCCGGAGATGACACGAATATAAAGCTCACCGTTCCCGCAGACCTCAAGAAGGCCGAGCGGATACTCAGAGAAAGAGGTGCTTTTTTTGAGAATGGGGCATGGTTATGACGTGCACCGTCTGACCGAGGGCAGAAAGCTTATCCTCGGCGGCGTTGACATTCCGTACGAAAAGGGGCTTCTCGGCCACTCGGACGCGGATGTGCTCGTGCACGCGCTGATGGATGCGATGCTCGGCGCGGCCGCGCTCGGAGACATCGGCAAGCTCTTTCCGGACAATGACCCTGCATACGAGGGGGCGGACAGCATTATGCTTCTTCGGCGCGTAAAGGCCGTTGTCGAAGAAAAGGGCTACAGGCTCGGCAATGCGGACTGCACAGTCATTGCGCAGAGACCGAAGCTCGCCCCGCACATCGATAAGATGCGCGAGAACATTGCCAACGCGCTTGATGCGGATATCGGGCAGATAAGCGTCAAGGCGACCACGGAGGAGCATCTCGGCTTCACCGGAGAGGGACTCGGCATCGCGGCGCACGCGGTCGTTCTATTGGAGAACATATAAATCACATACGGATCGCTCCGGCATAGAATGTTATAGCTATGCCGAAAAGCTTATAAGCAGGACAGGAGGCACAGCGCCGTCTGTCCTGCTTTTATATATCGGGCGAAAGGAGCGGAAAATGAACCAGTATCTTATAATGTGCCGTTCGCTGACAAGGGCTCAGGCCTGCAAGAGCTTGCTTGAACGAAGCGGCTTCACCGTAACCGTTACGAAAGCACCGCAGAAGCTCACGCTGAGCGGGTGCGGCTATGCCGTGAGCATATACAGAAAAGCAGACGAGGCCGTGAAGCTCCTGCACAGCAAGAATATGCTGAGCGGGAAGATATTCCGCAGGAACGATGACGGAGCATACGAGGAGGTCGCGCTGTGATATATCTCGACAACGCCGCCACGACGCTTATAAAGCCTCCGACAGTCAGGCGGGCAGTAACAGCCACGATGACAGCGGCGGCATCACCCGGGAGGGGTGCGTATAAGGCGGCAATGCTGGCGGCTCAGACTGTGCAGAGCGCGCGTGAAACGGCGGCGAGGCTTTTCAACGTGCAATCTCCCGAGCAGGTCGTGTTTACCGCAAATGCGACTCACGCGCTCAATATTGCGATAGCATCTCTTGCCGGAAGCGGCACAAAAACGGTCATATCCGGGTTTGAGCACAACAGCGTTGTAAGGCCGCTGAATGCCATAGGCGCAGACGTGGCCGTGGCGGGGAGGAGACTTTTTGATCCTGCGGACACGCTTAAAGATTTCAAAAGACTTCTTCCCGGCGCGGAGCTTTGCGTATGCACATATGTGTCCAACGCGTTCGGATATATCCTGCCGATATACGAAATATCGGAGCTGTGTGCAAAAAACAGAGTGCCGCTTATCGTGGATGCGTCGCAGGCGGCGGGAATACTGCCGATAGACCTTGCTGCGCTGAACGCGGCTTTCATTGCAATGCCGGGGCATAAGGGACTGTACGGCCCGCAGGGCACGGGGATACTCCTCTGCGGAGAGGAGGGAAAACCGCTTATTAGCGGCGGCTCGGGAACGGACAGCAGAAACGCTCTCATGCCGGATTATCTGCCGGACAGACTTGAAGCGGGAACGCATAACACCCCCGGAATAGCGGGGCTTAAAATGGGGATGGAATACGTGCGGCAAAAAGGGGAGAGCAGGATATTATTACATGAGAGGGAGCTTCTCAAGCTTGCGGTCAACGAGCTTTCAGACGCGAAGGGAATAACAGTTTTCGGCGGAGAAAGTCAGGCGGGCGTGCTGTCCGTTTGCTTTGAAAGGCTTGACGGCGAGACAGCGGCGGAGAAGCTCGGGATGAGAGATATCTGCGTGCGCTCGGGGCTGCACTGCGCGCCGCTTGCGCACGGCTCGGCGGGAACGCTCGACGAGGGAACAGTTCGCATGAGCTTTTCGTCATATACAACGGGGAGAGAATTGCTCGAAGCCTGCAGAGAGATGCGGAGAATAGCAAGTGAATAATTTTTGCTTTATGAATGGGAATAAACATTGCCTTTTCAAATGAAATGGTATATAATAAACTGATAATAGGTGTAGTTTGGGCAAAATACCGTAATTGATAAAAATGGAGCCTTTTTATGGAGTTGATCAACAGCGCCCTCGAAAACGCCTTCAGTATTCTGAAGACGATGGAAATATCGGATATTCTCGATATTCTCATAGTGGCATATCTGATTTACAAAGCAATATGGTTCATCCGGAGGAATAACACGCACAATATCGCCAAGGGCATCCTTTTGCTGCTCGTGGTATTCGTACTTTCGGAGGTCTTTTCTCTGACGATGATAAACTACCTGCTGAGGAAGACGATCGAGCTCGGCCTTATCTCGCTGGTCATTCTGTTCCAGCCCGAGCTGAGAAGGCTTCTCGAGCGCATGGGCAGCTTTACGGCGAGCAAGGGCTTCTCCGGTACGGCCATGAGCAACACGATAGAGCAGGTGGTTCTCGCGTGCGAGGATATGGCTGAGAGCAAGACCGGCGCGCTGATAGTCATGGAGCGCAACGTAAGACTCAACGAGGTCATGAGCACGGGTACTATCGTCAACTCCGACATAACCGCGGAGCTTTTGAAAAACCTCTTTTTCAAGAACGCGCCGCTGCATGACGGCGCAGTCGTTATAAGAGACAACAGGCTCGGCTCTGCGGGCTGCGTGCTCCCTCTCACGAAGAAGACGAACCTCAGCAAGGATCTCGGCACGAGGCACAGAGCTGGCATCGGCATGAGCGAGCAGACTGATGCTGTAGTCATTATCGTCAGCGAAGAGACAGGCGCTATCTCGGTCGCGATAGAGGGCATGCTCAAGCGCCATCTGACATCTGCTTCCCTTGATAAGCTCCTCAGAAATGAGCTTATCAAAGAGGATGACGGTGCCGAGAAGGACGATTTCCTGAGTAATCTGAAGAAGCGTATAGCGGGGATATGGAATGGAAAGGAACAGTCTGATAAATAAATTAAAAAACAGCCGCGTGTTCTGGATAGCCGTTTCGGTGCTTACCTCGTTGGCTATATGGGTGTATATCACGAGCGTGGAGTCCGATGAGACATCGAAGACGTTTCGCAATGTCCGAGTGGAGGTCATCGGCGAGGATGCGCTCGAAAGCGCTAAGAACATGGTGGTAACTGAGCTTGACACGTCCACGGTCAATATTGAGGTCACTGGCTCGCGCAGAGCTGTGGCCAAACTAAAGGCGGACGATATCGTCGCGCAGATCGACGTATCGAAGCTGTCGAGATCGGCTTATATGACGCAGGCTTACGATATCGTCTATGCGGACGGTGTAGATACTAACGGCCTGTCCGTAACGAGCAGATCGCCGGAAACGGTGAGCTTCCTTGTCTCCGAGCTGAAGACGGTGAGCATTCCCGTGCGCGGCAGCTTTGACGGAGACGTAGGCGATGGCCACACGGCGGAGTCACCGTCGTTTGAGCCGTCGACCGTTGACATCACGGGCCCTGCCTCGTATGTCGATGCCGTGTCCTACGCGTGGGTCACCTTCGGCCAGAACGCCGGAGTTATTGAGAAGACCTACAGAGAGAATACGGGCTATACGCTCATGGATCAGTACGGAGAGCAGTGCGATGTGACCGATATCTACACGTCAACCGATATCATTACGGCTGAGCTTGAGATATTCGATATCAAGGAGATCCCGCTTGCGGTTGATCTCGTTGAGGGCGCCGGCGCGACGAGCGCGAATACGAAGGTCACCATCGAGCCAAAAACGGTCACCCTTTCGGGTGACAGCGAGCTTCTCACGGGGCTTAACAAGATCGTTCTCGCAACTATCGACCTCACCGATTTCAAGACCTCCTTCACGGAGACCTATACGATAACCATTAACAATGAGCTGAAGAACGTCACCGGCATCACGGAGGCTGCGGTCACGGTCGAGGTGGTCGGCCTTGAAACGAGAACCTTTAAGGTGAACAATTTCTCCTGCATAAATGACAGCGTAGGCTACGTCAGCAACATTAAGACGGAGAGCATTGAGGTCACGCTCAGAGGCCCTGCCGATCAGCTTGATAAGATAAAGAGCGAGGATATCCGCGCTGTTGTTGATTTGACGGACTATGTAGAATCCGCAGGCACGTTTGCTCCCGAGGCGAAAATCAAGATCGACACCGAGGGAACTGCGGACGTCGGCTCTTTGGGGGACTACGTTCTGTCGGTCGAGATAAAGAGGGCATAAGATGACTCAGGATGCTGTTGTAACTAAAATACTGTCCGATAAGCTGGCGGAGGTCGCCGTGTCGAGGGGAACCGCGTGCGGCAGCAACTGCGGCAACTGCGAGAGCTGCATCTTCCAAAGCGAGATAAAGACCGTCGCGAGAAACAAAATAAAAGCCGCAAGAGGCCAGAAGGTAGTTATAGAGAGCAGCTCGAAGAAGGTGTACGGAGCTATAATCCTCGTGTACATCGTGCCGATAGTCTTGCTCGTGCTGGGCTTTGCACTCGGCAGCGCGGCCGGGCTCGGAGAAGTCGGCTGTGTGCTGTGCAGCTTTATCGGCCTCATTGTCGGTGCGGCGATAGTGGTCGCCTCGCAGAGGCTGAAGAAAAACAATAAATCCATTACATTTGATATAGTCAGTCTGAGAGACTGATGTGGAGGTGCTTATGATCAAAAGCATGACGGGCTACGGCAGCGCCAGAGGCACTGTCGGTGACCTTGATGTAACCATTGAGCTCAAAAGCGTTAACAATCGCTATCTTGACGCTTCCGTCAGACTGCCGAGAAGCTTTATCTTCGCCGAGGACGCGCTTAAGTCTCAGATCCAGTCACATATAAGCCGCGGCAAGGTCGATGTGTTCGTAACGGTCGATACGTCATCTGCTGCCGATATGACTGTCAAGGTCAACGAACCGCTTCTCAAGGGATACTACGAAGCACTCAGGCACATTGCGGATGAGCTCGGCCTTGATGACGATGTAACGTCAGTTACGCTCAGCCGTTATCCAGACGTTCTTTCCGTTGAGAAGAAGGATCTTGACGCGGATGCTATCTCCGCGGGCCTTTCCGAGATCATGGAGGAGGCTCTCTGCGATTTCGACAAGATGAGGCTCAGAGAGGGCGAAAAGCTCAGAGACGACGTCTTGAACAAGCTGGAGACAATCAATATGCTCGTCTCCACCGTCGAGACCGAAGCACCCAAGACTGTTGCCGACTACAGAGCAAGGCTCGAGCAGAAGATGGCCGACCTTCTCGGAACGACAGGTATTGACGAGAGCAGGATACTTGCCGAGGCCGCAATATTTGCGGACAAGATCGCCGTTGACGAAGAGACGGTCCGCCTTCGCAGCCACATGGCTCAGCTGAAGGACATGGTGAACGGAAAGTCTCCCAT
>DCGN01000121.1:20877-24484 GCA_002315275.1 Clostridiales bacterium UBA1777
GGCTCCAAGTGCCAGAATGCTGATATAGCCCATGTCGTCGTTGATCTAAAGAGCGAGATAGAAAAGATCCGCGAGCAGATCCAGAACATAGAGTGAGGCGCGTATGAAGCTTATAAATATAGGCTTTGGCAACCTTGTTTCCGCAGAGAGAGTCATCTCCATCGTCAGCCCGGAGTCAGCGCCCATTAAGAGAGCCATTCAGGATGTGCGCGAGAGAGGGCTTCTTATCGATGCCTCCTTCGGCAGAAGCACGAGAGCCGTTATCTTTACGGACAGCGGCAATGTTATCTTATCGGCGCTCCAGCCCGAGATACTGGCGGCGCGCTTCGCAGAAAAGAATGAAGAGGAGAGTAAGAGCGATGAGTGAAAAAGGCAGACTCATAGTTATTTCGGGTCCCTCCGGCGCGGGAAAGAGCACGGTCGTCTTCAAGGTCATGGAAAAGAGAAACGACAGCTGCTTCTCCACATCAGTTACAACGAGAAAGCCGCGTCCCGGCGAGGTCGACGGCAGAGAGTATTTCTTCGTGGAGCTTGACAGATTCAGAGAAATGGTCGAGAACGGCGAGCTTCTTGAGCATGCCGAGTATGTAGCCAATTCCTACGGCACACCGAGAAAGTACGTTGAGCAGAAGCTTGACGAGGGCATGAACGTGCTCCTCGATATAGAGGTTCAGGGCGCGAGGCAGGTCAACGCGAACCGCCCGGACGCTGTGAAGATTTTTATTCTTCCTCCCTCAAAGGAGGAGCTTGCCCGCCGCCTCAGAGGCAGAGGCACGGATACCGAGCGCGCCATTGAGGCGAGACTCATCCGCGCCGGTCAGGAGTGCGAGGAGGCAGACTTCTATGATTACGTCATCGTCAATGACGATGCGGACAAGGCCGCCGAGGAGCTTGATGCCATCCTTACGGCAGAGAGATGCAGAGCAGATAACAGAAAGGCCTGCATGGAAAAGTTTTTTAATTGAGCTGTTTTAAAAGATAGCCGTTATATTCGGAGCCGCGCCGTATTCGCGGCAGAATGGAGTAATTTACTATGATGCTTTATCCCCCCATGAGCGACCTCGTCGAGAAGGTCGGCAGCAGATACCAGCTCGTTAACCTCGTAGCCCGCAGAGCAAGAGACATCTCCATCGAAGCAGAAGAGAAGCAGCTTCCTCTCGAGAAGAAGCCCGTTTCCACCGCTATCGATGAGGTATATACCGGCAAGCTTTCTATCGAGGACATGGAGTAAGCTCTGAGCGTAATGTGAGGTAAACTATGGCTTGCAGGATAGCGAGAATAGCGGTTTCGTCCGCAATATACAGTATAGACAAGCCATACGATTATCTTGTCCCGGAGGCGCTTGCCGACAAGGCCGTTCCGGGCGTCAGAGTGCTTGTCCCGTTTGCAAACGGAAACAGAAAGAGCGAGGGGATCATCCTTTCGGTCACAGATAAAAGCGAATATGCCAAGCTCAAGTGCATCCTCACGGTCCTTGATGATGCGCCCGTACTGACGGCGGAGCAGATCCAACTTGCGTACTTCATGCGCGACAGATTCTTCTGCACGGTGTTTGACGCGGTGAAGGCAATGCTCCCCGCGGGGCTGTGGTTCACGGATGACGGAAAGCGCAGAGTGAACGACAAGACCTGCGAAATGGCGCGGCTTGCCGTGCCTCCGGAGGATGCCTCAGTGATTGCGGACAATAAGCGCAGAAAATCGCCTCAGCAGTCGAGCCTGCTTGACCTTCTGTGCAGCTTTGAGGCTCTCCCGGTAAGAGAGCTTTTGAGCTTTACGGGGGCATCGCGCCAATCACTGACGGCGCTTGTGAAATCTGAGCTTGTTGAGCTTTACAGCCGCGAGGTCTTCCGCAGACCCGCAAGGTATGACGGGGAAGTGCAGCCTCTTCCCGTTTTGAATGCCGAGCAGAGCACTGCCTATGACGGGCTGAAAAAGCTGTCCGACAGCGGCAAAGCCTCCGCCGCGCTCCTTTTCGGAGTTACCGGCAGCGGCAAGACGAGTGTATATATCCACCTTATCCGCGATGTGCTTGACAGAGGCAGGTCTGCCATACTGCTCGTGCCCGAGATAGCGCTGACGCCTCAGATGCTCAACACCTTCTCGTCCCACTTCGGGGACGATGTTGCCGTTCTGCACAGCAGCCTTTCCGCGGGAGAACGGTACGACGAGTGGAAACGTATCAGAAGCGGCAGGGCGAGGCTCGTCATCGGCACGAGAAGCGCTGTTTTCGCGCCCGTATCCGGCCTCGGCGTTATCATAATAGACGAGGAGCAGGAGGAGACCTACAAGTCCGAAAACTCCCCGCGCTACAACGCAAGAGACATAGCAAAGTACCGCTGCGCGAGAGCAAACTGCCTTCTGCTGATGGGTTCGGCAACGCCTGATATCGTCAGCCGATACAGCGCGTTTACGGGCAGATATAACTATTTCGAGCTGAACGCCCGCTATAATGACATGGCATTGCCGTCAGTCAGAATAGTGGACATGAAAAAGGAGCTTCGCTCCGGCAATGCGGGCGATATAAGCTCCGTCCTCAGAGACGAGATAGAGGACAATTTGAGCCGCGGCGAGCAGAGCATTCTGTTCATCAACAGGCGCGGCGCAAACAGACTTGTGAGCTGCGGCGAGTGCGGCTTCGTGTACAAATGCCCGAACTGTAGCGTCTCGCTCACATACCACAGCACAAAGAAAAGACTTCTTTGCCATTATTGCGGCTTTTCGAGAAGGATCGACGAGTTTTGCCCCGAGTGCGGAGGTATACTCAGACATATCGGAACAGGCACGCAGAAGGTGGAGGAGGAGCTCAGAGAGCTTTTCCCGGACATATCCGTCCTTCGCATGGACACGGATACCGTTCTCCCTGCGGGATCGCACGAGAAGCTTTTTGAGAAGTTCAGAAATGAAAACATAAACGTCATGGTCGGCACGCAGATGGTCACAAAGGGCTTGAACTTCGAGAATGTCACGCTCGTAGGTGTCATCTCGGCGGATCAGAGCCTGTATTCCGGAGACTACCGCGCCGCGGAGAGAACGTTTTCTCTCATCACACAGGTGGTGGGCCGCTCGGGCCGCGGAGAAAAGCCGGGCAGAGCCGTCATTCAGACGTTTACGCCTGCTAATGAGACAATCAATCAGGCCGCCGCGCAGGACTATGACGCGTTTTTCAGATCTGAGATAGAGATGAGAAGGATACAGAACACGCCGCCCTTCTGCCGCCACATAGCGGTAACGGCTTCGGGAATGGACGAGGTGCTCGTTTTTAAGGCGTGCATGTTTATAAGAGACCTTGTGAGAAGCGCAGTAGGCGGAGACAGGAGCGTGACCGTGCTCGGCCCCGCGCCGCTTCCGGTCGTAAAGGTCAATAACAGATTCAGATACAGAGACTATATCTGCTGCGATGACAGCGCAGCGATACGTGGCATCGTTTCCGGCGCGCTCATCGCGTGCAGCACCGATAAACGCTTCAAGGGCGTGACGGTGTACGCTGATAACGACCCGCTTGAATGATCATAAAGGAGACAGAGATAATGGCACTCAGACATATCCTCACGAAGGAAGAACCCAGACTCTACAAAAAAAGCCGCGAGGTCACCGAGTTTGACGGAAG
>DCGN01000095.1:0-5252 GCA_002315275.1 Clostridiales bacterium UBA1777
CGCATTTTCAAATAATTACTTCTTTGCGAGAGCTTCCCTGGCCTTGGCCTTGATGCCCTCAACGTTGAGATCAAAGTAATCGAGGACCTCCTGAGCCTTGCCGCTGCGGCCGAACTCATCGTTAACGCCGAGCTTGACAACGGGTACGGGACAGTTTTCAACAACAACGTCAGCAACGGCGCTGCCGAGACCGCCGATAACGGAGTGCTCCTCGCAGGTGACGATGCAGCCGGTCTCCTTTGCGGCCCTGATAACGAGCTCCTTGTCGATGGGCTTTATCGTGTGCATATCGATAACTCTCGCGGAGATACCCTCTGCAGCGAGCTCCTCGGCGGCCTTGACGGCGAGAGGAACCATGATGCCGCATGCGATCACGGTGACATCGGAGCCGTCCTTAAGCTGAACGCCCTTGCCGATCTCGAACTTGTAGCCGGGGATCTCATCGGTGATGATGTCTGTAGCGGGGCGCTCGAGGCGGAGGTATGCGGGGCCGTTGAAGTTGATAAGCGCTTCGACGGCGAGGCGCATCTCATTTCCGTCGCAGGGGCAGAGAACTGTCATGCCCGGGACTGCACGCATCAGAGCGAAATCCTCGATGCACTGGTGGGTAGCGCCGTCTTCACCGACGGAAACGCCGCCGTGAGAACCGACGACCGTGACGTTAAGGCCGGGGTAAGCGATGGAGTTTCTGACCTGCTCGTAAGCACGGCCTGCCGCGAAAATAGCGAAGGTGTTGGTAAATGGCTTGTAGCCGCAGGTGGAAAGGCCTGCCGCGATATCGGTCATGTTGGCCTCTGCGATGCCGCAGTCAAAGAATCTCTCGGGGTACTTTGCGGCGAAGAACTTGGACATCGTTGCGCCGGCAAGGTCAGCATCGAGAACAACGAGCTGAGGGTACTTTTCGCCGAGCTCTGCAAGAGCTTCACCGTAGGCGTTGCGGGTTGCTATCTTTCCTGCCATTTTACATTTCCTCCAGCTTCATAATTCTTGCGTTGATCTCCTCAACGGCCTGAGCGTACTGCTCCGCGTTGGGGGCCTTGCCGTGCCAGCCGGCCTGATCCTCCATGAAGGAGACACCCTTGCCCTTAACGGTCTTCATGATGATTGCGGTGGGCTTGCCGGAGACCTTCTTTGCCTCGGCGAGCGCGGCGCGGAGCTCGGAGATCTCGTGGCCGTTAACGGTAAGCACATTCCAGTTGAATGCCTTGAATTTCTCTTCAAGAGAATCGGTGGGCATAACGTCGGCGGTTCTGCCGTCGATCTGAAGCCCGTTCACGTCGATAAGAGCGCAGAGATTGTCGAGCTTCCACTTTGCGGCGGACATAATAGCTTCCCAAATCTGGCCTTCCTCGACCTCGCCGTCACCGCAGATGGCGTAGGTGCGGTAGGCTTTGCCGGAGAGCTTTGCGCCGATAGCCATGCCGACAGCGGCGCTGAGGCCCTGACCGAGAGAACCGGTGGACATATCCACACCGGGAACGTTCTTCATATCGGGGTGGCCGGAGTAGTGAGCCTTGATGGAGCGGAAGAGCTTTATATCGTCAACGGGGAAGAAGCCCTTAAGCGCGAGGACCGCGTAAAGAGCGGGAGAGCAGTGACCCTTGGAGAGAACGAAACGGTCTCTGTCTTCCCACTTGGGGTTGGCGGGGTCAACGTTCATCTCGTCAAAATAGAGAGTCGTCAGAGCGTCGATGCAGGACATGGATCCGCCCGGATGACCTGATGCCGCGGTAAAAACAGCCTCGAGAGCAAGCAGTCTGCCCTTTTCGGACATAAGCTGCAATTCTTTGTCAGTCATAACTATTTCTCCTTATGTTTTTTGAACTGTGGTGAAATTATATCCTAACGGAGCAAATGCGGCAATATCGCTTTTTGCTCACATTATGACCTATATTATCAAATTCCTCTGAGCTTTTCGTTCAGCTTTGAGTACACTCTCTTCACGAACCAAGGCTCTGTGGATGCCCTGAGCGCATCCTTGAGAGCAAACCATTTTACACCGCTGTTCTCGTCCTCGCAGACTCTGAGAGCCTCGCTTTCATCGGCCTCAAGAAGGTAGGTGACGTTCATGTGCAGATGGCTCGAAACGTATCTGCCGTGCTTTTCGTGCCCGTCAACCGTGAGTATCTCGAGCGAATAGATATTCTCGGACAGCGGGAGGACGTTTGATACGCCTGTCTCCTCGCGGCACTCGCGTATTGCAACGGACAAAAGATCCTCCTCGCCGTCGGCATGACCGCCCGTCCACGACCAGGAGTCATATATCCTGTGGTATACCATCAGCACCTTTGTCCTCTCGCGGTTTACTACCCACGAGGAGGCAGTCATATGAGCTGCTGTGTTGTCACGCAGAAATGCGTTTGCGTTATTGTCGAGAAACTCAAGAATATGCTCCTTATCAGCGGCCTCCTGCTCGTTGAAGGGAGCGTATTTTGCGATATCCTCTCTGATGCTCATAGGCTGTCGAGATAGGAGGCAACGTCAAACGGCTCCGTTTTCTCGTCCTTTCGTAAGTATAGCGGATGGTGCGGATGCCCCTTTACGGAGCGCTTTCCGGCCGAGACCCAGTATGCGCCGTAGCTCTGCCCGATAGAAACCATTTCGCGCACGCAGTCCTTCAAATAGGGGCGCTTTTCGATTATAGTGCCCCACGCGGCCCACACTGCGGGGGAATGGCCCTCACCGACAGATGAGAGGATGTATTCAAACGCGGCCATGTTCTCTCTGTGAAGCATTACGTTTAAATCGGTATCCATATCGTCCGGGTTCGTAGCGCGCTGGGCGTAGACGTTGAACATCATCCAACCGTCATAGCCGTTGCCGTTCGCGATGCGCTCCACAGATTTGAGCGTATTATCGAGATTATCCGGCGCAGCGGTCGAGGGATTTATGCCGATGCAGATGAGCGGGTCAGCTCCCTTTACGCCGAGTATGTAACGGTATTCCGTGTAAAAGTCCGGCACATAAAGCCATTTGCCGGTGTCATAACAGTCGCTGTGACCGGATGCGGCAAGCGCGTCATCAAAGGAGAGAATATCGATCGTGCTGCTTTCGGCAGATGGAATGTGCATCTTTTCCTCACAGACCCAGCACGAGTGACATAAGAGGCAAGGTCGCCATTGAGAGCACCGTGCTGACAAGAATTGATTTTGAAGCGAATTCGGCGTTTTTGCCGTACTGGATAAGCAATGCGGAGGTCATCACCGCGCATGGACAGCCTGCCATGACAACAGTGCTCGCCATGATCGTATGATCCATCGTGATGCCGCGCAGAAGCAGCCATATAAGCACCGGGAAGATTATCAGCCTGAATATGCAGACGATATAAACTCCGATATCGCAGAACGCATCCTTCAGCGTTGTTTTGCCGAGAGACGTGCCGATAACTATCATGCTCATCGGAACCGTCGCGCCGGAGAGCGTGCCGGAGAAGAGAGCGACGGGCTCGGGCAGGCCGATGCGAAGCACAACGAGAAGCATGGATGTTATCGCCGCGACCATCGGAATGCTTATGATATCCCTTACGGACACCTTATGCGCCCCGCTGCCAACGATGCGCCATACGCAGTAGGTGTACATTAGGAAGTTGAACGGTATGCACGCAATGCCGAGGTAAAGCACGGAAAGCCCGCCGATGAGCTCCTGCGCGATCGGGACGCCGACGAACAGAATATTCATCATCGCAATTAGAAGCTCGATGTTGAGCGCTTTTTCGCCCTTGAAGCGCAGCAGCCTGACAATGACGAAGCCGAAGAAGTACGAGACGGCCTCAATGCTGAACATCAGCATGAACACGCTGAGCGCCTCGCCCGTAGATACGGTGATATCCTGACACGAGGCAACGGCATTAATAATGGATGCCGAGCCGAATACGTTTACAACGAGCTTGCTCGCCTGAGAGGTGAACTCTCCCGAAACGATGCCGCGTCTTGCGCAGAAATACCCTATGAAGATCAGAATGAGAAAGATTACGATCTTTGTAATCAGCTGCGAAAGATCCATTTAAATTCCTCTGAAAAGTCAAATGTTGAGGATCAGCTTAGCCATATAAATGTAGATTAGCAGGGAAACGGCATCCGTGACCGTGGATATGAGCGGGTTAGCCATAACGGCGGGGTCAACGCCTATCTTTTCGGCGAGTATCGGGAGCATGCTGCCGACGACCTTCGCAAACATTACGATGAAAAGAATCGAAAGGCTGACCGTTGCGGCAACGGAGAGCGTAATATTAGGGTTATTCAGAATAAGCCCGTCAAGCAGAAGCATCTTGCCGAAGTTGACTATCGCCAGAGAAATACCGCATATGAAGGAAACGCGAAGCTCCTTCCATATGACACGCAGCGCATCGCGCGGCTCTGTATCGCCGAGTGACAGCGAACGGATAACGGCTGTGGAGCTCTGCGCGCCGGAGTTGCCGCCCGTGCCCATCAGCATAGGGATGAACGCAACGAGCCCTGCCTGAACGGCGAGCATATTCTCAAAGTGTGTCAAAATCATGCTTGTGAACGTCGCCGACAGCATAAGGAACATCAGCCACGGGATGCGGTTTTTCCATATATCCCATATGCCCGTTCTGGCATACGGAGTATCGGAGGGCAGAATACCTGCCATTTTTTCGAAGTCCTCGGTGGTCTCCTCTTCCATGACGTCGATGACGTCGTCGACGGTGACGATGCCGACCATGCGGTTTTCCTTATCCACAACGGGCAGAGCCATAAGGTCGTAGTCGGAGAACTTTTCGGAGACGCTCTCCTGGTCTTCGGTGGTGGTGGCGAAGATGACGTTTCTGTCCATGAGGTCTTCGATTATTACATCATCGTCTGCCAGCAATAGATCCTTTACGGAGACAATGCCCTCAAGCTTGCGGTCGGCGGACATGACGAAGCAGACGTAGATGGTCTCCTTGTCCTCGCCGATGCGGCGTATACGCGCAAAGGATTCCTTGACGGACATATATTTTTTGAGATCGACAAACTCGGAAGTCATGATACTTCCTGCGGAGTTTTCCGGGAAGCGGAGATACTGGTTTATGAGGTTTCGTGTTTCGGGAGTGGCAGTGCGCATGACACGTCTGACGACGTTTGCGGGCAGCTCCTCCATCATGTCAACAGCGTCGTCCACATACAGCTCTTCAATGATGTTTCCCAGTTCCGAGTCGGTTATTGAGTTTATTATCTGCTCCTGCTCGGGTGCTTCAAAGTTTGCGAAGACCTCGGCGGCGGTCTCTTTGGAAAGTAATCGGAAGACCATGG